>NZ_JBALOV010000025.1:100598-298288 GCF_036965045.1 Bacillus sp. JJ1533 | reverse complement strand
AAAAACCAGCCAGAGAAGCAAATTCATGGAAACCGACGCAAAAAAACCAGCCATAGAAGCAAATCCGCGGAAACCGACGCAAAAATCCATCCGGAGATGCAAATCCATGTGAGATATCCGCAAACTTCCGGAAATATCTGAAGTGTATGAAATAAAAATGTCCAGGAGGAAAGCAAGTGGAGATTAACCTTTCGAAACAAACTTGGTTTCTTAAAGGGTATTGGCCCTGGGTGCCTCTAAAAGACAAAAGCATGGAAACGGGTGAACAGCTTGTTGGTACAACGGATTGGATTCCCGCCACCGTACCGGGCGGTGTTCATTACGATTTATACCGTGCAGGCCTGATTGACCATCCGTACTATGAAATGAACAGTTTAACATGCGAATGGATTGAAAACCGCTGGTGGGTATACAAAACCACCTTTATGAAGCCTGAGGAATTAGGAGAGAAATATGAGCTTATTTTTAAAGGCGTGGATTATGAGGCCATTTTTTATTTGAATGGTCAATTTCTTGGTGAGCATAAAGGCATGTATCATCCCGCGAAATTCGATGTGACAAGCCAAATCACCGAAAATGAGACATTTGAACTGGTGGTTGTTTTTAAGCATCCGCCTGATGAAATGGGACAAATCGGCAAGACTTCGGCAACCTTCACTCAAAAAAGCCGATTTAATTATAAGTGGGATTTTTCTACCCGATTGGTCAATATCGGGTTTTGGGATGAGATTATCTTAAAAGTTCATCAGCAGGCATCGATCGCTGAGGCGGCTCTTTATACAGATGTACAGGACGGAGCCGGGGTGATTGATTTGACCATACATATTGATCACAACGAAACGGCTCCAAACAAGCCACTCCTTTTGGAAACGACTTGCTATCGTCCGAACGGCGAATGCGTTTATCACAACGAAATAGCCGTACAGCCAGAGGAAGTGGAGAAGCACAATGTCTTTCAGATAGAGAAGCCAGAATTATGGTATCCAAACGGATATGGCGGGCAGCCTCTTTATCGTATTTCGCTTGTTCTGAGGGATGGAGAGCGAATCCTTGACCATAAACAGTATAAGACCGGCATCCGCAAGCTGGAGTACATCCAGAACGATGACAGCCCGGAGGAAGCACTTCCATATACAGTAGCCATTAATGGGAAGAAAATCTATCTTAAAGGCTTTAATATGACACCGCTTGACCATTTATATGGGAACGTAACCCGCGAGCATTATCAATATTTGTTAAAAAAGATTGTTCGTGCAAATGGAAATATGGTCCGTGTTTGGGGCGGCGGCATCATTGAAAAGGAAATATTCTACGAATTATGTGACCAATACGGGATTTTGGTCTGGCAGGAATTTATACAGTCCAGCTCCGGCATTGACAATATTCCATCTAAAAAGCCTGAATTTTTGAAATTACTTACCGAGACTGCGACAGCTGCGTTAAAGGAAAAAAGGAACCATGTGTCATTGACCATTTGGAGTGGCGGAAATGAATTAATGGATGAAGACTTTAAACCTTCTACCTATGAAGATGAAAATCTTGCGCAATTAAAGAAATTGGTAGAACGCTACGATCACAACAGGCTATTCCTGCCTACTTCTGCATCGGGCCCGGTTGAATTTGTTACAGAGAAAAAGGGAGTCAGCCATGATGTTCATGGGAATTGGCGATATGGAGGCAATCCGTACCATTACCAGTTGTATGCAGCGTCAGATTCATTGTTTCATAGTGAATTTGGTATGGATGGAGTCAGCCAGTTTAAAAGCTTGCGGAAATTTCTTGGTGAACGACATCTGAAGCCGACCAAAATGTCTGATCATATGGTTTGGCGCCACCATGGTGAATGGTGGGGCACCTTAATCAGGGATCAGGAATTGTTTGGTCCGATAGAAGATATCTCTACCTTTGTAGATTGTAGTCAATGGATACAGGCGGAAGGGCTTCGATATATTATTGAGGCCAACCGGAGAAGAGAATTCCAGAATAGCGGCAGTTTGATTTGGCAGTTGAACGAACCATGGCCGAATGCTTCCTGTACGAATCTCGTTGATTATTACGGCGAGGAGAAAATGGCTTATCATTGGGCGCGCAAGGCCTTTGCTAAACTCCATGTCTCATTAGATTATCGAAAATTAGACTATAAGGTTGGCAGTTTGTTTCAAGCTCCGGTTTTTGTCCATGGGAACGGGGATGAGGTCGAAACGGTGGTCAGGGTGCAAGTATTAACAGTAAAAGGCAGTATTCTTTTGGAAAAAACAAATAAGGTTCAAGTCAAGCCATACAAGGCATCGAGCATTGACTTTGAATTCCCAGTTACAAAAGAATATGGGCCAATGTTTTTCGTCCGCTTGCAGCTGCTTGATGATGATCAAGTTTTTCAAGAGAACCTTTATACGTTTTCAACAAAAGCGGAAGCAGTTTATTCAACGGCCCTTGAACTTCCGCAGGCAAGGCTGAAGGTGGTGGAAAAATCACCATGGGTTCAAACAGACGAAGGTCTCACTAGTACCTGCCTTGTTGAAAATGATGGGGAGGATGTCTGCCTCCATGTGTATCCGGAGGAAACCACCAATTCCTTTTGGATGGAAAGCGATGACAGCTATATTACTTTGTTTCCTGGAGAATCAAAGCGCTTTACCATTCTCTGTCTTCCGAAGAAAGCCGGGGGATTTCTGGTGGATGATCAGCCACAAGGCGAAGAGCCGGTCATTGAGTTCCGAACATTTGCCCGAACATATTAAAAATTGAGGTGACAAGTGACAATGAATATGTACTTTACCGTCGAAAAAATCGAGAAATATCTATCAGAATTAAAAGGGTTTATTTATAAACAAACACAGGAAATCCCATTGTTTAAATACAAGGAATGGGCATTTGGCGATGAGGATAAAGAGGCATACAAGCCTGATTTCGATGACCATGATTGGAAGGACTTCCAAGTCGGCGACTTTTGGGGAGGCTATGATAAATCTGCCTGGTTCCGCACGACAGTGACAATCCCAGAGCAATGGAAAAAGGAACGGGTAGTATTGTATTTTCTTGTGGGCCCTCGTGATGGCGGCGACTCTACAGCTGAAACGCTTTTATACGTAAATGGGGCACCGCTTCAGGGGATTGATATCTGGCATGAAGAAGCATGGATTCCACAAGAGCTAGTGGAGAAAGGTGAACTTCAGATTGCTTTAAAAGCATGGAGCGGGGTGCTGAATCCACCTGACCGCCGCAGATTTAAAGCAGCTAAGCTTGCCGTTGTCAATGTTCCGACGGAAAAATATTTTTATTTGGCTGATACGTTGGTGAAAGCCGTTAAGGTCCTTGATGAAATGGACTTACGTAGAACGAAATTGCTTCAAGCACTTAATCAATCCCTTTTAACGATTGACTTCTTAAAGCCTGGTTCGGAAATGTTCTATCAATCCGTTCTGGAAGCGTATCAATTTTTAGCTGATGAAGTAGAAAAAATGGGCGAAATCGATGAATTAAAGCCAAAGGTAAAGGTACTGGGACATTCCCATATCGATATGGCTTGGTTATGGCGCTTGGTTCATACACGTGAAAAAGCATCACGAACATTTTCAACGGTGCTTCATTTAATGAAGCAGTATCCTGAATACCGCTTTATCCATACATCTCCGCAGCTGTATAAATATATCCAGGAAGACTATCCGGAAATCTATCAGCAAATAAAGGAAAAGGTTGCTTCCGGAGAATGGGAAATCACCGGCGGCATGTGGATTGAGCCGGATACAAATATTCCAAATGGAGAGTCGCTTATCCGTCAACTCCTATTCGGAAAACGATTTATGAAAGATGAGTTTGGGGTTGATACAAAAGTTGTTTGGCTTCCAGATGTGTTCGGTTATTCTTGGGCACTTCCGCAAATTATGAAAAAGAGCGGGATCGAAACCTTTATGACAACAAAAATTAGCTGGAGCCAATATAATCGCTTCCCGTATGACACATTCGAGTGGCGAGGAATTGATGGTACTCACATGTTAACCCATTTTATCACGACACCGGAAGATGATTCTCCATTCTACACCTATAACGGAATGGTTGAACCTTCGAGTGTAAAAGGTATTTGGGATGCCTACCAGCAAAAGGACGTCAATGATGAGTTGCTTCTTGCCTTCGGTTGGGGTGACGGGGGCGGAGGTCCGACAAAGGAAATGATCGAAGCAGCCCGTGCGATGAAAAATCTCCCTGGATTGCCGCAAGTAGAAATGCAAAAGGCTGAAGATTACTTTGAAAAATTGCGCAGCACCGTAGAAGACAAGAAGCTGCCTGTTTGGGACGGAGAGTTGTACCTTGAATATCATCGCGGTACATATACCTCTCAAGCGGCCCTCAAGAGAGGTAACCGGAAGGCGGAAATTGCGTTCCATAATGCAGAATGGATGAATACATTAGCCAAAGAATTCTCGAAAGGGTATCAATACCCGCATGACCAATTAAATGAAGGCTGGGAACTGCTTCTGCTTAACCAGTTCCATGATATCCTGCCGGGTTCATCCATCCGCCAGGTAAACGAAGATGCGCGTAACGATTATGAAAATATCCAAAGATTGGCTGAAGGAATACTTGAAGAAGCCAAAGGCAGCATCACCAGCCAGATCAAACAGGATAAAGATGGAGTTGTAGTGTTTAACTCTCTCTCTCATTCACGAGCAGGTCTGATTGAACTGCCGGTAACGGATAAAGTAAAAGGAAATGTCGCGTTGGTAGATGAAGAAGGCAAGGCTCTTCCGGTTCAGGTCATGAAAGAGGGAGATGCGGAAAAAGTGCTGCTGGTTACTGACGAAATACCAGGGCTTGGTTATAAAACCTTCACTTTCGTACCTGCGGAGGAAGCTTCATCAACAATGGTCGTCAAAACGGATTATCTTGAGAACGAGTATTATCAAATCCGCTTGAATGAAAAAGGGCAAATGACTTCCCTTTTTGATAAGAGGTACCAGCGCGAAGTTCTTGCTGATGGCGAAAGAGGCAATGTGTTCCAAACGTTTGAAGATAAGCCAATGAAGTTTGATGCATGGGATATCGATCTTTATTATCAAGAAAAAATGCGAGAGATTGATTCTTTAACCCATATTGAGGTTGTCGAAGAAGGTCCGATTCGCGGGACATTAAAATTGACATGGCAATTCTTTGATTCAACGATTACCCAGTACATGTCAATTTACAAAGACTCTCCAAAAATCGATTTCAAAAATGAAGTCGAGTGGCAGGAGAAACAAACATTATTAAAGGTAGCCTTCCCAGTTAATGTTCGTTCAACGAAAGCAACCTATGATATTCAATTCGGTAATATTGAGCGTCCAACGCATTCAAACACAAGCTGGGATACTGCTCAATTTGAGGTAGTTGGCCATAAATGGGTAGACCTTTCTGAGGGGAACTACGGTGTCAGCCTGATGAATGATAGTAAGTATGGACATGATGTGAAAGAACATGTAATGCGACTAACTCTCATTAAGTCTGCCGTCCGTCCAGACGAAACAGCGGACCAAGGTTTCCATCAATTTACGTATAGCTTGTTGCCGCATGCGGGTGATTGGCGTGAAGGTAATGTTGTCAAAGAGGCGTATGAGATGAATGTGCCGCTGTTAGCTAGCCTGCTGGAAGCGAACCCTGCTGGAAATCTGCCTGGAAGATATGAGTTTGCTGCTGTCGATAGTGACAATGTGGTTCTTGAAACAGTGAAGAAGGCAGAAGATGATGAGGCAGTCATTGTCCGTTTCTATGAATATAAACAGTATCGAAATGATGCGAATGTGACATTTGCTCAGCCAATCAAGAAAGCAGTGGAATGTAACTTGATGGAAGAAGAGATAAACAAGGCTGTCCATCATGGGCAAACCCTCCACTTCTCAGTCACACCATATGAAATTAAGACATTTAAGCTCTGGTTTTAATTTTTAAATAAGCCAGCACTATAGGTTCAACTTATGGTGCTGGCTATTCAAGCTATTCCTAGACATACAAATCAGGAAAATCGCGTAGAAAGTGGTGAAAAACATGGGAAAAATAGTAAGGGTAGGTATTATAGGAACAGGTGGTATTGCAAGGGACGTACATGTTCCAAACTATTTAAAATGTGGAGAACAGGTTGAGATTGTGGCCGTAAGTGATGTCGTAAAAGAAAAAGCTGAGAAACTAGCAGAGGATTTCAACATACCGAACGTTTTTTCAAGTTATGAAGAAATGCTTCAAAAAGTCCAATTAGATGCAGTGAGTATTTGTACCCCAAATAAATTCCATCATCCTGCTGCAATTGCTGCACTACAAGCTGGCTGCCATGTCTTATGTGAAAAACCGCCAGCTATTACAGCTAAGGAAGCAGAGGAAATGGCTTCTGCTGCGTCAAAGGCCGGGAAGATTCTAACATACGGATTTCATTTCCGCTATGCCCCACAAGTCGAAATGTTAAAGAAATTTATTGATGGTGGAGAACTTGGAGACATTTATGCTGCCCGTGTCACAGCGATGCGTCGTCGGGGTATTCCCGGATGGGGAGTTTTTACCAATAAGGAGCTCCAAGGTGGAGGGCCATTAATTGATATAGGGGTCCATATGCTGGATACTGCTTTATATTTAATGGGCTACCCTGAACCCGACACTGTCTTGGGTGTAACTTACCAAAAGCTAGGGAACCGAAAAGGCGTGGGGCTAATGGGTTCATGGGATTGGGAAAACTTCTCGATTGAAGACATGGCACGTGGAATGATCACTTTCAAAAATGGTGCGTCTATTCTTTTGGAAACGGCCTTTGCTGCAAATGTCGAGAAAATAGATGAAATGAGTGTAACCTTAATGGGTGACCAAGGTGGAGCTGATGTCTTCCCGTTAAAGATCTACCAAGAAAAGTATGATTCCTTAATTGACATTACACCAGCACATTTACCGAAAAGAAATTACCATGAACAAGAGATTAGAAGATTTGTAGATGGCTGTTTAAATGGTACACCTCCGTTAAGTACCGCTGAACAAGGAGTCTATCTCCAACAAATTATTAATGGCTTATATATGTCTGCCGCCAAGGGAGAAGCGGTGAAAATTGGCGAGATTGCACACACACACCTCACCCAAAAGGAAGGAGAAGGTTTTGATGAGTAAAATTGGGATTCAATTATATTCAGTATGGAAAGCAGCAGAGGAGGATTTTTTAGGAACGATTCAAAAAGTCGCCAGTCTTGGGTATGAAGGCATTCAATTTGCAGGGTTCTACAATACTCCAGCAGAAACAGTGAAACGATTGTTAGCAGAGAAGGAAATGGTAGTTGCCGGTGCGCATGTGGGAATCGATCAACTTTTACATGATGAATTAGAGAAAACGTTTGAATACCATCAGACGCTTGGAAATGACCTCATTATTTGCCCGTCGCTTCCAAGAGAGATGAGGCAGACAGCTGATGATTATAAGAAAACGGCGGAAACGCTGAATCAAATTGGTGAAGCTTGTAAAAAGGCCGGATTTATGTTTGGGTATCATAATCATGACTTTGAATTTACAACCTTTGGTAATGAGACAGGTTTTGAACTGCTATTTAACGAAACAGATCCACAATTCGTAAAAATGGAGCTGGATTGCTATTGGGCAAGCTTTGCTGGACAAAATCCATTAGAAATCATCAAAACGTATAAAGATCGAGTTGTTTCATTGCATATGAAAGATATGAAAATGGTAAACGGTAAAAAAATGGGGACTGAAATTGGAAAAGGTCAGCTGGACTTCGACTCCCTCATTAAGGCGGGAAAAGAGTATGGTATTGAATGGTTCACCGTTGAACAGGAGGAATTTGAAGGGGATCCTTTTGAAAGTCTCGCCTTTAATGTAAATGCTCTTAAACAATTAATCTCAGAATGAAATAGCTGATGCGTGTTCCTATTTTTAATGGATTTGGAGGTCCTATCCAATGTTGAAAATTGCCATGATTGGTGCAGGAAGTATTGGTTTTACCCGAAGATTAATGATGGATATTTTGTCTGTAAAGGAATTTCAAGATACGGAGTTTCGGTTTATGGATATCAGTGAAGAAAACCTTGAAATGGTGGCGAATCTTTGCCGAAAGATGATTGACGACAATCAATTGCCAGCTACCATACTTGCGACGACCAATCGGAAAGAAGCCCTGAAAGACGCGGATTATGTTTTTTGCATCGCTCGGGTTGGTGGGCTTGAGGCGTTCCGATATGATGTAGAGATTCCCCTGAAGTATGGTGTAGACCAATGTGTTGGGGATACGCTTGGACCAGGAGGAGTCTTTTTTGCATTACGTACGATTCCGGTATTATTGGATATTGCCAAGGATATGCGTGAAGTTTGTCCTGATGCTCTGCTACTAAACTATTCAAATCCAATGGCGATGAATACATGGGCCTTGAGGCGTGCTGGGGGAGTTAGGGTAATAGGTCTATGCCATGGAGTACAAGGTGGGCACCGGCAAATCGCAACTGCCCTTGGATTGCCTAAGGAAGAGGTGGATTTTGTTTGTGCAGGAATTAACCATCAAACTTGGTATATTGAGGTAAAACACAAAGGAAAAGATATGCTTCCGCATTTGCTTGAGGCATTTGAAAAACACCCTCGGCTATCCGTAACAGAACCATGCCGAATAGATGTCTTAAAGCGGTTTGGCTATTATTTGACGGAATCAAATGGACATTTAAGCGAGTATTTGCCTTGGTACCGAAAACGGAAAGATGAACTACATCGTTGGATTTATCCTCAAGACTGGATTGGCGGTGTAACAGCGGGCTATCTTGACCAATGTATTAAGAAGACAAGTGAATATCGGGAAATGTATCCAAAATGGTTAAATGGCGAGGCAGAATACATCGAATTGGGTAATCGATCGGAAGAACATGGTTCCTATATTATTGAAGCGCTTGAGACAGGAAGGCCTTATCGAGGACATTTTAATATTGAAAATAAAGGTCTTATTACAAACCTTCCTAATGGATCTACAATAGAAATTCCTTGCTATGTGGATCGTACTGGAATCCATCCTGCATTTATTGGCGATCTTCCAATGCAATGCGCAGCTACATGCAGAGCGAGTATTAGTGTTCAGGAAATGGCGGTAGAAGCAGCATTAACCGGTAACCGAGAACTTGTAAAACTTGCGATTCTCCATGATCCATTAACTGCTGCAGTATGTAACACGGAAGAAGTTTGGAGCATGGTTGATGAAATGTTCGAAGCCCTGGATCCTTGGCTCCCGCAATTCAATGGGGAAGGTCGAAAATGGAGTAATATCCCACAGCCAGGAGATGGCTTAACCCCTCCGCCGAAACAAGACGGAAACTGGTTACCACCAGCACTATTAAGGGAGATTCCAAGTGTTGAAGATGATCGATTACAGGTAGGTCATCATGATAATTAGTAATGTTTACTATGAATAGAGTGAAAGAATACGAGAACACCTCGTTTTGCTTTAAAAAGAATGAAGGCAGAAAATGGGAGTGTAGAAATATGGTTGAACATGTAGTATGGTCCATCGGTTCCCCTGATGGGAAGAGCAATCAATTAGTTGATAATTATAAGCAGCCTCATCTATTCGATCATCATGTATTTGATGTGAATAAGTCGGAAACACAGAAATGGCCACTTTTCCATCCAAGTGAAGCTGATCCGGATTCCGGTTATCAGCTCCATCCGTACACCATAAAATGTAACCTGGACGAGTTTTCGAATGAAGAGATGTATTTGTTCCGAATTCACTACCTTGTCATTGCCCCAAGACTTGCCTTCCTGGAAGTAAAGGTGAATGGAACAAGTGGAAATGTGTATTTTCGGCCAAAGCCTTCTGAATCAGGAAATATTGCCTTGCATTCTGGGCTCCATACGACCATTTACTCAGAGGGAGTGGCAGAACTACTTATACCTGGCGAGCTTCTTATCAATGGCGAAAACACATTCGAATTGATCAGCCGCGATGGCGGAGAATTTATTCACGTCAGCAATCCCGAGAAAATAAAGCGCCTTGACCGTATGGCAAATGGCGCAGGGTTTATCTATCAATCTATCACTTTTTCCAGACTTGAGCAGCACACCACAGAGCCAATCCATCGTTTAGAGCTTACACCTTCTGTCATGTACGAAGAAAAGGATGGTCAGCTTTATGAGTTATGCCATATGTATGTGGAACTGACAAAACCAATATCTGAAATGAAACTAAAGCTTATTTTGAGCGATGGAAATACAGAGGAATTGGTAGATTTGGATATTCCGAAGCTAGCTTTCGGACATTTCCATACTCGTTTTTATATAAAGGATGGAGAAAACCCGGTTAACTATTCTCTTTATCTGGGTGATCACCTCTATCAAATGGGTACATTGAAGCGCCGACGGAAATGGAAGGTCTATCTTTCTCCCCATTCCCACACGGATATTGGCTATACCCACCGACAGTGGGAAGTGGCTGAAAGGCTGTGCCGCAATATTGATACGGCATTGGATTGGCTGGAACGGGAGAAAGAGGAGAAGGCAGACATCCCGGCTTTTGCCTATCATCTTGATGCTTCATGGGTACTCGAAACCTACCTGGCTACCCGCAGTCAGGAGAGAATTCAGCAGTTGCTCAAGTTTTCTAAGGAAGGACGATTAGGGATTCCCCATTCCTATTTGGATTTATTGACACAATATGCCTCCTTGGAGGATTTAATTCGCAATGGCGAATATACAGAGGAGCTTTTACGGCCAGCGGGCCAAAGGGCCGTGTATACAGCAATTGTCGATGTTCCATCCTTGTCGAGTTCCCTCCCGGCGATTTACGAAGGTTCAGGTGTCAAATACCTGGTCCACGCCAATAATCAGGACCGAGGTCCATTCCGCTTAAATGGCGGACTGCATCGTGCATCTCCTTATTATTGGGAAGGTGTGAACGGGGGGAAGGTTCTAGTGTGGTTGTCGAAAATGTACTGCGAGCTTAGAAAAGTCTGCGGCAGCCCGCCTGTCAAGGCATCAGCCGAGCGGGGATTGGAAATGTGGCTTGATGAGTATGAACGGAAAGATTATGCACCTGATGCCGTGTTGCTTTACGGACAGGAAGCGGATAATACCGACCTTGATCCACAGCCGATTGAATTTACTAAGAATTGGAATCAAACCTATGCATACCCTCAATTAATCGCTTGTGATGTCACAGAGTTTTTTGAGTATGTGGAGTCAAATTTCGGTAATTATTTTCCAGTTGTAAAAGGGGACGGGGGAGCGTACTGGGAGGATGGAGTGGGTTCTACCATTGCTCCGGCGATTGAGATCAGGAAGGCGCAGGCGATGCTTCCAGCTGCAGAAAAGCTAGAGTCATTAGCAGCCATTCATAATGATGGATGGGAGTATCCAGAAAAACAGTTTGATTCCGCATGGAAGGCCAATCTGCAATTTGTCGAACATACTTGGGGAGCCTTTTTGAGTGCCACTGATCCGGATGCTCTCTTACAAAGGGATCAATGGGCCATTAAGGAGCATTTTGCAAAAGATGGCTATCAATGGGCGAGCCGACTGCTCCATACTGCAGCTGTACGTCATAGTTTGAACTGGAATAATACTGGCCGGGAGATTGTTGTTTATAATCCTCACAGCTGGACGGCAAGCAGTGAAGTCATTTTTGAAATCGCGAGAAATGAAATACCGGTCGATCCAATATCTGGTGAAGCCATTCCATCGCGGTGTGTCCAAACTACTGCCACACAAGCGATTGTTGCAGTATGGGTTGATTCTGTTCCGGGCTTAAGTTATCGGCGGATTTCGTTGAAAGAAATGGACGGAACAATCGAGGTCGGAACGGATAAAGAATACCAGAATGGAACCGCCGAAAGTGCTGCAGGGATAAAAGAAGAAGTTGTTGAACCGTGCGTCCTGGAAAACGATTATTACCGAGTCGTAATCGAAGCTTCCCGCGGCTATGTAACGAGTTTATTTGACAAGGAGCTTCAAAAGGAAATAATCGATTCCGATGATGAATGGGGATTTGGACAATTTCTCTATGCCAAAGGCGGGGAAGGAACGCGATTGGTCGGAAATCAAAGTGACATGCCAGAAGCAAATGCTGAAGTGCTGTCAGATTTCGAGCTAACGGAGAGCCGTGTCGAGTCCTTCATGTACGGTAAAAAGGTGACATTGAAAGGAATGGTCCCTTTCGGAGAATTGGAGATCGAATGGAAAATGGTTGATACAGAAAAGCGATTGGACGTTTGCTATCGCTATAACAAACAGGAGCGCCTGGAGAAAGAAGCGGTATATATCGCTTTTCCATTTCGGTTGAAGCAGGCAGAGGTAAGTTCCGATTCTCAGCTGGGATGGGTGAATTGGGATAAACATCAACTGCCGGGGGGATGCAAAGAGTGGCTCCCGTTGCAATCCTCCATTCTGATGGAAGGTAAGGATGCCGATATTGTCCTGGCTTCCCCTCACATCCCGTTATTCTGCATTGGAAACATCGTACAAGGAAAATGGCCCAAAACGCTTGACCTAACAGGAAGCCGTGTCTTTTCTTATGTGTTGAATAATTATTGGAATACCAACTATAAAGCCTCACAAGGAGGTCTAATCGAATATTCCTACAGTATTATGAGCCAGGAAAAAATATCGAAAGACAAGGCCTTTCGTTTTGGCTGGACGGCACGTCAGCCGCTATATGGACATCGCATCAGCTTCCAGGATTTTCGCAAGCCAAAAGCTCCTTACGATCAGCCTGTTGAAAGCAAGCTGGCTGAACTGGACGGGGAAGGTGTCATTTTAACTACTTTTAAAAAAGCGAAATGGTCTGAAGACTGGATCTTAAGATTTCAAGAAATTACAGGTGACAACCAGATTGTCCATTTTTCCATCCCAGGCAAGAAAATCATGAACGCTTGTCTAACGGATCTACTAGAAAAAGAGGTTGCCGTGTTACCCGTTCTCCCAGATGGGACACTGAATGTGGAAGTGCAGGCATGGGGATTGGCTACCGTTCGGGTTGAATTGGCAGATTTATAGAGAACTGTTTTTAGAAAAAGGTAGTTGGGTTCGGGGATTTGCTTTGGCAAGTCCCCGTCCTGGTACACTTTTCTAAAAATTGATAGGGGACAAGTAAAATGAAACGAATTTCAATCTTATTCATTATAGGAATGGTGATAATCATGAGTAGTTGTTCACAACAAAAAAGTGAAGAAAAAACCTATGAAAATCCTGTATTTGAGCCGGTTATTGCTGACCCATCCATCGTGAAGGGAGAGGATGGATATTTTTATGCATTTGGAACGGAAGATGACTGGGGTGATGAAAAAGGCGCTCGTTTGATACCGATTGTTCGTTCAAAGAATTTAACGGATTGGACCTATGTTGGGGAAGCCTTTCAGGAGAAACCGACATGGAAAGAGACAGGCTCTTTATGGGCACCAGATATAAGTTATTTTAATGGCAAGTATTATTTATACTATTCAATGTCTGTTTGGGGAGATGCCAACCCAGGGATAGGGGTGGCGATTTCCGACAATCCGGAAGGACCCTACCAAGATCAAGGGAAATTATTTGACAGCAAGGATATTGGTGTAGGAAATTCGATTGACCCCATGCTCTATGTGGATAAAGAGGGGACGCCTTATTTATTTTGGGGAAGCTTTCATGGCATTTTCGTGGTGGAGCTTGCCAAAGACGGGTTCCAAACGGTTGGAGATCCGATTCACATTGCTGGCAATGACTATGAAGCTGCCTATGTGATCAAGCGGAATGATTATTTTTATTTTTTTGGATCACGTGGTACATGCTGTGAAGGGGATAAGAGCGGTTATAATGTGGCAGTAGGCCGGTCAAAAAACCTTACTGGACCTTACGTCGACAAGGATGGAAAAGATTTAATCTTTGGAGGCGGAACGTTGATTTTAACGGGGCAATTTCCGAATGATGAAGGGCCAAAATTATTTGCCGGTCCCGGTCATAATTCCATTGTCACGGATGATCAAGGAACCGATTGGATCGTTTATCATGCCGTTGATAAAGACAAGCCCTTTTTAGCCAATGGAGCAACCCGACGATCACTGATGATTGACCCTCTTCAATGGGAAGATGAATGGCCAACGGTCGAAGGTCTTGTACCAAGTAACCAACCAAAACCTGTCCCGGTGTTCAATCAGTAAACTTTAATTATTTCAGAAAGTAATTATTTTTAACTAAAGGGAGGAAATCACCATGACTACAACTGTGATTCGCAATATCCGATTGGTGGAAAATCAGGAACTGAAATGGGGAAGCGTTTTAATTCGTGATGGCCAAATCTTAGAAGTAGGGGGAGAAAAAGCTCAATTTACCGCTGATGCAGAAATTGATGGCGGTGGACATTTGCTGATTCCTGGGATGATTGATGTCCATATTCACGGTGCAGACGGCTTTGATATGATGGATGGAATGGTTGAAAGTGTACAAGCCGTTTCAAAGGCCTGTGCCCGAACAGGTTGCACATCGTTTTTAGCAACTTCAGTTTCATCTACATTCGAGGATCTTCTCCAGATGATTGAAAATGTTTCGGAGGTTGAAGGCAACGAGCAAGGTGCCCAAATTGTCGGGATGCATATTGAAGGGCCTTATTTAAATGTGAAACGAAAAGGGATGCAAAATGAACGGTTTTTACGCCATCCCGATATTGAGGAAATGGAACGGATCCTCGGAAAATCAAACGGCTTAATTAAAATGGTGACGCTCGCACCTGAGTTGCCAGGCGGTCTTCAGTTGATTGAGTTTTTAAAGGAGAAGGGGATTATTGCTTCCATTGCCCATTCTGACGCCACCTATGAGGAGGCAAAACAGGCATTTGGCTGTGGTGCAAGTCATGTCACCCATTGCTTTAATGGAATGCGGCCGATTCACCATCGTGACCCCGGCATTGTCATTGCGGCATTTGAAGAAAGCCATGTCAGTGTCCAGGCCATCGTTGATTATGTGCATTTGCATCCGGCGATTGTCCGGCTCATGTACAGGGAAAAAGGAGCAAGTCAAATGGTGCTCATTACAGATGCCTTGCAGGCAATGGGAATGGGCGATGGCACCTACCTGTTTGGAGGCCATGAAGTGACAGTTCACAATGGAGTAGCAACTTTGGGGGACGGCACTCTCGCTTCAAGTACAGTAACGTTGAACGAGGCATTGGCAAAAACCGTAGAGGCAGGTATCCCTTTAAGTGACGCAATTAGGATGGCAACCGAAACGCCAGCAGATATTCTCGGATTACCACGAAAAGGGCGTATCCAAGCAGGTGCTGATGCCGATTTAGTGCTCTTGAACAACGACTTTGACGTCTTATGGACGCTTGTAAATGGAGAAATGGTTTACCAGAAAATATAGGATTTGTGACTCCCCACATATGTTGGGGAGTTTTTTTGTCATTCCAGAAAACAATATCTATTCTTCCAAGAACTTAAAGACCCCTATTAAACCCTATCCAAGAATTTTGGATGTTTTTATAGATTTGTAGGATAGTTGAAAAAAATGAAAGCGATATAATAATAATCGCAAGGTATGAAAACGCTTTAATAAGAGATAAAAAGGGAGGAATAGATTATGAAGAAATTAGGTTTTATCCTAATGGGGTTACTCATCATGCTAACTCTAGCAGCATGTGGCGGTAACGATGATAAAGAAGCATCGTCTTCAAAGGATGGCGCAATTGAACTAACGCTTTGGACGGACTGGACAGAGGATCGTCCAGAAAATACGCTCTCCAAAAACATTATTAAAAAGTTTAATGAAGAGCACGAAGATGTTCAAGTGAAAATCGAAGAGATTCCACATGATCAATATGAAACAAAATTAAGAACACAAGCAGCAGGAAATCAATTACCTGACCTAATGCGTGTATGGCCTGGTGCAAGAACAGCGCCTTTGGCTGAAGGTGGAGCAATCTTACCACTTAACTCAATCGTTGAAAATTGGGACGGGGTTATTCCGGATTCAATCCTTCAAAACTATGCTGTTGATGGAAATTATTACGCAATCCCAGCTAACGTAAGTATTACAAGCTTAATCTATTACAATAAAGAAATGCTAAAAGAAGTTGGTTACGATGAGTTTCCAACAACATATGCAGAATTAAAAGAACTTGTAAAAGCACTTGATGACAATGGTAAAACACCAATTGCTTTAGGTAATAAAGCAATCTGGCCGTTACAATCTGTATACATCTCAACAATTGCAGATCGTTTTACAGGAAGTGATTTCTTAAAGAATACATTAAACGGAGAAGGTTCTTTTGAAGATCCACAGTTTGTTAGTGCATTATCAGTAATTGATGAATTAACAAAAATGAATGCGTTTAATGAAGACATGAATACCCTTGATGAAGCTCAATCAAGAAATGAATTTATTAAAGGAACGACTGCCATGCACTTTGCAGGTTCATGGGCAATTGGTCCAATTTTAGAGAGTGTTGAAAATATTGATAACATTGGTGTAGCACCATTCCCAGCGTTTGAGGGTGGAAATGGAGATCAAGCTAAAATCGCAGGAGTTGCTGGTGGAGGTATCGCAGTTAGCAGCCAGTTAAGCGAAGAAGAGCAAGAAGCAGCGTTCACATTCCTGAAATACTACTATGATGAAGAGTTATACCAAGGCTTAGTCAAAGCAAATATTATTGTACCTGCAGAGGTTGAAATGGATGACAGCATTCCACAAGTCTTCCAGGATGCAAATAGTTATGTTAAAGGTGGACTAGCACCTGTATATGATGCGACATTAACACCTGAATTAACAGATATTATCAACAATGGTCTTCAATCCATTACATTAGGTGACAAAACACCTGAAGAACTAGCAAAACAAATGCAAAAAGAAGTAGAAAGTAAATAATATCTTGATCACAGGTTACTTGATTTTTAAGTAACCTGTGAGTATTTAGGGGGGAGAACATGAAATTAACAAAGACAAGCAGGGTCGCACTTGTAGTAGGAATTTTGCCGGCCTTCATCCTCTATGTGGTGTTTGCCATCTATCCAATTCTCCAATCCTTTTATTATTCAGTAATGGACTGGAACGGGTTCAATGAAATGACTTTTATTGGATTAGACAATTTTAGAAAGCTATTCACAGATCCTCTTTTTTGGAATTCAGTAAAAAATAACATTTATGTTGTATTAGCTTCTGTGTTGGGACAGGTCCCAATCGCATTATTCATTGCACTTTTACTTAATCGCAAAATCAGAGGAGCAAAACTTTTTAGAACCATTGGTTTTTTACCTGTAGTACTATCAACAGTCGTTATTTCTTTAACATGGAGTTTAATCTACAACTCTCGTAACGGATTAATCAATGAAGTATTACGATCTGTTGGACTAGGTGATCTTGCACAAAACTGGCTAGGGGATACAAAATGGACCATGATTGCTGTCTTAGTTGTAGTGGTATGGCAATTCGTTGGCCTATATATGATTATTTTCTTAGCGGCATTACAAAATGTACCTAGTGAAGTATTAGAAGCAGCCAAAATCGATGGTGCATCAGAATGGGCGATTACTTGGAAAATCACCGTTCCTATGATTTGGGATACCATTCTAGTTGCCATTATCCTTTGTATTTCAGGTAGCTTGAAGACATTTGATTTAATCTATGTGATGACAAATGGTGGCCCTGCCCACTCAACAGATGTTATGGCACTCTATATGTTTAATGAGACATTCTCGAAATTACAATACGGATATGGTAGTGCTGTGTCAGTATTCATTTTCTTCTTTAGTCTGATCTTAATTGCCGTTGTGAACAAAGTTTTAGGAAAGAAAATGATATAGGAGGTGGACATAGTGGAGAAAACAAATAAAGTACCAAAGCAAAAAAGTATTAAAAAACCACTTATATATATTACATTAATCTTATTCGCTATTGTTAACGCATATCCAATACTCTGGATGGCGATCAACTCCTTTAAATCGGATAAGGAGTTTGCGGTTAACCAGTTAGGATTCCCTAAGGAATTTGTATTTGATAATTTTGCGAATGCTTGGGAAATTGCAAACCTAGGCACTCTGTTTAAAAATAGTATTTTTATTACCGTAACAGCAACAGCTTTAACTGTTTTTATCGGGGCATTAGCATCCTATTTCTTGTCTCGATTTGACTTCAAGTTGAGCAAATGGTTATATGGATTTTTCGTCTTTGGATTATTAATTCCAATTCATGCAACACTAGTACCAATGTTTATTTTGATGAAAAACTTAGGACTACTAAATACACCAATCACACTGCTGTTCCCTTATATCGCATTCCATTTGCCTATTACGATTTTTATTTTAACAAGTTTTATGAAGGCATTTCCGAAGGATATTGAGGAATCCGCGATTATGGACGGTTGTGGGATTTTCCGGATCTTCTGGTCGATTATCTTGCCAATGTCACGTCCGGCATTAGCAACGGTTATGATTTTGAACTTTATCTACAATTGGAACGAATTTTCATTCGCGTTAGTGTTAATTAATGATCCAGAGCTTCAAACATTGCCATTAGGGCTTGCGAAATTCGCTGGTCAATTTACAACCGATTATGGCGCACAAATGGCTGGATTAACCATGTCACTCATTCCAATTGTTATTTTCTACATCATTTTTGAAAAGAATATTGTAAAAGGTATGACAGCAGGTGCAGTAAAAGGATAAGCTTTTGGTTTAAACCCCTGCTGGATTGATTACCGTAATCCATTCACCCTCAACAAATTAAAGTGGGGGTGAATACATTAAAAGGTTGAATGCACATGATCCAAAATTGGGGCTTGAAAAAGAAATTTATCATCCTATTCCTTGTGCTTATTACTCTTCCAACAGCACTTTTTGGAATACTCATTTATAACCAAACGACGGAAGTTCTTAAAAATCAAGTGGAAAAAGACACGATCGAGAAGCTTGATAAAGACGAACAAAATTTACTGTCGATTATTCGAGATGTCGAAAGCATGTCCTCCTATATGATTTATGATAAGGACTTTCGAACGTTTTTTAAAACAGCGGATGAAACCGCCTCCTCCTACAAAGATAGTTTAGAAGGGATAAAAGGGTATTTTACCTTTCAGTTGGTGTCAAATGAGTATATCTCCTCCATCTATTTAAGAGGAATGAACGGGAATGAATTAATCTTCGGAGAACCTCTTTCAGGGGATGAGAGTCCATTAGATAAGGCTGCTGCCCTAGGAAAAGGTTCCCCAATCTGGAGTGATACCTATAAGTTAACAAGCGGTTGGGGTGGTGAAAAGTACGTGATTAGCCTATCAAGGATCATTAATGATTTAAATCAGATTAACAGTCCTATAGGCATGGTAAGAATTCGCCTTGATCAAGAAAAAATCCTAAAAAGCTTAGACATCAAACAAGGTACGTATCTTGTTATGTCAAACACTGGTGAAATTGTTCTTCACTCCAATCCGTCTCTTTTAGGAAAAAAATATTCAAATCCAAAATTTGTTGACTGGGTAAATCAAGGAAAAGATCAAGCCTACGATTTTACGTATAAAAACATGGAATATAAGGCAGTTAAAAAGAAAGTAAGTGGAACAAGTTGGACATCGGTCGTCATCGTTAAAGAAGAGGATTTAGTAAAGGAACTATACACAGTTCGCAGTTCCATTAGCTATATGATTTTCCTCCTTCTTCTATTTGGAGGCATTGCCTTTCTAGGGTTCTATCGTTCGAATGTAAAACGAGTGATTGAATTAACAAACCAAACACAACAGCTGGAAAAAGGAAACTTTTCAGCGAATGTGGATGTACAATCAAAGGATGAAATCGGTCAACTTGGGATGCAATTTAATAAAATGGTCAAAACCATCCAAAGGCTCATTAATACAGAATACAAGCTGACAATTAAACAGAAGGAATCTGAATTAAAAGTCCTTCAAAATCAAATTGATCCACATTTTCTCTATAATACGCTAGATATGATTCGCTGGACCGCTCGGCTTGAAAATGCCATGGAAACAGGTCAACAAATCGAACAGCTTTCAAAAGTATTCCGAATGAATCTAAATATGGGAAAAACATGGGTCACAATTGAAGAGGAAATGGCCTTTATCAAGTCCTACCTAGAGCTGCAAAAAAGTCGATTAGGGGAACGTCTGGCTTTCTCGATTTTTGCAGATGATGAAATCAAAACAACGTTTATCATGAAAAATCTTGTTCAACCATTGGTGGAAAATAGTATTCAACATGGGTTTAAAAACCTGCCGAGACAAGGAATGATCACCATTCGCAGCTATCGGGTTGAGGAACAGATATGGATAGATGTAATGGACAATGGTTGGGGGTTTAAAAAAGAGGATCAACATTCTGGATTTGCCTTGAACAATCTTAACGAACGGATCGCAATTGCATATGGTGAGCCTTTCGGATTACAGGTATTAGACGCTGATGAAGGTGTAACCGTGAGACTGGTACTTCCACTACTATGGGACCCAAATAATGGAGAGAAATCAGGTGAAGCTAATGACGTTTAAAATGTTAATAGTGGATGATGAACCTATTATTTCACGCGGATTGCGGTTAACCATCCCTTGGGAAACGATTGAGGTAGAAGTGGCAGACACAGCTCATGATGGAGACGACGCCATACAGAAGGTCAAGCAGTATGGAAACATCGATGTGGTCATTACCGACGTCAGAATGCCAAGAGTGGATGGCTTACAACTAGCTCGTTTCTTGCATGATCACTACCCTCATATCCGAACGATTATTTTGAGTGGATATGACGAGTTCGAATATGCCCAACAAGCAATCAAATTAGGTGTGAAAGATTACCTGTTAAAACCGGTTAACATTGAAGAACTGATTGAAAAGGTAAAGAATCTTACGAATGAGATCAAGCAAGAGCAACAACAACAAAAAGAACAATACGAGATAGGGTTGCGAAATGCGATTATCCATCAACTATCTGAAGTACAGGGGTCCTTCCCAGCTCAATTGAATCGATACAATCACATCATGGTCTATCCATTTATTAGTATGCAACAGGATTATATGAAACAAGTGAATAATCTGACTGAAGTGGAATATGAAGGTTTTTTAGACGGATGGGAGAAAATGATTCAGAACTCTATACAAGAATACGGGCTCACATCCTATTCGTTTTTTACGCAAGAAAATATGTTACTAACTTGTATTTACGGAGAGAAAAGCATTCTAACAGGGCAGATACAGCAGGCAATTCAGGGGCAAGAGGCAAAACTCGAATTTGTGTGGAACGATGATTGGATTTCCATTGATAGCCTTAAGTCTGTTTATGCAGACCTTATACATGCAGTCAAGCTTTTACCAATAGCTGAAGACCAAAGCATTATCCTTTCAGAACAGTTAAAGAGGGCATCAACTCAGCTTTATCCAACTGAAATTGAAAAGAAGATATTGGACGCAATTTTTCAGATGGAAGACTCGACCTTATATCCTTCTACAAGCGAATTATTCCACTATTTTCTAGAGCATGAATTTTTCTTAGAGGAAGTCGCGGAAGTATGCTCGAACATGTTGGGGAAAATCATGAATCATTATGAGTCACTCGGTGGGAATCGCATAAATCAGGATACCTTTCATTTTAGCCAAAAGGTAAATGTCCATGTGTACAACTCCTATGAACTATTAGCAGAACTTTTTTATGAAGACTTGTCGACCATCAGAAAAGAACAAGCTAAGGTAAAAAGTTTGGACAAACAAGATTTGTTAATCAACGAGGCCAAGTACTATATTAAAGAATACTATCGGACGAACATTAAGGTTCAGGAAGTAGCAGATGTCATTAACATTACACCGAATTATTTTAGTTCTTTGTTTAAAGAAAAAACGGGTGTGAACTTCAATGAATATGTGAACCAACTAAGGGTTGAAGAAGCAAAGGTTTTGCTTGCCGAAACACCATTTAAAGTAAATGAAGTATCGGAACAAGTTGGATTTCACGAATACAAGTATTTTGTTGCGGTCTTTAAAAAGGTGACAGGAATGACGCCAACAGACTACCGGAAATTTGTGAAATTGTAAAACGAACATACAATGGGGAGAGATGAGACGTGGAAAAACAAACTATGAAGCTACCAGCTGATTTTATCATTGGTGCAGCATCTTCAGCATGGCAAACAGAAGGCTGGACCGGGAAGAAAGAATTCCAGGATTCTTACTTAGACCTATGGTATAAAAACAATAAAAATGTATGGCATAACGGCTATGGTCCTGCCGTAGCAACTGATTTTTACAATCGATATAAAGAAGATGTCGGTTATATGAAGGAAATCGGACTCACCCATTATCGTACATCCATCAACTGGTCTCGTTTTCTAACAGATTATGAAAATGTAATTGTTGATGAGGAATATGCAACTTATATTGGAAACGTGATTGACGAGCTGATCGCAAATGGTGTTGAGCCAATGATTTGCCTTGAGCACTATGAGCAACCAGCCTACTTATTTGAAAAATACGGTGGATGGGGCTCAAAACACGTTGTTGAGTTATTTGTAAAATATGCTGAAAAAGTGTTTGAACGCTATGGAGACCGTGTGAAGCATTGGTTTGTTTTCAATGAGCCAGTTGTTGTCCAAACCCGCGTGTACTTAGATGCCATCCGTTGGCCATTTGAGCAAAACACAAAAAAATGGATGCAGTGGAACTATAACAAAGGTCTTGCTACTGCAAAGGTCGTTAAACGATTCAAAGAATTGGGCTTAAAAGAAAAAACAGGTGCTAAAGTTGGAACCATCCTAAACCCTGAGGTTACCTATGCACGCTCATCATCAGAGCATGACCAAAAAGCAGCAAGAATCTATGACCTATTCTTCAACCGTGTATTCTTAGACCCTGCGATTAAGGGAGAGTATCCACAGGAATTATTTGAATTAATGGAAAAACACGATATTACGTTTGAACATACAGCTGAAGAGCTTCAGCTCATCAAGAAAAATACAGTTGATTATGTCGGCATTAATCTCTATTTCCCGCATCGTGTGAAAGCCCGCACATCTGCGTGGAACGAGGAAACACCATTCCACCCAGAATATTATTATGAAAAACACGAGCTTGCAGGTAAGAAAATGAATCCTTACCGTGGCTGGGAAATTTACCCGCAAATCATGTTTGACATGGCGATGAGAATGAAGGAAGAGTATGGAAACATCGAATGGTTTATTGCCGAAAATGGTATGGGTGTAGAAAACGAAGGAAGATTCAAGAATGAAGAGCAAATCATTCAAGATGATTATCGAATCGAATTTATTAGTGAGCATCTAAAATGGCTTTTAAAGGCAATTGAACAAGGTTCAAATTGTACTGGATACATGCTTTGGGCCTTCACTGACAATGTATCTCCAATGAATGCTTTCAAAAACCGTTATGGCCTTGTCGAAATTAATTTAGAAAACAACCGAAATCGTGCCCTTAAGAAGTCTGCATACTGGTACAAGCAAATAATTGAAACAAAAGAATTCGAAGTGGAGAATGACGAATTCTATAAATAAGCTTTAGTAGCACTGGCAGACCCTTGAAATCTACGAGATTCCAAGGGTCTAGTCCTATCAAAGAACGAGGGAAACAACATGAAAAAATACATTGCCTTTGATATTGGTGGAACCTTTGTTAAATGTGGAATTGTGGATGAGAATGCGGAAATCCTTCACTCAACGAAGCAGAAAACACCTAAAACTCTCGACGGCTTAATGGATCTAATCGAAACATATTGTTTGTCATTTCCAGATGCAACAGGAATTGCGATTAGCAGTTGCGGGGCCGTTTCGAATGAAGGTGTGGTTTATGGCTCGAGCGCGCTCCCTTATATCCATGGTCCCAATATAAAAGAATTAGTAACAGAACGTACAAAGCTTCCTGTATTTCACGAAAATGATGCTAACTGTGCAGGATATGCTGAGGTCTGGAAAGGTGCAGCGAAAGGAAAGAAAGATGTCATGGTCATGGTCATCGGAACCGGCATTGGCGGATCCATTTTTAAAGATGGTCTCCTCCATAAAGGCGCGAACCTCCATGGGGGAGAATTTGGCTATATGCTACTTACTACGAACTTTTCTGATAGCAATGATGTCTGGGCAAGAACCGCATCGACAAAAGCACTTGTGCGCAAGGTCGCAAAAGCAAAGCAGTTAAATCCTGAAGAACTATCTGGAGAAGAGATTTTTTCAATGGCTGAATCTGGAGATGAGGATTGTATTAAAGCGGTTGATGAATTCTACCATTTGCTCGCAGTCGGCATTTACAATCTGCAGTTTATCTATGACCCCGAAATCATCTTGATCGGCGGCGGAATCAGTGCTCGCGATGATTTGATTGTAAATATCGATAAAAAACTAGATGCTATTGTATCGGCTATAGATCTAGCAAAAATTAAACCTAAAATTGCAGCTTGCGAGCTTCGTCAAAATGCAAATTTATTAGGGGCAGTTTACGGACTTATGAAAATGCAAAAGAAATAAGCGAGTCTAAAAAAATGCATTTACTTACAACAGAAGAGAGGGTATGACATGATCAGAGCAACAGATAACAATGAATTCTATGAATTAACAAGTCCTACTAGTATGCCAAAGGCTTCTGGATTTTTATGGAATGACAAGATGATGATTCATATGAATTGTCGTGGCTATGCGGTTTCGCAATTTATGCAGCCAGAACCTGCAAAATATTCACATGCACCCAATTTGGAAGCAAAGACATTTATGCAACCAGAACAACCTTACTATGCTCATCATCCTGGACGTTTTGTTTTTATCAAGGATGAAGAAAATGGTGACGTTTTTTCTGCACCCTATGAGCCTATGCGTGTCCTTCCTGATACCTATTCATTTTTAGTTGGGAAAGATAAGATTGTTTGGAAGGTACAAAAAAATGATATTTTGATTGAGATGACCTTAAGTTTGCCAAAGGACGAAGCAATGGAGCTTTGGCGAGTGAAGGTCACAAATCTTTCCAATAAAGAGAGAAAAATAAGCATTTATCCTTATTTTACAGTTGGTTATATGTCATGGATGAATCAATCTGGGGAATATAACGAAGCTTTACAAGGGATTGTTTGTTCCTCGATCACACCTTATCAAAAATACCAAGATTACGATAAAATAAAAAACTTTAGTGATAAAACATTTTTAGTCGCTGATCAACAGCCTTTTGCCTGGGAAGTAAATCAGGAAGCATTTGAAGGAGAAGGCGGTATCACCTTCCCAACAGCGATCCGACAAGAAGAACTTTCAAAAGGGGATTCACGTTATGAAATGCCAGTTGCTGTGCTTCAATACAAGCTGGACTTACATGCCCAGGAAGAAAGAGAGTATCGTTTCCTATTTGGAGCCGCAAGAACAGATGAGGAAATTTTAAATACACGACACAAATACTTTGAGACAAAGTCAGAAGACGGTTTAGATGGCTTTGCAATCGCTGAGAAGGAATATGCAAAGTACATTGCAGAAGGAAAAGGAAGTCTTCAAATCAAGACGCCAGATGCTCATTTAGATAATTTCGTGAATCACTGGCTGCCGCGTCAAATGTATTATCATGGGATCACAAATCGCCTTTCAACAGATCCGCAAACTCGTAATTATCTTCAGGATAATATGGGGATGAGTTATATTAAGCCGCAGACGACAAGAGATGCGTTTCTGCTAGCATTAAGTCAGCAGAAGGAAAGCGGTGCTATGCCAGATGGAATCATTTTGCATCCGGATGCGGAATTAAAATATATTAACCAGGTCCCACATACAGATCACTGTGTTTGGTTACCAATCTGCTTAAGTGCCTATTTAGATGAGACGAATGATTATCGCATTCTAGAAGAAGTCGTCCCTTTTGAAGGCGGAAACAAAACAGCAACTGTCTTTGAACATATGAATCTAGCGATGCAATGGCTCATCCGTGACCGTGATGACCGTGGTCTTAACTATATTAATCAAGGCGACTGGTGTGACCCTATGAATATGGTCGGTTATAAAGGGATAGGTGTTTCCGGTTGGCTTACAACTGCTTCGGCATATGCCTTTACTATTTGGGCTGACATATGTGAAAAAAGTGGTCATAGTGAGCAAGCTAAGGAATATCGTTTAGAAGCCGAAAACACCAATGAAGTGATTAATAAGTATCTTTGGGACGGAGAGTGGTATGCGCGTGGTATCACCGATGACAATGTGATATTTGGAGTTAGCAAAGATAAAGAAGGTAGGATCTTTTTAAACTCTCAAGGATGGGCACTTTTAAGTGGAGCCGCTGATGAGCAGAAAAAACAAAAGTTACTGCAAGCTGTTATTGACCAGCTAGAGACTCCATACGGAGTTGAAATGCTCGGACCAGCCTATACAGCTATGCGTGAGGATGTGGGTCGCGTCACTCAAAAACATCCAGGTTCAGCAGAAAATGGTTCAGTCTATAATCATGCCGCCATCTTCTATATCTATGCTCTATACCAAGCAGGTGAGACGGAGAATGCCTACCGTCTACTTCGAAAAATGATTCCAGGCCCAGATTTGGATGATGTGCTACAACGTGGCCAATTACCAGTGTTTATTCCGAACTACTATCGTGGAGCATACAGACAATTTCCACGTACCGCTGGCCGCTCTAGCCATTTATTCAATACGGGAACCGTATCTTGGGTATATCGATCTCTCATTGATGGCTTGTTTGGATTACAAGGAACGAAAGAAGGACTTCGGATTGACCCTCAGCTCCCATCAAGCTGGCGAGAAGCCTATGTTACACGTACTTTTAGAGGAGCAGAGTTGCACATTGACATGCAGCGGGATGAGAACGTTAAAGAGGTAGAAGTGCATGTAAATGGACTGCAAATAGAAGAGGGAATCCTGAAAGATATTGAGTCTGGGGAACACTATCAAGTATATGTGAAACTACCTCTATTAGATTAATAGTAGTTAGGTAGAATACCAAGAGGAATGCCAAAAAACAGCGGGGAGTCATATCTCCGCTGTTTTTCAATAAACATTTTCCTGTAATGAGTGCGTTAATGACCGCGACCTTTTTATTTTATGTGTAATGAAGTTTGCCCTCTTTTATTTCTTAAAGATATTTTGTATTTTTTCCCGAATACGATCAGTCTGTAAACCATCAAGGCTCAACTTTAGGAATTTCAAAGTTACTTCTTCTGATTTTACAAGACCTTCATAACGCAGGTCCTTAATCCATTCCCAAATATCCTCAAGTTTTCTCTTTAAGGAATAAAATTCAAAGACATCCAAATCAGGTGAGTCATACTTCATATATTTTCTATATTCAGATAAGAAATCTCCAGCATATGGTTCTGTTATGGTTAAAATCAGGTCCTGCTCTGCAGGAGCAAGCTTTACACATTCCCAATCTATTAAGATAAGGTTACTCCCTTGCATAAGATTCCAATTATGAGCATCTGCATGGGACAAAACAAACTGGTGAGGCTTATTTTTCAACGTATTTGATAAATACCTCATCCTCTCAATCTTTTCTAACAAAGTATCTGTATGAGGCTTTACAATTTCGAAAAGGGCATCATCTTTATTGTCCAATTCATTATAAATAAAAGAAGATAGGTATTCACTGAAATCAATATTGAAATCTTCCCTCGTTTGTATCTTTATTAAATCATTAGGAATTTTTGAAGTGGTCTTGTGAAGTACTCCAAGAATCTTAGCCAGTTCACTAACCTGATTTGGATCCAGTTGCTTATCGCCAATTGTCGAACCTTCAATGAAGTCTGACAGTACTTACACGAACTGTTCATCTTCACAACTAAAGCTTTTTGACTTTGTTAAGATTGGGTTGATTAGATTATTTTTTAGGTCAGTATGACCATGA
The DNA here is from genome assembly GCF_036965045.1 of Bacillus sp. JJ1533. Taxonomy (NCBI): domain Bacteria; kingdom Bacillati; phylum Bacillota; class Bacilli; order Caryophanales; family Bacillaceae; genus Bacillus; species Bacillus sp. JJ1533. Next base: position 270,523 of record NZ_JBALOV010000025.1, on the reverse strand, counting down.
AGCCATTTTACTAAGGGATTATATCTATCAATCGCATTAATCCAAGAAGCAACGGACAGTTTTCTTTTATCATACACTTTCAAAAAGTACTTTTCGCTTAGATTTTCTACGAAAAATGCGAGGGCAGACCAGCCACCTGGACGCTGTTCGATTAACGTTGCCTGTATTCCATAATGTTTAGTTAACATATTGGCAATCCGATTTTTAATCTCCATTCGTTCACCTCGAATACATTATATAGTAGTTTCTATCAAATATGGTGGTTGATGGAATTGTGTCCCTACGACCCTAAAGTTATCCTGAAATTCCATAATATTTAATTTTTCGATATAATGTAGCTAAACTAATCCCAAGCTGTTTCGCAATTGCTTTTTTCGATGTAGTAGATGAGCCAACTGTTGATAATAGATGAAGAATTTGCTTTTTTTCATATTCGTCGATGGAAATCGACTCGTGTGTTTTTTGTAAGCCTTGCTTAGTAGTATTTTGATTATCATCAATGCTATTTGTGTTTTTAATCGAAGGTGGAAGATGATGTTTTTCTAGGATGGAGTCTTCATGTCCTGAAACATTAATGGCGAATTCAATTGCATTTTCAAGTTCACGGATATTTCCAGGCCATTTATGGGAAAGTAAAGTTTGTTCTGCTTCGTGAGATATGTACGTGATGTTTCTGTTTAACATGTCTGAATATCGTTTAATAAAAAAATGGGACAGGTGGATAATATCCTCTTTTCTTTCTCGAAGTGGTGGAAGTGTAATTGGAATAACATTTAATCGATAGTATAAATCCTCTCTAAATTCACCTTCCTCAATCATTTTTTCAAGATTACTATTTGTTGCTGCTACAATCCGTACATCCACTGGAATTGCTTCTTTTCCTCCTATTTTATCGATCTCCCTTGTTTGAAGAACGCGTAAAAGTTTGATCTGTAAATAGAGTGGCATTGTTCCAACTTCATCTAAGAATAATGTCCCTTGGTCTGCTAATTCAAATTTCCCAACTCTTCCTTTTGTATCAGCTCCTGTAAAAGCCCCCTTTTCATAACCAAATAATTCACTTTCAATAAGTGTTTCCGGAATGGCCCCACAGTTTATCGAGATAAATGGCTTAGTTGATCTTGAACTAGCTTGGTGAATAGCCCTTGCGAACATTTCCTTTCCAGTGCCACTTTCACCTGTTATAAGTACGGTAGAATTTCCAGCCGCTACATGTGTAATCAATGACTTTATCTCTTTGATCTGCGTAGATTCCCCAATAATGTCATTAAAAGTAATATCCTTGTTGCTATTCATCATTTCGTAGGCCATCATTTGGACATCTCGGTAATTTTGTAATGAAATGACAGCACCCTCGTGCTTTTGGTTAACGATAATTTGTTTGATATTGGCTAAGTATCGGTGGTAAGTATGGAGCCTCTTATACGTCAATTCATAGTTTTGTAATTCTTGTCCATTTTTTATTTCATAGGTAGGAAAATCCTCAAAAAGGTCATAAATCGATTGGATGTCTGTCCCATTATTAGATAAAAAAAGCATCTCTTTTGCTTTTTCATTCATTTGCGTAATGTTTCCACTTGGATCAATTGAGATCACCCCATTTGAAATCGTATTAATTAATGTGCGTAAAGCACTATTCATTTTCGTTTCTTTCTCTATTAATTCTAGCTCTGATATTTTCGTTGTTAACAAGTCAGACATTTTATATAAAAAGTCTGCAATTCCATCTAAGTTTTGTTTAATCATCTTTAGCCGATCATAATTGTACGCAACCATATTGATGGTGCCAATAATTCGATTATTGTAATGAATCGGAATGATGATTCCTCCTAGATATGAACATTTACCCAAGCCTGGGCAGCTTAAACACACTCTATTCAGTTGCGTATTATCAATAAAAACATGTTGTTCGTTTTCCATCACCCTTTTACTAGCCGTACCGTACTGCATTCTCATTCCTATTTTGGAAAAGGCAGAGCCCGTAGCCGCTATTCTGACAGCGTTTGAATTTACAATTTCTACATCCATTTGGAAAGCTGCAAAAATGGCTTCTGCAATATCTTGTGCGACATGCTTAATTTTTGAGATATCCATAAACTCCTCCTTAATAAAAGTGATTATTCTCTATTATAAGATAAGTAATGATTGAATAGTTAAAAAATTCTCATATTGAGAAATTTAATTCTCAATTTGAGAAGTTTCTCAATATGAGAATCCTCATTTCATGATATCAACGCTTTTTTAGTTGGCACAATATTTGCAAGAGTAATAGTTGAATAATCTACTATATACACAAATTGGGAGGCTTGTAGGGATGAGCGACAAACTTGAATTTTTATATCTGTCTGAGCCAGAGGTAATTGAGGCTGGGGTATTGGACATGAAGCAATGTGTATCAACGATTGAAAAAGTATTTGGACTGTTAGCAAAAGGTGATTATTTAATGGGGGGACCGCAAGAAAATGAGCACGGTATGATGCTTTGGTTTCCAAGAGAAAAAAGAGGACCAAATATGCCTGTAGCCGGTCCGGATCGTCGATTTATGTCAATGATAGCCTATCTTGGTGGAGAATTTAATGTTTGTGGTGATAAATGGTATGGGTCAAATGTAGAGAATCGAGTGAAGGGCTTACCTCGTTCCATCCTAATGGTAACCTTAAATGATCCTGATACGGGACAGCCACTTGCCCATATGTCAGGAAATCTGATTAGTGCAATGAGAACTGGAGCCGTACCGGGTGTTGCGGCAAAATATTTAGCAAAGCCAAATGCAGAAACTGTAGGTATTCTAGGTGCTGGGGTTATCAGTAAGGCATGTTTGAAGGCGATTGTAGAAACACAGCATTCGCTTAAGGAAATCAAGGTCTATGATTTATTCTTCGAAAAGGCACAGGAATTCAGCCAACAAATGAGTGAGGAATTGCAGGTGAATGTTGTACCTGTACATACTTTGAAAGATGCAGTTATAGATTCAGATATTATCAGCGTTGCAACAAGTGGCCACAATAAAGCACGAATTGAAAAGGAATGGCTAAAGCCAGGATGTCTCGTCACTCTAACAGGACCTGCGGACTTTGATGATGAGGTGTATATAGAAAATAAAATTGTTGCTGATAATTGGAACATGCATGAAGCCTGGCTAAAAGAAGCAAAGGAACATCCACTCGGATTTGATAGTATTAAAGATTGGGCACCGACTGGGCATCTCTTACAGTTGGTAGAACAACAGCAAAAGAATAGTAAGGAAATTATAAATTTAGGTGATGTTGTATCAGGCAAGAAACAAGCGAGAAATCATAATGATGAAATTATATTATTTGTAACGGGTGGTATGCCTGTCTATGACGTTGCTTGGGGGCATCAGGTGTATCAAAATGCATTACAACAAGGCCTTGGAACGAAATTGCTTTTATGGGAGAAGGCTCATTGGGCTTAATAACAGAGGAGGAGATGAAGAAATGAGTTATCGAATTGGTGTAGATACAGGAGGGACCTTTACGGATGTTGCTCTTGTACATGAGCAATCTGGAAAAATCTTTGTAACAAAAGTGCCTTCAACCCCGCACAATCCATCCTTGGCGGTTATTGAAGGAACAAAACAAATTATTCTAGAAAACAATCTAGGCTTTGAGGAAGTGGGATTTTTCATCCATGGTTCAACAGTTGCAACAAATACAATGCTTGAACAAAAAGGAGCCAATACAGCACTTTTGACAACAAAGGGATTTAAAGATGTGTTACAAATCGGTAGGCAAACAAGACCCAAGCTGTATGACTTCAGAGCGCGAAAAACAAATTCGTTGGTACCACGGAATTTACGGTTAGAGCTTGATGAAAGAATTTCATTTCAAGGAGACATTTTAAAAGAAATAAAAAAGGAAGATGTTTACGATATAATCGAAGTTTTAAAAGAGAATCAAATTGAATCCTTGGCGATTTGTTTCATTAATTCCTATGTCAATTCGACTCATGAAAAGGTCATAAAGGAAATCATTGAAAAAGAGTTGCCACATGTATCCTTAACCCTATCAAGTGAAGTTTTGCCAGAGTTTAAGGAGTATGAACGTACAAGTACAGTCGTAGCAAATGCATACGTATTGCCAAAAATGAAGTACTACTTAAATCATTTAAAAGAACATCTTAAGGACTTAAAGATTTCGAGCAATCTATATATTATGCAATCAAATGGTGGAATCATAAGTGCGGAGGCTGCTATGGAAACGCCAGCTAAAACAGTTTTATCTGGACCAGCAGGAGGAACAATAGCCGGCTCCATTATTGCGAAAAACACGGAATATAAAAACCTAATTACTATTGATATGGGAGGAACAAGCTTAGATACAGCTCTCATTGAAAATGGTCAACCTCAATTTACCACAATGAGTAATATTGGGGGACACCCTATTAAGCTTCCAATGATTGAAATGCATACGATTGGCTCAGGTGGAGGAAGTATTGCTTGGATTGACGCTGGTGGTGCTCTTCGCGTTGGACCTCATAGTGCAGGTGCGAATCCAGGGCCCGTATGCTATGGACTAGGTGGTACGGAGCCTACAGTAAGCGATGCAAATGTAATTTTAGGCCGATTGAATCCCAATTCCATTTTAGGTGGAAGAATGAAGATGGATGTTGAAGCAGCACGAAGAGTAGTTAAAGAAAAAATTGCAGATCCATTGAATCTAACTGTTGAGGAAGCTGCGGAAGGAATTTTAAGAATTGTCAATGCAAATATGGTGAGAGGTATTCGCGTGATTTCTATAGAGAAGGGTCATGACACAAGGGATTTTGCACTAGTAGCGTTCGGTGGAGCAGGCCCAGTTCATGCAGTTGATATTGCAGAGCAGCTTGGCTGTAGTGATGTTATTATTCCACCTAATCCTGGGATTACATGTGCGATGGGAATGCTGATGGCAGATGTTAGGCATGATTATGTTCGTACCTTATCGAGTCGTTCTTCTGAACTGCATTTAGATAAACTTAATCGAATTTACGAGGAATTAAGTGAAGAAGCGTATAAGGAGTTGCTGACTGAAGGATTTTCTCAGGATACAACGGATATACAAGGAAGCATCGATATTCGTTATAAAAAGCAGGCCTATGAAATCAATGTTCCGGTAAGCTCACTAAAGGTTACATCAAGTGTCTTATTGGAAGCGATTGAAGAGTTTCATCAAGCACATGAAAAAATATATGGTTTTAGTAGACGTGATGAGGAAATTGAGATCATAAACTTACGTGTAATTGGAATCGGACAAATTAAAGAGTTAAAGATTGAGGGACTAGAAGCAGCAATAAATGAAGAATTAAAAGAAGTTGAAACAAGAATGACCTATTTTAATAGCAGATATGAACAAACTCCAATTTATCGTCGATCCGATATAGGTATTCAGCATAAATTGCAGGGACCAGCCATTATCGAGCAACTTGATTCAACGATTGTCATTCCGCCACACTACCAAGCGAAGGTTGACCCGGATGGGAACTTTATTATTTCTAAGATTGTAAACGTTAACAAGGAGGAGGATCAGGTTTATGAGCGAAACGCGTATTGATGCGATCACATTAGAAGTTATGAAAAACGCCTTTCATACGATAGCGGAAGAAATGGGCGTAACGTTGATTCGAACGTCATTATCTACAAATATTAAGGACCGAATGGATTGTTCAACGGCCATTTATACACGAGATGGCAATCTCGTTGCCCAAGCAGAGCATGTTCCACTCCATCTTGGATTAATGCCTTCGGTGGTTGAGGAGGTACTTAAGATTTACCGAGCGGATGAGCTTCAGGACGGAGATGCAATTTTAATCAATGATCCATATATTAGTGGCTCCCACCTACCTGATATTTTTATGATCAGTCCTGTGTTTTACAAGGGTAAGCTAGCGGCACTTGCTGCGAATATTGCCCATCATGTGGATGTGGGTGGGCAAACGCCTGGAAGCATGTCGGTTAAGGCAACTGAAATCTTCCAAGAAGGGTTACGATTACCTGCGATTCGGGTGAGAAAAGCAGGGGTACTAGACAATGAAGTCATCCGTTTGTTGGCAAGTAATGTGCGAACAGGTAAAGAAGTAATCGGGGATATTTATGCTCAGCTTGCGGCTAATAATGTAGCAGAAACACGATTAAAGGAAATGTTTGAAAAGTATAGCTTCGAGCATACCGAGGCTTGTATGAAGGAAATCATCGAATATTCCGATCGCCGCTTGCGAGTAGCGATAAAAGAGGTACCAAACGGAGTCTATGAATTTGAGGACTATTTAGAGGGAGACGGTATTACTGAGGATTATATCAAGGTAAGGGCAAAGGTTATTATTCACGATGATGAGATTACGGTTGATTTTACAGGCTCCTCTAAACAAGCGAATGGTCCTGTTAATTCAACTCATGGGGTAACGAGTGCCTGTGTATATTATGCCATCAAGTCAATCCTAGATCCTGAAGTTCCACCGAATGCAGGGACATATCGTTCTATTAAAATCATTGCACCGAAAGGTACGATTGTAAATCCAAATTTCCCTGCAGCAGTGTCGAATGCAAACGCCAATACGTCGCAGCGAATTACAGATGCAATTCTAGGAGCGATGGCTAAGGTATTACCAGAACGTTCTATGGCAGCATGTTCGGGTACGATGAGTGGAATTGCAATTGGTGGTTTCAATGCTCACACTAATGAATACTTCTCTTATGTTGAAACCTATGGAGGCGGCCAAGGTGCTGTTAACGGCTTAGATGGTATGGATGGTGTTCACACCAACATGACCAACACATTGAATACACCGGTGGAGGTTATTGAGCAAACCTTTCCTATATTAGTAAAAAAGTATGCACTTGTAGATGGTAGCTGTGGTGCTGGAAAGTTTCGTGGCGGAATGGGGTTAACAAGGGAGATGCATTTTCTTGAAGATGGAGCGACCATTACCTTAATGACGGACCGTCAAAAGATAGGGCCATGGGGGTTGTTTGGAGGAAACGAAGGGAAAACATCTGCTTGTACATTAATTACTCCTCAGGGAGAGAGGGTAGCTTTATCTTCTAAGGTTACGATGGAGGTACCTAAGGATAGTACAGTCATCATAGAAACAGCGGGTGGAGGTGGCTATTTTACCCCATTTGAACGTGAACCAGAGCTAGTATTAGATGATGTGGTCAAAGGAAATATAACAGCAGATGAAGCTGTAAGCCTGTATGGAGTTGTTCTTTCAGATATGAAAGTTGATGAAGTGAAAACCAATGAGCAACGAGAACTTTTAAAAAATAGTTTGTAAGTTTAGCAAAAAGAAAGGAGAGATGAGCATGAATAAGTTGGATAACCAGCTGCAACCAGGAGAGTCTGAAATGGATGAAATTGTAGCACCACCGTTAAAGGTAGTCGGATTATTTGTCATTCTTACGATTGTAGCCGTATTATATGTCGTTTTGTGGTCAGTGATTTTGTCGTAAATAGAAGGGGGTAGGAATAGATGGGATTAGCGATTATTTTATTTGTCCTTTATTTCGGGGCCATGCTTGCCATTGGACCAATAGCAGCTAAACGAATGAAAAAGAAAGATTCTAGTGATTTTATTTTAGCAGGAAGAGCTGTACCGATGTGGTTAGTTGTTGGTGGGATTGTAGCAACGCTGATAAACTCTGCCACTCTATTAGGGTATGGAGGCTCAGGCTATTCACTAGGAATATCAGGATATTTTGCTAGCTTAGGATTTTTAGTCATCCTGATGTGGTCTGGGTATTGGTTTATTCCTAGACTAAGAAGGGCGAATATTACAACAGTTCCAGAGTTATTTGAGAAATTTTTTGGATGGCCACATAGGGTAGTCGCCGTGATTCTAGTAGTATGTCGTGACCTTGGAGTAACAGCTGGATCGGCCATTGGAATGGCCGTTGTTTTTAAAGCTGTATTTGATATTCCGCTTGATGTAGCGTTACTCATTACATTAGGTGTTACCCTTGCTTTTACAGTATTAGGTGGTATGTGGGCTGTTATGATTACTGATACTATCCAAGCAGCGATGATCCTAATTGGAACTACACTCATGATTCCGTTGGGAATTGCGTATATCGGAGGTTGGGATGTATTTGTTAATCTTATACCGGAAACACATATCGACCCTCTAAATGCTGGTATGTCCCAAACGGTTGCATGGATTATTTCAGGCGCGTTGACATCCGCAGGATATCAAACAATGTTACAACGTGGATTGTCAGCTGAAAGTGATGAAGTTGCAAAGAAATCATTTTTCTATGGTGGGGTTACTGCAATTATATGGTATATGGTTCCATTCATAACAGGTATTCTGGCACTTGTTATTTTTCCGGATATCTTACCATCTGATGCATTCTTACAAATGACCACTTTATTCGGTAGTATTGGAAGCATTCTCTTTGCAATCATTATAGTTGCATCATGTATTTCAACATTAAGTTCAACAATTTTAACAACTGCTTCCAACGTTTCATTGGATATATATAAACGATTGATTAACAAAAATGCAAGTGAACGCCAAATATTAAATGTTACGAGATGGTCAGTTGTAGTCGTTGCGATTATTGGAACCCTTATAGGTAGATCAATTCCTTATATTTTAGAGTTGCTATTAACGGGTGGGCGAATTATGGCTGCATCACTGGCCCCGGTATTACTTGCCATCGTCTTTTGGAAAACAGCACGAACAGCTCGTTATTCATCCATCTTAGCAATGATATTAGGTGCAGCAACTACCGTTTATGGTATTGTCTTAGGAAACAGTTCTGCTTCAACAGGAGAAGGCGGTGTCGTTTTCGTCTGGGCGCTTGATCCCATCCTGATGGGACTACCAGTCACACTCGTTGTATTAATTATCGGTGCGCTTATTGAAAAACGTTACAGAACTAAAAAAGTGATTGAGGAGAATATAGCAATAGGAAAATAAAAACAGACTGGGCGTGGGTATAATATCCCCACGCCCTTTTTGAGACAGGGGGACAGGTTCCTTGTCCGAATATAAATATTTGTGGACGAGAATATGTCCCTTGCTCCTCGTTAGCCCATTTTATTTTGCAGTACTAGTTTTGTTCATAAATTTCAATAGATCTGTTAAAAGAGTGCTAAACGTTGATAAGTGTTCTTGAATTCTACCTGGGAATTCTTGTTCAATAAATTCAATGGTGTCTTTTTGCGTATGCCATACTCCACCGTGTTTTACCGTTTGAGTGTATCCGTCCTTTGCGCCAATTTCCCAGTTTGTTGATTCAAGATATCCAATTGGAATGCCAATTCTTTTGAAAGGTGCATGATCACTCCAATCCCCGGTTGTTCCAGCAGGGTAAGCAGGATTTAGTCCAGGGTTTGTTTCGACATTTAATTTCTTTTTCTCAACAATTTATAGAGCTTGATCACGAATGAATCCATCTTCTCCCGGACTACCGTATACGTACATTTGGTCCCCGACTGCAAGGCTATCAAGATTAATCATACCAACTGTATTTTCAATTTCGGTTTTACTCATTTGCCCTGCATAGAAATTAGAGCCGCGTAAGCCAGTTTCCTCAGCACCGAATGCAATGAAGACGATGGAGTATGGTGTATTCACTTTTTTCAATACTTCAGCAACCTCAAGCATAACACCAACACCTGAGGCATTATCATCTACTCCACGACCAGCCGAAACTGAATCATAGTGAGCACCAACAATGACTTGTTTACTAGATTTTCCTGGCTTATACGCGATGACATTAGAAGACGTAGTAGTAGTACTACCTCTAGTGTAGCTAAATTCTTGAACCTCTGTGTTGAAACCCATCCGTTCGAATTGACTCTTAATGTATGCTGCAGCTTTACGTTCATTAACAGAGCCCGCAACCCTAGGACCGATTTCATATGCCAGATACTTCATGTGCTCATAGGCCATCGCGCCATCTTTATGAGCTAATGACGGATGATAAGTAACCGTCTGAGCAGAAACACCTCCAACAAAGCCTAGTAAACCAACCATCAATGTAATCAAAATCATCGACAATCTCTTCCTCATAAACATTCATTCTCCCTTCAATATGTAGGTTAATTTATAGATTAATATATTCCTATGGAGGATGAAATAGGACATAAGATGGGATGAAGGAATGGTCGACTGTCCCGGATTTTGAAAAGGAACCAGTCCTAACTGGCTGCACGAATAATACCTATTTTCCATTTTTACTTATTTGGGAAATTTTAGAAGTAGATTGTAGTGGTATGTAAATGGTGTGGTTTCAGGTATAGAGGGGGACGGAGGAGAGAAACCCTTTGAAGAATCTTTTATTTTGCTTTGTTATAATGGGATTGATGCTTTCAGCGTGTTCGAAGGACTCTAAGGTAGAAGAAACTAGAATACTGCTTAATATCTATATCAAACCCATTTTGATTGGATTCAACACTTGGATCCCCTTTTTCCATTGTTATAGGTATTAAAAGATAAAAGGGGCATCAGGTGATACGTGCCTTCCAAATCGGCACCCTTGTCCCATATTCTTGTTTAGGGTATAATACACTCGTTAATTAAATCCAGATGATGCATGGCTCATGTTTAACATAAGGAGAGAATAAAATGAAAATAACAATAGCTGGAACAGGCTACGTTGGATTATCAAATGCCATACTACTAGCCCAACACAATGAAGTAATTGCGCTTGATATCATTCAAGAAAAAGTAGATATGATTAATAATAAGAAATCTCCGATTGTTGATAAAGAAATTGAAGAATATTTAGCTACAAAAGAATTAAATTTAACGGCAACTACAGATAATTTTAAGGCTTACAAGGATGCGGATTATGTCATTATTTCTACTCCGACAAACTACGATCCGGATATGAACTATTTTAATACAAGAACAGTTGAAGCTGTTATTGCAAATGTATTATCGATTAACCCTGATGCAGTAATGGTTATTAAATCAACAGTACCGGTTGGGTACACAGAGAAAATTCGAGAGAAGTTTGAAACAGAAAATATCATTTTCTCACCTGAGTTCCTAAGAGAAGGAAAGGCATTATATGATAACCTCCATCCTTCTCGTATTATTGTAGGTGAGCAATCAGATAGAGCTAAGGTTTTTGCTGACTTATTGGTTCAAGGAGCTATCAAAGAAGATATTCCTGTCTTATTTACAAACTCCACTGAAGCAGAAGCAATTAAGTTGTTTGCGAACACGTATCTTGCGATGAGGGTTGCGTTCTTTAATGAGCTTGATTCCTATGCAGAGATTAGAGGATTGGATACGAAACAAATCATCGAAGGCGTTGGACTTGATCCACGAATCGGCGGTCATTATAACAACCCTTCCTTTGGTTATGGTGGTTATTGCCTACCAAAAGATACAAAGCAGCTGCTTGCAAACTATGCAGATGTGCCAAACAATATAATGACTGCTATTGTTGATGCAAACCGAACTAGAAAAGATCATGTTGCAGATATGATCATTAAGAGAAATCCAAAGATCGTTGGTATCTATCGTCTTACAATGAAAACAGACTCTGATAACTTTAGACAATCTGCGATTCAAGGTGTTATGAAGCGCATAAAAGCTAAAGGAATTGAAGTTGTTGTATTTGAGCCAGCACTAAAAGAGGATACATTCTATAATTCTAAAGTCGTAAATGACTTTGCGGAATTTAAGAAAATCAGCGATGTTATCGTTGCAAACAGACTGTCTGATGATTTAAGAGATGTTGCTGACAAAGTATATACAAGAGATATCTTTAGTAGAGATTAATTGACAGTTACGCCCGCACTACTAGCAAATAGTAGGCGGGCTTTATTTGTGATTGGATAAACTAAGAATGGTTAAAGTAATCCGTATTGTGTGGTTTGATTTTTGAAATGGTAAAAGAGAGTACATTTAGTAAAAGTTGGTGTTATAAGTTGCGTTCGTTCATTCATCCCCATGATGAAGGACTTTTCGCGTAGACTTCGGTTTCGTTTGGTCCTTTATGCCCCCTCGTAGGGAGTGATGACGTGCGCAAGGAAACAAAGGCAATCATTGAAAAATACAACTTCAAAAACTTTATGATACTTGGCGGACCTGCAGCCGTAAATAATAAAGTAATTAATAAGTTGAAAGAGTATGAGAAATAGGGAGATGATAGTGGGCTGATGCCACGTCACCTCCTTTTTTTTGCGCACTACGGCAAAAGTCTTATATTGAAATAGGAAATTTCGGCTAATCAATTCTCCACACGTATCCAATCTAATGACATAAACTAATGGAAAGGAGTTGTGTTTAATGAGCTGGATACAAGATGCCGGACATGGAGGAGTGGATCCAGGGGCCGTATCCCACGGGAATACCGAAAAGATCTATACACTCGAGGCCGCACTATATGTCAATAAACGTCTCGCGGATCATGGGATATCGTCAGATCTAACGCGAACCAATGATGTTACAGTTGGACCAAACCAACGAACAGCGAAGGTTCGAAAGTATCGAAAATGTATCTCACATCATTTCAATGCAGGTGGTGGGGCAGGAGCAGAATTTATTCACTCCATTTACGCAGACGGAAAGTTTGAAGCCATCCTAAGGGACGAATTCAAAAAGGCGGGCTACCCGGTTAGACGTACGTTTATCCGAAAATTGGACAGTGGCCAGGATTATTATTATATGCACCGTGAAACAGGAAATTGCCGTACCACGATTCTTGAGTACGAATTTATCGATGGGGCAAATTCAGAAAAAATCAAGAACCAAGCTTATCGCCAAGGTATGTATGAGTGTGCCGTACGAGCAATTTGTCGGGATGAGGGTGTTACCTATAAACCACTTAAACCAAAAAAGGAGGAAGATGACGATATGTTAGAAAAAGCTATTTTAGTTGGAGGATTAGCCGATATGCCGTTTGCGGAGGTGTTGGCTTCCAGATTAAAAGCACCTATCTACACTCGTGATGCTTACCCTGGTGGAAAGGTAGCAAAAGAACTATATATTGTTGGTGGGTCAACAACAGGATTACAGGCTGACAAAATTATAGATCTATCAGGTAAGAATCGTTTAGAATCCGCACGAAAGGTTGAAGAGTTTTTGTATTGAGCTGGGATTGGTTCCTAGCTCTTTTTATTTAAAGGCCTTTCGGCGTCATCGCCTGGGATTTGTGTAGACACCGGGGATAAGGACCGAAATTTGAATATATCGGACAAAGCTAAAAAAGCACTCGTTCATACGGAAGTTTTTCCTTTTTACCATCTGATTCATAGGACCCGCGACTTTTATCATCATACAGCAGCACTAAGTGGAACTTATTTCCTATTTTGATTCTTTTAGGAAAAAAATGGATTGAAATGAAGTAATATGTAAATGGTGTGACTTTTGATATAGATGGAGGGAGAAATCTTTGAAGAAGCTTGTAATGTGCTTTGTTATGTTGGCATTGGTGCTTTCGGCGTGTTCGAAGGATGAAAGTCAGCCGGCGAAAGCTGAGCCGACGGAAAAAGAAACAGAAGTTGAGGAGCCTGAGGAAACATATACCCCAAAAGAAGTGGCCTACTATGAAATCGAGGGAATTGAACGAGAGTTAACAGAGCTTGAGCAGGAAATGCTACGACATCCGGGGATATTTAGCGGTGATAATTACGATGAAGCCAAGGTAAAGGAAGCTCTCGATCAGCTTCCGGATAATCTGACTGAGGAACAGTATGTAGAAGAACTGAAATATTTATTCACCGAGGACTACCATGAGGAACTGGAAACACTCCTTACGTTTAATTCAACGATTGAAGTTGATATTAATCGTCCAGATGAAACGGTTAATGCGCCAACATTAAAAACAGCTCATTATGCGATTTTAGTGGATGCGAGCGGGAGTATGGCGGCTAAAGTAGGCGGTAAGACGAGAATGGAGGCTGCAAAGGAAGCTGTACTGGATTTTGCGGAACAAATCCCAGAGAATGCAACGATTTCATTGCGTGTGTACGGGCATAAAGGCTCAAATAGCAGTACCGATAAAGCCTTATCCTGTGATAGCTCCGAGGTTTTATATAATAGTAGTTTTGAAGCAACTGGATTCAAAAACGCGCTGTCCCAAGTGAAGCCTGTCGGATGGACGCCGATTGCCCTTGCCTTGCAAATGGTTAAGGGAGATATTCCTGAGGGTACGGATGACGTTGTGGTGTATGTTGTTAGTGACGGTATCGAAACATGTGACGGAGATCCGGTGCAAGAGGCGAAAAATCTTGTATCTGCTGATATCCAAACAGTTGTAAATATCATCGGATTTGATGTTGATAATGAGGGACAAAAGCTATTGAAAGAAGTCGCAAGTGCCGGAAATGGGGAGTTTACATATGTGAATTCCGAACAAGATCTCAAGAAGTATATGAGAGCTCAATATGAGGAGATCCAAAAGAGATGGCGTGAGTGGAAAGAAGCTGGGAAGAGTCAATCACGTGAACTAAAAGAAGAGAAAAAGAAATTAGCGCGTGACACAAAAGAGAGTATGAAAGAAAAGAGTCGTCGTGAAAAAGAACGTATGAAAGAGGCACAGGCCTATTTAAAGGAACGATTCGAGGGCTACGACCATCCAGCACGAAAAATTTTCTCTGAGATCGTTGATTATGGAAATGCCAAGTGGCGATATGCTGTTGATAATGGTAACCGCCTGTGGAGAGAGGCAGTCGACAATGGCAACCGCGAGTGGCGAGAGTTCGTTGACGAAGGAAACGAGAAAATACGAGAGACCATTGATAAGAAGAATGAGAATTAAATGATCGGGGCTCCCCGGTCTTTTTTTGTATGACGGGGGGGGGTCCCTAAGAAATGTGATTGTACCGAAATACAATATTTCTCATAAAATATTGTGAGAGGAGAGGTGATTATGTACCACATTACAAAAGATTACATTAGAAAAGGGAATTCTCGAAGTGGTCAACGTATTAACAAAGTGCGTTTTATTGTTAGTCATGATACCGGGAATCCGGGTTCAACTGCCTATAATAACCAAAGGTATTTTAATAACCAACAACCTAGTGCATCTGCGCACACATTCATTGATGATAAATATATTCTTGAGATTATCCCACTCACTGAGAAAGCGTGGCATGTACAATATAATAAACCGAAGGATAATCAGCTTTTTGGGGCTGATGCCAACGATGCTGCAATTGGTGTAGAGCTTTGTCATGGAGGGAAAATCAACTTTAATGAAGCGTATAAGCGCTATGTCTGGTATCACGCTTATCTTTGCAAAAAATTTAATTTGCAACCTAGAAAGCATATTGTCTCACACAAAACACTCGATCCACAAAGAAGAAGTGACCCTGATAGTGCGCTCAATAGGTATGGGATTACATGGTCAAAATTTATTAATGATGTCGAAAAAGAATTTAAAACCGACGTTAAAAAAGAAACCAAAACCGAAGCTAAAAAAGAGATTATCAAAAAGAAGGAGGAAGATGACGTGTTAGATAAAGCAATTCTGATTGGGGGATTTCCTGACTTTTCAGCAGCTGAAGTATTGGCATCTCGACTAAAAGCACCTATTTATACTCGTGCGGCATATCCTGGTGGGAAAGTGACAAAAGAATTATATGTTGTAGGAGGATCAACAGCAGGTTTACAAGCCGATAAAATCATTAACTTATCTGGTAAAAATCGTTTTGAAGTAGCGGAAGCTGTTGATGAATTTTTGAACTGAAACTCCTAAAAGGATTTGTGAGGCATTACTTTTGTATTTTCCTTTGTCTAAGTGAATTCACAAAACCTAATTAAAATGGTAAAAGCTAAACCAAAAAAAACCTTCCCATTATTTCATTCTTTAATTTTAATTAAACGTTTACACCCTCTTAATAATCCCCATTTATAATAGGACGTAACCAGTTTATGGGATGAGGGACCTGTCCCTCGTCCCACCATTTAAGGGGAGATTATCGTTATGGCCATTCCAAAAGTTGTTTTAAACAAGCCTGTTTTCGTGAATCTATGGGAGAACTACCCGCTTTTTTCAAAGTTGGTCTTGAATGTTGGCATTTTTTTAAAATATAAGACATTAAAGCTGACGAAAATTCCAAATAAAATCACCCTTCCATCTCGGAACGTTATTTACGTTAACAATGCTGAGAATCGTGGAAGGGCGCTTTTGATTAGTGATGGGATTACACAATCACGCGTGACCGAATTCTGGGGAAATGCTGTAGACTCGTACAAGCCGACGCTGGTTCTGGATATTGGTGTGAATTACGGGGAATGCATTTTTTCTGCAACTTATGACAGCAATACGACCATTGTTGGAATTGAAGCCAATAAATATTTAATGGATTATATTGAAAGGTCGCGGCAAAAGCACGTTAACGGTAATCAAATGAATATTATCCATGCTTTCGCTGGAGAGCATGTAAAAGAGGATCAAGCATTCTTTATTGATAATCATTGGTCTGGCACTTCTTCGGGCGTGCAAATCTCAGATAAAAACAGTATTGAAAAAACGGAAGTGCCTGCGATTACAGTGGATTCCCTTTTTGAACATGTAAATTTAGAAAATCAACGTCTATTATTTAAAATAGATGTCGAAGGCTACGAGTTCAGCGTGCTTAAAGGAATGAAAGATCTCCTGAAGAACTCCCATGATGTGTTGGGAATCGTTGAGTTCGATAGTCGTTATTTAGAAAAGGCTGGGGTTAATCTAGATTCTTATCTAGCTTTTTTAGACAGGTATTTTGAGATTCAGTTTTATGATATGGATAATAAATTAAAAAAATTTACATCTCCGTCCATTTCTGCATTGCAGGAGGAATTTGGTGGGGAGCATGTTCATACGGACCTTATTGTTTCTTTGCGCTAGTGGGATTGTCCTAATTAAATATTAAGAAGGTGCAATGAGTGACAAAGCTCATTGCACCTTTTTTGCATGTTTCGCAGTCATGCAATCCATAAACGAAAATAAAAAATGGAATTTACTCTAATACTAAGGTTGTAATTCACTTTTTCGCAAAAGCGAGGGATTCCATGCAATACACTACTTATCAAAAAGACCTGACTGATTCCACTACATTTCAGAGGGACTTGTCGTCAAATGCACTTAAATATATCGCACTTATTGCCATGTTTTTTGACCATCTTTTTGCTGGTTTTATTCCTCAGGAGACGGTAGCTGGGTTTGTTTTACGTATTCCCGGGAGAGTGGTAGCACCGATTTTTTGTTATTTTATCGCGATGGGATATTTTTACACATCCAATATTAACAAGTATATCGAGAGATTGGTTATTTTTGCAGCTATCTCTCATTTTCCGTATGTATTATACTTTAAATTACCATGGTGGAAAGCAACAAGCGTCATGTGGGGATTAGCGTTGGGGCTAATCGCTTTAACCATTGTAAAAAGTGAAAAACTGCCGCTATACATGAAGCTAGCCCTTGTGTTTGTGTGCTGCATGCTTGCGTATCCAGCCGATTGGAATTATATTGCGGTTTTATGGATCGTGTTTTTTGGCATTTTTCGTGGACAATTGAATAAACAAATCATCAGCTTTATTTTCATAGGGCTTTTTTTGCACATCATCCCTGAAATCTCTAATTTGGGCTGGCACCATGCCTATCAATTCGGTATTTTCTTGGCCATTCCATTGTTGCTCCTGTACAAAGGAAGACGCGGAAAAAAATCAAACCTATTAAAATGGGGCTTTTACGTTTTTTATCCATTACATTTAATCATTTTATATTTTTTAAAATACTTTGTTTTAGCATAGTGGAGGTAGTATGAAAAAAAATATTATTGCACTTATTTCATTAGTCTTCGTACTAACCGCTTGCTCATCTACCGTTGTAGAAGAACCGATTGTTGAGGAAGCATTAGCACCTGTGCAGGAAACCGATCCACTAGAAGAATTAGAACCTATTCCGACTCCAGTAAAATATGAAGGGGATTTGGAATTGCCTATCAATGGGGCAACAGGTTATACATCAATCGATTTAAACCTAAAATCTTCTCCTAATATAGATGCTGAAACGGTTGAAACACTAAAAGCTGGGACAGGCTTTACAATCGAAAAAGAGGAAGGAAATTGGTGGTTCATAAAAAATGCGACCTTTGAAGGATGGATCGATAGTACGTATTGTTTCATTAACTTACCGGATGTGATTCCTTCGATTGTCTATGATAACAGCAACACGTATTCTTCTAAATTCGTTTCTTCCGGAGCAGAGATTCCGGGTATAACAGGACAAGCTTTGTACGAGGGAAAAACTTTTAATGAGAGACTTGGAAAAGAAGAATTCATTGTTCCCGTATTATATTCCATGTCGAAAAAAATATTTCTCGCTCAGCAAGAAGCATTGGCACATGGTAACACGTTGGTCATCTATGAAGGGTATCGACCATATTCCGCTCAAAAAGCAGTCGTGGAAGGATTGACCAACCTAGCTAATGAAGATATTGCCGTGATGGCTGGTATCAATACAAATCCTTGGAGCACAAATTGGTTTATCGCTACAAGTGTTTCAAACCACCAAATGGGGTATGCCATTGATGTAACGTTGGCAAAAGTCAATTCAAAAGAAGAGATTGCTATTGGAAAATATTTAGTAGTCGATATCACAGATTACACTGAATATTCGATGCCAACTCCAATACATGAACTTAGTATGGCGTCTAAAACATTCACCAATCCAGTTCCATCATCATCTCCTACTGCTTGGAAAAATGCTAAACTAGCAGATACCATGAATGAATCAGCAGTTACCCTTCAAACATATTTAACAAATGCGGGTCTTACACCACTCGCTTCAGAATGGTGGCACTTCAATGACCTAGATGCCATGAATGCTACAAAACAGCATCCAAGTGATGGGGGCTATGTATTAAGTGAGTGTTTGAGTGTAATTCCATAGTAGGACAGAGGGACAGGTCCCTCGTTCCAGAAATTTGTTAGCACCTTAATGACTTAAGGTGTTTTTTTATTTAATTAGACTTTCCTGTACCTGTGGAAATGGAGCGCCATTCTAGCTCCTCGAAATATATATAAATCGAAGGGTAACAAATATGTCTGTTTGTCTGAGAGTGCACAGAGTATTACAGAACGTGTATTTTAAATTATTTAGACAAGAATAGGTAAGACGAAAATGGAAAATATTGTACATAGATTGTCTATGACTCTAGGATAATCAAAAATAATGGTCTAGCGTTATTCCTCAGTAAAAGGAAAAGGAATACAAATTCATATGTATTTTTTGTGGATTATAGAGATAATGTGATATACTATTTGGTAAGTTTGGTAAGTTTAAGACTCTTTGATAGGTTTGTTTAATTTTTGTGATTTCGGCCAATGGAGAAAAAATCTAAAAAGAGGAGGGATAAAATCTAAATATTAAAGTTAGGTAGGAAGTTAGAAATAAGGTTTCAGAAAGGATAACAATGACAGTATCGATTTAGGAGAGAAAGATATCAAAAAAACGAATCTAAAGGATGTGAACTCGTGACGAAAAACTACCGAATTGGGCTAGTTGTTCCTAGCTCTAATACAACAATGGAAACAGAAATTCCAGCCATGCTTCAACGAAGACAACAAATTGTTCCAGACTCGACATTTACGTTTCATTCAAGTCGAATGCGTATGAAAAAAGTAACAAAAGAAGAGTTAAAATCAATGGACATTGAAAGTGACAGATGTGCAGTTGAACTTTCAGATGCAAGATGTGATGTAATCGCCTACGCATGCCTTGTTGCTATTATGTGTCAAGGCCCGGGGTACCATAAAGAATCTGAACAGCGCCTTTTTACTAAAACAAAGGATAATGGTGCAGCTACTCCAGTTGTAAGTAGCGCAGGTGCCCTTGTAGAGGGAATACAAGAATTAGGAGCAAAAAAAGTAGCTATTATCACCCCATATATGAAGCCTCTAACCAATCAAGTGATTGAATATATAGAAGCAAGCGGAATTCAAGTTACGGATTCTATTAGTTTAGAAATTCCAGATAATCTTGAAGTTGGACGCCAAGATCCATTACGACTTGTAGAGATAGTGAAGAATTTAGATACAAGCCAAGCAGATGCGGTTGTATTATCAGCTTGTGTTCAAATGCCTTCATTAGAAGCCATCCAAATTGTGGAAGACAACATAGGCAAGCCAGTTCTTTCAGCCTCAGTAGCGACAGTTTATAAGATTCTTAAAACATTAAATATCGATCCGTATGTACCAAATGCGGGAAGACTACTATCAGGAAATCTATTAGCAAGGGTTACACAGGAAGGGGGAGAATAATCGTATTATTACGATATTTATAGTTAATATAGTAACAAATGAACATGATGGTGAAGAGGGGGAGCCTGGTGATACAACATTTAGATGATGAAACCTTTTTTAAAGAAAAAGGTTTTGGAAAATTATTAGGGTTTGGCCGGAAGCCTGGTTTAATCGTAGTAGATATGATTAAGGGGTTTACAGATCCAACTATGCCAATGGGATCCGATTTAACTCAACAAATTGAACAAACAAATAAATTATTAAATGTCATGCATGAACTAAAATTTCCAGTATTCTTTACAACTATTTCTTACGACGATGATTCACTCGCTGATTCTGGTATATGGTATCAAAAAATGAGAGGACTAGAAACATTAATATCTGGTACCGAAGCAGTAAAAGTGGATTCGCGGTTACACTATCAATCTGGAGATGGCCTTATTGTGAAAAAATACGCTTCAGCGTTTTTCGGGACAGATCTCATCGCTCGTCTCAATGCGAACAATATTGATACTGTCATTATTGTTGGCTGTACAACATGCGGATGTATTAGAGCGACAGCTGTTGATGCATTGCAATTAGGGTATCGACCCATTGTAGTAGAAGATGCTGTTGGCGATCGCTCAAAGGCATCACATGAACAAAGTCTATTTGACCTTCGTCAAAAATACGCAGATGTTCTAAAGACAAGCGAAGTCATTGAAAATGTATCAAAGTTTAAAAAGCCAGTCACAAAAGATTATCAAATGTAATACTACCATTCTCAAGGTAGTCAACAACCATTAGGAAAATAGGATTCTATAAAAATATTCAATTCATGTACAGTATTATAGTTAAAGTTTATATAGTCTTCGTTGGAAGGGGCTAGTTTAAATGAATCACAGCGATTCTTTTGAAGATTTATTTGTAGAAGGGTTACATGCAAAAATTCACCTTATTACAAAGGGAAAAAAAGATGGAGTTCCTATTATTTTCCTCCCTGGAATAACAAGTTATAGTTATTCATTTAGAAATATTTTAAACAAAATGCCTGATGATTACTATGTATTATCAATGGATCCAAGAGGAAGAGGGCTTTCCGATGTCCCTAAAGATGGATACACGTTAAATGATTACTCTGAAGACCTGCTGAATGTTGTCAATGCCATAATTGATAACCCTCACCCTCCGTTTTTAGTCGGACATTCAATGGGGGCTAGAATCGCTGCTGCGTTTGGCAGCCGTTACTCAACTCTTATTTCTGGCGTGGTATTAATTGATCCACCAATTAATGGTCCAGGACAGAGACCGATTTATCCGAATCCGTTATCTATGTTTATCAAACAAAAAGAGGCTATTGACCAAGGAGAGTTGGAAGTTTTCCGTAGTTATTTTCCTGCATTTACAGAAGAACAGGTATCTGAAAGAGCAGAGGAGTACAGAAATAATAGTCTCCAAGCAATTGTTCAATCATACGAATCATTATTGAAAGAGCCATTCCAAGTAAATGTAAAAATGCTTTCCGTATCAACCCTATTATTAGTTGCAGAACATGGAGATACAATCCGTGAAAATGAATTACAAGTTTTGAAAATGATTAACCCTACTATGGAGACAGTACTGGTCAAAAACGTAGGACATATGGTATACAAGGATGCACCTGTGGAAACAGCGAATTATATTACTTCTTTTGTTGATAAAGTTTTAAAAATAAATGGGAGAGGTGTTTTAAAATGACAGTAGAATTTGATGAGATGGTAGAGCTTTTTAAAAAGGAACTTGAATTATGTAAATTGAAGCCATCGGAAACAATGGCGGTTCTAACTTCTGGTGACATTCGAGCAGATTATGCAAAGGCTTTTTTGAAGGCTGCTTCTCAAATTGGAGCAAATGCATTTGAAATGAAACTTCCGCCAAATAATCGTGGAGCTGAGGGGTCTTTTGGTATCACACCGTTAACAGACAATCGAGTCGCTGTTGAATGTTTGAAAAAGGCAGACCTTGTTATTGATTTAGTGCTTCTCTTGTTTTCAAAAGAACAATTGGAACTGCAGGAAGCAGGCGTCCGAATTCTATTAGTAGTTGAACCTTTTGATGTTATTAAAAGAATGTTTCCTAAAGAAAGCGACAAGGACAGAGTATTATACGCAACTAATCTATTAAAAAATGCAAAAGAGTTAAGAGTGACAAACAAGGTGGGGACAGATGTTACCTACCAATTAGGACAATATCCGATTCTGACAGAATATGCCTTTGCTGATGAGCCAGGCAGGTGGGATCATCTCCCAAGTTGCTTTGCTGCAGCTACCTCAAACGATGGTGGTGTAGACGGTGTTGTAGTTATGGATAAGGGAGATATCTTATTCCCATTTAATCGATATTTACAAGAGCAAGTGACCTTTACAATTAAAGATGGGTATGTGACAAATATTGAAGGCGGTTTTGACGCTATGCTCATTGAAGATTATATGGAAAGCTTTAATGACCCGAGAGCATATGCTATATCTCATATTGGCTGGGGATTAAATGAAAGAGCGCAATGGCATAGTTTAGCCTTTGATGACCAAGTATTTGGTATGGATGGGCGTGCATTTTACGGTAATGTTCTTTTCTCTTTAGGTCCAAATTCAGAATTAGGTGGAAGCAATGATACTCCATGTCACCTCGATTTGCCAATGAAAAATTGCACATTATATCTCGACGGCAAATTAATCGTCAAAGATGGGGACGTTGTAATTGAAGAAATGCAACCAGTTGGTGCGCAATTCGTGAAAAGATAAGGACGTTTCATTATATTGTAGGAAACAAAACGATTCAATTTAACCGAAAATTGAAAATAATTAAAAAGACACCTATTTCTTTTGAAAAATAGCGGTACCTAATCCATTGCGAAAGAAAAGGTGTCACCTTTTTAATTAGCTGAAATGTGAATAAATTAAAAGATTTAAAGGGGGAGTATTATGTTTAACTTGAGGTCCTTTATTGTATGTTTATCGTTGATTGCATTTATTACGGGTTGTTCAAGTAGTGGCACGTCAGGGGATGAATCGAGTATAAAGTTGGCATATGTTGGCGGGCTTAGTGGTCCTACGGCTGCTTTTGGGATTCCAACATATGAAGCAGTAGAATATGCCATCAACGAGATTAACGAAAACGGTGGAATAGATGGTAAAGAAGTAGAACTCATAAAAGATGACGATGAAGGAAACCCCTTCAAAGGGCAGCAAGCCATTGATAAATTTGCAAATAGCGATATTAAGTTTGTTATCAGTGGATCAAGTAGTGCGGTAGCTTTATCTCAGGTCGCAAAAGTAAAAGCAAATAACATGATTGCGGTTTCCCCCATTGCATCCGATCCAGCTGTGGTGTCAGAAGACCCTCGTTTCTTTGTGAATTTGGCAAACAATAACCAGTTTGGCTGGTCATCCGCTCATTATGCAGCCAATGAAATGGGTGTTAAAGAAATGATCGTCTTTGTTCGGGATGATGCCTATGGTACGAGCGTTTTAAAGGCATTCAAAGAAAAGTATGAGGAAAATGGAGGTAAGATTGTAAAGGAATTTAAATACCCAGTCGATGCAAAGGACTTTAATTCTTATATTAGTCAAGGAATCAGTGAATATCCAAATGCAGCCATCTTTCTAACTGGATACGCAGCAGATGGTGGTTTAATCGCAAAGCAGGCGAGAGCTAATGGATATGACAAGCCTATTTTTGCAACCAATCCTATGTCGAACCCTCAATATCTGGAGATTGCAGGAGATGCTGCGAACAATACATTTATCGGCTCTGCGTATATTTCAAGCGAAACCATTGGGGATGCAACAAAAAAATTCATTGAAGAGTGGAAGACTGAATTCAAAATAGATCCAAACGTATATCAGGTCCATGGGTATGATGCTGTCTATATTCTGAAAAGTGCAATCGAAAAGGCCGGTAGCTTAGACCAGGAGAAAGTTCAAAAAGAATTATTGAATATCAAAGACTATGTAGGAGCATCAGGTATTACCAGCTTTAATTCAGATGGATCAGCAACAAAACCAATCTATGTAATCAAATGGGAAAATGGAGTATTAAAATTGGAGAAAACACTCGAACCAGGATCCTATTAAGGGGGGATATCGTGTACTTAGATATATTAGTAAGCGGACTAGCTGTTGGTTGTATTTATAGTCTAATCGCCATGTCTTTCAGTTTGATTTTTCGGTCTTCTGGAGTGTTGAATATTGGTACTGGCGAGTTTGTGATGATCGGTGGATTAGTAGGGTATTCAGTTATCAGCAGTTTATCGGCAAATTATTATGTATCTATCATTCTAGCAATGTTAATCGCCGGCATCGTTGGTTATCTAGCAAACACACTCATTTTTCATCCAATCCAAAAGCGAGGCGGTCAGGACGTTCATGTCCTGATTGCCAGCATAGGAATTCTAATCAGCTTGCCTCAATTAGGTGCTTTGATATGGGGGGCTGAGCCTTTAAGCTATCCAAACAATATTTCGCAGGGCCAAGTCAATATTGGTGTAACACAAATCTCCGGAATGAGCCTCCTCGTTATTGTTTTAAGTATTATTGTAATGGTAGTCTTCCAGATTTTTTTCCGCTATACGCGTCTTGGGCAAGCGATGAGGGCGATTGCGGACGATCGGATTATGTCTCAGTTACTAGGGATTAACAACCATAAATACATCGCCCTAATATTCCTGATTGCAGGAGGATTAACAGGGGTAGCTGGAGTACTTCTTGGTCCTATTTATTACGCTTCATATGATATGGGGACAATTGGGGTTAAAGCCTTTGCTGCTGCTGTTGTGGGAGGCTTTGGAAGTGTAACGGGTGCTGTTATTGGAGGAATCCTGCTAGGCCTAATTGAAGCTTTTGGTGGGACCATGATCAGTTCGCAGTTCCGTGATCTAATCCTTTATGTGATATTAATCGCAGTCATGTTATTCCGCCCAACTGGTATTTTGGGAATTAAGCAACGGAGGGATACAGTATGAGTCAATCCGTAGTGAAGAAATATGGGACATTGATTGGTGCCTTAGCCATTTTAACGTTAGTTGCTTTCTTTGTTCAGTCGAATTATATGCTATCTTTACTCTCGCAAGCAGTTATCTATACTATCCTTGCCGTTTCACTGCAGTTAATTTTTGGATATGTAGGACAGGTAAGTTTAGCACATGCTGGTTTTTTCGGAATCGGTGCCTATACTTCCGCTATCTTAACCTACCATTATGACTGGAATTTCGTCCTTGCCTTTTTGACTGCAGGGGTTGTCGCTGCACTTGCATCACTTATTTTATCACCCATGGCAAAGTTAAGTGAAACCTATTTTGCCATGTCAACCTTAGCATTTAATATCATTTTGACCATTATTTTTGCAAATGGAGGTAGCCTCACGGGAGGATGGAATGGACTTCCGGGTATTCCTTTTCCAAATATTTTCGGTTGGGTAGTAGATTCAAAGAAGGAATTTTTTATTCTTGCTTCTCTTATTCTCTTGGTTCAATTTTTCTTTGTCATCAGAATCACAGAGGGAAGGCTTGGCCGCAATTTTCGAGCCATTCGTGATAACCAAATGGCTGCTTCCTCACTAGGAATCGACATCGGAATGACAAAGATCAAAGGCTTCATCTTAGGCTGTTTCTGGGCTGGTTTAGCAGGAAGCGTCATGGTACATATGTATGCCTTTGTAAGTCCTGAGCCCTTTTCTTTTCATGAATCCATCACCGTAGTCCTTATGGTCGTTCTAGGAGGACTCGGTTCATTTTTCGGTGCATTTCTTGGGGGCTTTGGGGTTACCTTCTTAAACGAATTGTTAAAGGAAATTCCACTTTATCGTCCCATCATTTATGGAATTTTTATTGCGGTGATGATGATTTTTTGGCCAAACGGATTATATGGTCTGGTGAAAAAATTCCAAAAACAGACTAAGGAATCCTTTATAAAATACACAAAAATGGATTTGAACTTAAAAAACTACTTATCGCAACCGATTAACTCTAATCAGACCATTTTGAAAATGGATCATGTTACAAAGCAATTTGGAGGAGTGGTTGCTCTCAATGATGTCGATTTAGAAGTAAAGCAAGGTGAGGTGTTTGGCTTAATTGGTCCAAACGGAGCGGGAAAAACGACCTTTATTAATACGATTACAGGCGTGGAGAAGCCAACCGTTGGTAAAGTCACTTTCATGGAAAAAGACATTAGCGGAAAGCCGATGCATTACGTTGGAGAAATGGGAATGGTTCGAACCTTTCAAGTTAGTAAGCTATTTAACAGTATGACAGTTGTTGAGAATGTGATGGTAGGAACCTCTACCATGATTAAAAATGATATAGGTTTGGCTTTATTGCAAAATAAGCAGTTTCATCATGAGGAACAAGAGGCTTATAGCATTGCTATGAGCTTGGTGAAGCTAGTTGGCTTGGAAGATAAAGCGTTCGATTTATGTTCAAATCTTGCTTACGGACATCGCAGGTTAGTGGAAATTGCCAGAGCGCTTGCTTCTCAACCGAAAGTACTGTTTTTGGATGAACCTGCTGCTGGCCTAAACCTTAAGGAGAGAGAAAACTTAAAGGATTTAATTATTCGCTTACGCAATGATTTTGGTATCACAATTTTCATTGTAGAGCATGACCTTAATCTATTAACCAAGATCTGTGACCATATGGCTGTACTAAACTTCGGAAAGAAAATTGCGGATGGATTGCCTCTTGCTGTAGTGCGTGATCCTGAAGTTATTCAAGCTTATCTGGGAAGGAGAGATAAGAAACATGCTTAATGTTGAACATCTCCAAGCTTTTTACGGAAATGCACAGGCTCTCGAGGATATCAGCTTCACACTAAATGAAGGGGAGATTGTCTGTCTTATTGGAAACAATGGGGCAGGTAAATCCACCACCTTGATGGCAATTAGTGGAATTGTAAAGCAAAAAAAAGGAACGATTCTCTTCAATGGTGAGGATATCAGCCGTCTACCGCCTCATCAAATTGTTTCCAGAGGTATCATTCAGGTCCCAGAAGGAAGAAGGATTTTCACTACTTTAACTGTAGAAGAGAACTTAAAAATGGGAGGTTTTCTCAAACGAAAAGTAACCAAAGCAAGACTTGAGGAAATCTATAGTATTTTTCCGCGTTTGAAAGAGCGCCGAAATCAATTAGGGGGCAGTTTGAGCGGTGGGGAACAGCAGATGTTAGCGATTGGCCGTGCCATTATTGGGGAACCAAAGCTTCTAATGCTTGATGAGCCTTCTCTAGGTTTAGCTCCACAAATCATTGACATGATCTTTGATTCCATTATTGCATTGCGCAAGGCAGGAACAACAATTCTACTAATTGAACAAAATGCAGAATTAGCCTTGGATGTTTCTGATAGGGCATATGTTATTGAACTCGGCCGCTGTGTCTTATCTGGAGAATGTGAAGCTTTAAGAAACGATCAGAAAATCCAATCCATTTATTTAGGATGAACTGGGACGTTTTGGCTACTTTTTATCTTTCAAAAATAATATTGAGGTGATGTAAAGGATGAAAAAATCTTTAGTTGTCGGTATTATCGGTGGAGGCATCGGTGGGGTAGCTTTGGCTCGAGCCATGATGCAAAGAGGCGTCTCTTTTCATTTATTTGAACAAGCAACAGAATTTAGAGAAGTTGGGGCTGGAATCCAAATGACACCTAATGCTGTAAAAGTACTGAAATCTCTTGGTTTGGAAAATGCCATTGAGAGGGTTGGCTTTTTACCAGAAGCGATGGTAGGGCGCAATGGGGAAACAGGTGAGGAATTATTTCGAACTCCCTTAAAGGGGACATTTGAACAACTCTTTGGTGCATCGTACTATCATGTGCACCGTGCTGATCTCCACAGTATTTTAGCAGATGGCTTACCAGAAGATAGTATTACGTTTAATGTGAAATGTGTAGACGTAAAACTTTTGAGTGATAAGGCAGTTGCAGTATTTGATGATGGAACTGAATTTGAAGCGGATCTTATTGTTGGCGCAGACGGAATCCGGTCTGCTGTCAGGGGCGCACTGTTTAGCCAGGATGTTCCAACATTTACTGGGCATATGTGCTGGCGTGCCCTTGTTCCGGTCGAAAATCATCCACTTCCTTTCGTTGAGTCGTCTGTAAACTTTTGGTTTGGTCCTAAAGCGCACGTGGTTACTTACTATGTCAAGGGTGGTAAGGCAGTTAATATTGTTGCTTGCAAAGAGACGGAAGAGTGGGTGAAAGAATCGTGGACTGAGCCGAGTACAACTAAAGAACTTTTGGATGCGTACGAGGGTTGGCATCCTGACTTGATTAATCTTTTCAAACAAACGGATAATCTACAGGTTTTCAAGTGGGGCTTGTACGACCGTAATCCTATGGATCAATGGTCCCGAGGTCATGCGACTCTCCTTGGTGACTCTGCACACCCAATGCTCCCATACTTATCTCAAGGTGCAGCGATGGCGATAGAAGATGCTTATGTTCTTGCAGAAGCTCTCGATTATTTTGAAGGAAAAGTAACCGTGGCGTTAGACGCATACGAAGCAGAGCGTCGCGATAGGACCCGAAACGTACAATTACAAGCCCGTGAAAGAGGACGTACCTATCATCTGGAATCTCCGGAGGAGCAACGCAAGCGGGATCTTGAAATGCGGGAAAGACAAAATCAAAATCCGAATGCTGTTGGTATTAGTGCGGAGTGGATTTATGAATATGACGCAGTAGCATGTCGTCAGCGTTTTGGGACATCGAATGCCTCAGTTTAGATGACCGTAATTGTAGAAGTGAAGCAATTTAATGAAACATCCTGTTTTACTCGAAAAATACAATATGACTTGTAAATTTAGACTTACTATATAGAGATAAAACTAGTGTATCAATTGTTGTAATAAATAAGAGGTGCTAGTCTAGAATAACATTTCTTAAAAATTTATCGATTTACATGCCACTATCGCGACTAGGCCTCTTATAAGTTACGGATTTTCTTGGGAGTAATTGAAGGGTTTATGTAAGTTAAGTACGAAGGAAAATGAAATTTGAAAAATATAATTCAATTTATGGATTTGAGTTACATAATAGTTAGGGAGGAGCTAGTATGGAAATTTACACAAAGGACTGTTCTCCAACTGAGCTATATAAATTAATGTCAGGAACGATTGTTCCTAGGCCAATTGCCCTCGTTTCCACCAAAAGTGCGGAAGGTATTTACAATGTTGCCCCATTCAGTTTCTTCAATGTCATCCACCCACCAATGGTTATGTTTTCGGTTGGAAATAGGAAAGGTGATATAAAGAAGGATACAGTCCTTAATATTGAACATCACCCGGAGTTCGTTATCAATCTTGTAAATGCTGAAATGGCCCAACAAGTCCATAATGCGGGTGCAGAATATTTACCGGAAATCAATGAATTTGAAGAGGTAGGATTTACACCAGTTACTGCCAAAGTTATTGATAGTATAGCCGTGAAGGAAGCTCCTATTAAAATGGAATGCAAGCTAGATCGCATTATTCCTGTAAAGGACAGTAATATGGTCCTTGCAGAGGTGATTCACTTTGATATAGATGATACAATCTACCAAGGTAATTTCAAAATTGATTTTGAAAAGTTAAACCCAGTTGGCCGATTAGCTGGGAATATGTATACGCATATAAAACCTTATTCATTAAAAAGGACATACAATCCAGATAAAGTGCTGAAATAATAAATAAGGTTAGGTTTCAAACGATATGGCATTTTACCTAATGAGACGAACGTATCTACTATGAATATTCTCTAACTCTAATCGCCAGTCTCCTTCCAACTGTCTAATTTCCCCACATAATCTACCGTATATATTGGTCCGTTTTAGGCAGAATTGTTCTTTCTTTTTATTTTTAATGGGACATGGGACAAGTTTCATTAAGTATTTTATGTCGCTTTACCATAACACAAGCCCCAAAACTAATATTTGAATAATTCGATACGGAAATAGGAAGTCTCCCTAAAAAAACTTGATATCCTCCGTCTCGATTCAAATAAGACAAGGATACTTACAATGTTATCACGCAAAGTATACGAGCAAATAAAACTTGAAAGTATTGAAATATTTTAAGAAGTGTAAGATTGTTTTGACTGAGGAAGAGATTGATAGACTTGAAATTGCAGACTTTGGGTTAAATAGAGTGAGAGAGCATGGATTACAGTTGATGGTATACACCAATACGGAAATACCTTGCATTGGTTCCAAGCAGGGGACGAGGGAGCAATCGTATCCGAATTTTCTACGATGAGCACTAATGAATATAACGTGTTTACGGATCAAGAAATAAAAAGAATTCCTGAAAAAGAGTAGAAAACAGGCACAACAAGCATTTAAAATCCGCTCGTTGTGCCTATTTTGTAATTAGTGAGTGTGGGACAAGGAACCTGTCTCGGTGTCCTTGCTTTTCTTCCAAATCCGTTCGTTTTGAACAAGCCTTGTTTCAAATAGCTTCAACGGATCGTAGTAGATTTCTGGGTTAGATTTCATTTTTGCTAATGTTTCTTTATCATCTTCAACTCGACCCTTAATTTCCTCAATCGTCCTGGAAAGTTCCTCTAGAGAGTCCTTATAGAATAGTCCGATATCCTGCTGAAGTGACTTATTGAAAAAGTCGAATTGCTGCCAAAACTTTGTTTGGATTGATTCAACAATATCCTCGTAGGACGCATTTTCTACAAAACGCTTGTACTGGTTAAGCATGTATGTTTGCTGTTTTTGTGGCAACAAGCCTAACACTTTGCCCGCACCCTTAAGCAACACTTGTGATGGGCTCCGACGAAGCATGATATTTTCCTTTGCAATTTCAATTTGATAAGTCATGCGACTGATGTCACGACGCCAATCCTCGACTACTTTAAAATCACATTGTAGATTGAGCTCTTTTTCGGGATATCCTTCTGCAAGTGATTCAGTCATGTCATTTAAGTAGTCCTGGGTAGCCACTAATATTTGATTTGAACTTTCGAGCCAATCCTGAAGCTTTTCGGAAAGATTTGGAACAATCTCTTGTTCAAATAAACGTTGAATTTCTTCATTCATTTTTTCATTTAACTCAATGTGTAGTTGGTTTAGATTGCTTTCTTCTGTAATAACCTCTGAGCAGCCAGAAAGGATTTTCGGAATCTTTTCAGAAAGCTCGCGCTTAATCTCGGAAATTACACCCGCAAATGATTCCACAATTTCTTTACTTTGGCCCATTTCCTTATCGTATAAACTGTTATTAAACCCAGTTAATCGGGTGATAAACTCCTCGTTATGTGCGATTACCTCTATCAGCTTGTTTTCTGCGTCAGCCCGCTTTTTAAGAAGATTGGATATTGTTTTTCTTAGCAAAAACAAAATTTTTCCAACACGATTGACATTACGGAAGCTTTCTTTTACGGCACTCAGTGAACTATTAAATGAATGAATCCTCGCATCCGGGAAGTATTCCTTGATTTTTTCACCGATGTAAGGATTTCGTAATATGAAATGGACAGGAATATCCTTGGCGGAATGCTGAATTTGAGCAAGATAATCTAAGTCCAATTCTGTAAGAGATTCTGCTTCATGCACAAATAGAACGCCATCAACAACAGGTAAAAATCCAAAGGTTTTCCGTTTTTCCATAAAGTACTCGTTGAAGCCAGTCGTATTCAGCCTTAGTCCTGCCGTTTGTAATGGAACGGAAGGCAGGGTTGCCTCTATAATCGAGTCTGGACTTGTTACCTCTTCGAATGTATCCAGTAGACTACGGGCCGTATCGGTCACTTCAATTAGTTCCTTCTTTTCTCCATATTGGATACTTGTAAATGAAGAAAGAGATGGAGTTCGAATTTCTTCTTCTAAAATCGAGTTAATGAAAGAACCTTTCCCTTTACCGATAACAAGTAAGTTCGTTGTATCTCCATCAAAAAGTTGATCAAAGCCCCATACCAAACGTTCGCTTGTTTCAATATTATTCCTACGAGCCCACTCGATAATCGTCTCCATGAAGTGGTGACAATCATTCATGGAAATCTTGCTTCCTTTTGCATTTTTTAGGACAATTTCAGCTTCTTTTACAATCACCATTTTAATGGCTGAAGGAAAAATGTCATCCCACGCAAGGATTGCAGCTGCAGCATTTAATCCATTTGTTGCGGTGGTTGTATTCAACCAATTAATCAGCAACTTTGGCATTAGCACTCCGATGTCACGCAATAAATAATTTCCGGTTGTAAGTTCGATGTATGCTTCTTCAAACAAACCGGTAATTGCATGCCAGGACTCATACGGATTAATCTCTAAATCCTTCATGATTTGAATGACTGACTGGAGCCAGTCTAAATGGCTGTCCGTGTTTTTATAATTACTCCAAGTTGCTGCAAGTAGCTTTTTAAATCTAGGTTGATCCAATTCATATAAGTTTCGTAACACGGAAACGAATGTATCCGGTGTAAATGTACTGATATGTCCAGCCTCACCATATGTAACTAATGCGTCAAACCAAAAAAGGTCACTAGTTCGCTTCGCCTCATTAATCGCAAGTTCAACTGCATTTTTCCAATCTCCCTGTTCCTCATAAAATCGCTTAGCAATCGATGTTAGTTCAGGATAATCTGGGTTTCCGTCAATTGCTTCCTGTAGAACTCGATACGCAGCATCGATTTTTTGATCCTCAAGATAAAGCGAGAACAAGCTTAGCGAAACCTCACTGGTCAGAATTTTATTTTTTGAAATAATAGAGCCATATACTTCTTCCGCATTTGATAGCAATCCAAGCTCATAATATGCGTCGGCAATATTTTTCTTAGCCCATGGCTCCAGATCATTATTGATATTCTCCCATTTATAGATAGCCGCTTCATAATCCTTGTAATAAAAATAAAGCTCCCCTTGAGCAAAGCGTATATGGGACAGGTCATACAGCTCTTTTTCCTGCTCAGCCATATATGCCTCGCCAAGGATTTCGACCGGATGCCTTTTATCATTTTCAGGAATTAACGTTTTATAATACGTTTTTGTGATTAATTCATTTTCTGATGTCATTTGTAAACCTCCATTGATACAGTGGTTCTGAAAAAAATGTTCAATTCACCTTTAAGGTATTCGAATACCCAATCATACATATATACGTTGCGTTTGTGAAGTTTATGTCTGCCCGTATCGATTAAAAGATTGTGTCCCTCCTCTGCTTGTACCTGGTATTAAATTAACATTTATACATTAATTTGAAAGAATATGGTAATATGTTACTAGTTTAATAGTTTGAGGAAGGATGTCAAAACATGAAAAAGGTATTTATTTTAGTACTCGGATTACTGTTGGCGATAGGGCCAACGTTAACGAATGCGCAATCTTTAGCGAAAACTGGTGATCCCCGGTCCGATCAAACTCTTCATGCAAGTCTATCTACTATTGATGAACCTAAGTTAGCGAAAGAACATGAGGAGAACTATCAGGATCCAACGAATTATCCACTGATTGAAAAAGGGGAAATGGTGGATACTTTATTTGATAGTTATGAAGGTTATCATGCTTTTTATTTTGAGGAGGTCCTTCCATCAACTTATAGTGCTGAGAATATGACGGTTAAATTGAACTATCTTTCTGAATTCCCCTATGAAAAAGACCGCTATATAACCATTGAATTTTTTAGAGACAATGGGAATGGGTTAGATTTTCTCGGAACAAGCGATTTTGATTTATATGGCTTTTCCAATGGCTCTTTGCTAACCGATATCCCAATCACTGAATTTGAGGGGCAAGAATTTATTTATATGAGGATAGGAATCTCTCAATCTCGTTATGATGATTACTATCAGGATACAACGACATTCAAGGTGACAAATCCATTTTTAAATGAGGGTGAGCCAACGCCAAGTGACACATATGTTGTAATTAGTAATGAATCGACGAACGAAAAAGTGTCACAATCTACTGGATCATTTAATGTGCAGGAGATTCCTTATACATTGGATGAGGTGTTAGAGCAAGGATCCTATCGAATGGACGCAAACTTCCAAATCGATCCTGCCAGTGAGGAACTAAGCATCGTGCAGAAACACTCGAAATCCATGGCAGCAGCATACAAGGTCGGCGATACGAAGCCATTCTGGGTAGTGGATACACGGAACTCCAAGCCGTATCAGATTTCTGCAAGATTAGCTTATAGTGGTTCAAAAGCGGATGTTTGGGTACATGCAAATCAAATTACGGATGCCGATGCGACAGCCCTTGGAAAAGAATTTGAAGATCATATTTACGAAACAATCACCACCCATTTTGGGAAGGAATCTGATGTCGATCAGAATGGGAAAATAAATATTCTTACATTTGATATACAAGATGGCTTTTCAGGATCTGGAGGTTTTATTGCTGGATATTTCTCCTCAAGAGACCTGTTTCCAATGTCCTATTCGAATCAATCGGAAATCTTCTATATTGATACGTATCCAACAATGGGTCTAGGTTCTACAAAAAATGTCTCAAATGCATTTGGAACGTTAGCTCATGAGTTTCAGCATATGGTCAATTACAATCAAAATGTCCTTGTAGAAGGTAATACCTATATGCCTACTTGGCTAAATGAAGGTTTATCTGAAGCAGCAGATCAAATGTATCAAGGCAGCGGACTTTATGATCGGTTAAATTATTACAATCTATCAAACTCCATTAGAAATGGACATTCACTTCTTAATTGGAGCGGAGATGTATTATCAAATTACTCATTGTCCTATTTATTTTTACAATATGTGAAAATCCAAGCTGGGCAAGGGGATCGAATCTTTAAAGAAATCATAACGGACCAAGCTAATGACTATCAGGCGATTGAAAATGTTGCCAAGAAATACATCAGTCCAGATATGACTTTCGGAAAGCTGATGACGAGTTTTAGACTTGCTTTGTTTTTGAAAGAGCCAACTGGCTTATATGGTTTTAAAGGAGATCCATTCTTCGATGCGCTTGAGGAAAGACTTTATCTTGGAGGACCAACAAGTTTACTTGGTGGTGGTGCAATTGTAACGCCAATTTCAGCAGGTGATAACTATCAGGTTCCAGCAGATAAAGGAGCAGATGTTACCTATACTCTATTAGGAATGGACGAAGTAGATACAACAGCCCCTGCAAGTCCTGTTGTCTTCCCAGTTGGAGATTCAGACACATTGGTTAAAGGTACAGCGGAAAAAGATGCTAAGGTAACGGTAAAAATTGGTGCGAATACGTGGATTGGTCATGCTGGGGGTACAGGAGAGTTTTCGATCAGTATTCCAAAACAAAAGGCAGGCACGGTAATCGAGGTGACTGCTGAAGATAATGCAGGAAATGTGAGTCCAGCAACAAAAGTAACGGTTGTTGATAAAACGTCACCGGCAGCACCAAAAGTAAACAGTGTATCAGATTTGGATGAAGTTCTAACGGGGAACACTGAAGCGAACGCGACTGTAGTTGCAAAAGTTTCTGGAAAAGAAATTGGACGTGTAACTGCAGATCGTAACGGAAGCTTTAAAATGACGATTAAAAAACAAGTGGCAGGAACTGTAATTGAAGTGGTAGCGGTTGATAAAGCTGGAAATTCAAGTTCAGCCACAACCATAAAGGTCACTGACCAGCGTCCAACTCTTGAAAAATTGGTTGGTGAAAATAGATATGAAACAGCAGTAAAGGTTTCAAATGCGGGATGGGATAAAGCCAATACTGTCCTTTTAGTGAACGGAGCAGCGATTGCAGATGGATTAACAGCAACTCCATTGGCATCCGCTGAAGGTGCACCAATTTTGCTTACCAGAAAAGACAAATTACCGGATGAAACATTAAAGGAAATTAAACGGCTGAATGCGAAAAAGATTATCTTAATCGGCGGAAAAGATGTGATTACCTCTAAAGTTGCAAATGCCCTTACATCACAAGGGTTAATAGTATCTCGAATTGGTGGGGAAAATAGATTTGAAACATCTCTACTGATTGCCCGGCAATTAGATAAGTTGGTAGATGTGCACACCACTTACATGGCCTATGGTTTAGGTGAACCAGATGCATTATCGATTGCGGCACAGTCTGGGCAAACTAAGCAGCCAATTATTTTAACACGAAAAGAAAATGTTCCAACTGAAACATATAATTGGCTTAAAACAGAAGCATTGAAGACATCGTATTTTATTGGCGGTACATCTGTCATTGCGCCTGATATCATCAAGGAAATGAATAAAATTACGAGTCAAGAAGTGAGTCGCAATCGTTTGAGCGGGGAAAAGCGCCAGATCACGAACGCGAAGGTGATTGAGGCATTCTATAAGGATTCGGATATGCAGTCGATTATGGTCGCCCACTCTAATTCTAAGAAACTGGTAGATGCGCTAGCTGCAGGTCCTTTAGCAGCCAAATTAAAAGTACCTGTATTACTCGTTTCGACAAAAATAGAAGACTCACAAATAAAAGTCATTTCTAAATTCCAAACGAAACAGGTTCACCAAATTGGCGGAGGAATTGAAGATAAAATTGTTAATGACATTGTAGACTTAATGAATTAATCAAGAAAGACGGTTCTCTTAGCTTTAGTGTAAAAACGTAAAGCCGAGGGAACCGTCATTTTGCCTGTCTCATATGTTATTGGCTAGGAATGTGGCAAGTGCACTTATTCCAATAACAGCAACTGGTATTGAAGTGTAAAGTAGTATTTTATTTCTACTTTTTCTTCTTTCTACCTCTTCAGGTGTTAACCATTGTGACACGCTTTTTACCTCCTCGTTTTGATAGCTGGCTGGCATAGTCTTCTAAGACCTTAGCCCCTCTAGTTTTGCGCCAACCTTTTTTCAAAGGTTTTGCCATTTCATACGACGATAACTATTTTAATATCGGATTATTTTTCCAAAAATACATAGTTCTAAAGTCCTATTTTCTAAAAGAGTAATAGTCGAATCCTATAACATAAAAAAAGCGAAAAGCCTATGCGGCTTATCGCTTTGTGATATTTTCACCAAGTTGTAGATGTTCTTTTAGCATCGAAGAAATAGCAAGACGCTCTTCTTCAGGAACAATATAATAGTAAATACCATCAATACGAGAACCAGAGCCTTTCACCATTGATTGCTCTAGACTATGTCGTGCGTCTTTATAATTCTTTTGGATATCTACCATTTCGTTAAACGTTAGATTTGTTTGGATATTTGCTCCAATTGCTTTAAGGATATCATCAAAGTTTGTTAAAGATGAGAAGCTTGCACCCTTATTAATCACACCCATAATGATTTGTCTTTGGCGATCTTGGCGACCAAAATCTCCTCTTGGATCTTCCTTACGCATACGGGAATAGGCCAAGGCTTCTCCACCATCTAAGGAAATTTGCCCTTCATTAAATGTAAACCCACCATAGCTAAATTCAAAGCTGTTATTTACAGTTATTCCTCCGACTGCATCCACGATATCTTTAAAGCTTTCCATATTCACTTGTACAAAATAATCAATAGGAATATCTAAAAAGTTCTCGACTGTGTCGATGGCCATCTCAGGACCTCCAAATGCATAAGCATGGTTAATTTTATCCTGATAGCCTCTTCCAATAATTTCAGTTCTAGTATCACGAGGGATACTTACCATTTTCATAGATTTATCGGTAGGATTCACTGTTAACACAATTAAAGAATCCGAACGACCTCTATCACCGGCACGGGCATCAACACCCATTAATAAAACTGAAATTGGATCTTGTTCCTTAAAAATAACTTCATCTTGACGCTTTTCTGATTTTTCTCTTTCAATCGGTTTATGCATGGAAGCGACTGTATTTTCAACAGAATTATATAAATAAAAAGCATACCCGCCAATCGATAAAATGATTAGGCCGAGAAAACTTAAAATACCAATCATCCATTTTTTTGTCTTACTCATTTTTTTCTTTTGTTTTTTCTCCATACGGATCTCCCTTTTTGTATGAAAATGTAAATACTATAAGATTATATTCCTATTTGTAAGGTTTGACAACAAGTAAAAAGGGTGTCAAATATTTACCAAAAAAGGAATTACTATATTGTATTCTAACAAATTCCGATAAAATACTACATTAATTTTGCAAAAAGCTATAAAAGATTTTGAAATATTGTATAATATAGGCAATTAGTAGTGAATGGTTTGGGGGATTTTAAAGTTGAAAAAGATAATTGTAACAGCGGTCATTATTCTATCGTTAGTGGCGGTAGTCCTGGGGAAATTACATTGGGACGACAAAATTGCAGCATCTGCAACTTCAACTAGTAATGAGAAAACAAACATAAAAGTGGAACCTACAAATGAAGAATCTGGCAAGGAATTAAAACTGAAGGAGATACAGGGCCTTGCAAAGAACTTACCTGAGGATATCCAATCAAAATTTAGTTCAGCAGTAGAAAATGGCAAACCTCTTCATCTTGTTATTGCTGGTTCAAGTGCAACTCCTGAGGAACCAGCAGGGTGGCCAAGCCTACTAAAGGAAGAGTTAGAACATACATATGGGACAGATATTCTAAAAGTCACAATCAAGGAAATACCGGACAAAACATCCTCCGAGGTTGTTCAAGAAGGCTTATACCAGGAAATTACCGATCTTTCTCCAGATGTTTTATTATTTGAACCATTCATTTTACATGATAACGGAAGGGTCCGGTTTGAGGAACGGTTAGTTAACATTACAACGATTTTGGATGATGTGAGAGAAACACTTCCTAACGTATCCATTCTCCTTCAACCGGCAAATCCTTTGCATCGAGCAATCTACTATCCAAAAGAAGTAGAACAGTTTCAACAATTTGCAGCAGAAAATAACTATACCTACTTGAATCATTGGGAGGCATGGCCTGACCATCAAACAGATGCCATTGCCGAATTTTTACTAAAAGGTGGTACACCAAATGAAAAAGGGCAAGCTCTTTGGGCCGATTATTTGGTGAACTACTTCATTTCTACTCCACAATCGAATGATTAACATGAACGAAGCGATAATCAGACGTTGATTATCGCTTTTCTTTTTTATGTGTTAAAAAAGTACATTGTAGTAAATTGACATAGTTTGGAGGGTATAGGAGAATAATGTCGTTACATAATTTTACTCTACACAATTAAGTTCATTGAAATGGAGTAGTCTACATGCTTTTTAATTCACTCGAATTTATTTTTGTATTTTTACCCGTTGTTTTTTTAGGATATTTTCTTTTGACAAAGTACAAATGGATTCTTGCATCTAAGCTATGGTTAGTAGGGGCATCTCTTTTTTTCTATAGTTGGTGGAATATTATGTATCTACCGCTCATCCTTGCGTCGATTCTAGTTAACTATTTAGTAGGTTCGTTACTTGGAAAAGGTAGAAAACATAAATCACTTCTTGTCGCGGGTATTATGTTTAATGTTGCCTTACTCGGCTATTTTAAGTATTGTGATTTTTTCATTTCAAATATGAATGCTGTATTTGGGATGGATGTACCTTTATTGCACCTCCTTTTACCACTTGGGATTAGTTTCTTTACTTTTCAACAAATTGCATTCCTTGTGGATGCGTATCGGCAGGAAACAAAGGAGTACAATTTTTTAAATTATGCTTTATTCATTACGTTCTTTCCTCAATTAATTGCAGGACCGATTGTTCATCATCAGGAGATGATGCCGCAATTTGAGAAGAACAGGAATAAACAATTAAACCATCGTAATCTTGCGCTTGGCTTGTTTA
The DNA here is from genome assembly GCF_036965045.1 of Bacillus sp. JJ1533. NCBI lineage: Bacteria > Bacillati > Bacillota > Bacilli > Caryophanales > Bacillaceae > Bacillus > Bacillus sp. JJ1533. Next base: position 230,681 of record NZ_JBALOV010000025.1, on the reverse strand, counting down.
TTTTTTCAATTGGTTTATGTAAAAAGGTTGTCATTGCTGATAGTTTTGCCGTTTGGGCCAATCAAGGCTTTGACGAGGCGGGAAAGTTAGATTTCATTGGGGGATGGATTTCTTCCTTATCTTATACCTTTCAATTGTATTTTGATTTCAGTGGATATACAGATATGGCGATAGGAGCTGCCCTGCTTTTCAATATTAGATTGCCATTTAATTTTAATTCGCCTTATAAAGCCTTAAATATCCAAGACTTTTGGAGCCGTTGGCATATGACATTGGGTCGTTTTTTAACAAAGTACATCTACATTCCACTTGGCGGGAATCGGAAAGGAATGTCCAGAACCTACATTAATATTTTTATCGTTTTTATGATTAGTGGGGTTTGGCATGGTGCTGGTTGGACCTTTGTCTTTTGGGGATTTTTACATGGTATCGCCTCGGTAATACATCGGTTTTGGAAAAATTCAGGGTTTAAGCTCAATCCATTTATTGCATGGTTCATCACCTTTCAATTTGTGAATATCGCATGGGTATTCTTCAGGGCCACCTCATGGGAGAGTGCGACTAAGGTATTAAAAGGAATGTTTGGATTCAATGGGATCAATCTTCATGAATATGTACCAGAGACACTACCGTTTCTGCAAAATATAGGGATAGAGTTAGGGGAGCATGCACTGCTTGTCACTGCTGTTGCAGCAATTTGCGCAGGTATCCTTGTTACAACCTTCAGTAAAAATTCTCTACAATTGGCAGAATCTCTACGACCTAATTTTCGATATGCTTCCGCTTTTATCGTCTTGACGAGTTTTAATTTAATTTGGATCATTTACCTCGCTGTAAAAAGCGAATTCTTGTACTTTAATTTTTAGGGGGTAGTGGAAATGAAGCAGTATAAGAGGTACGTTATTGTTTGCTTAGTTTCTGTTGCCGTTATTTTAGTTGGAATCATGACGATATTAGAGGTTTTTACGCGCCAGATACTCATCCCTAGTGATGTTGTCGCTCAAAAAGAGGTTATGGTCAAACAAAAACGAGATCAAATCGAAGTAGTGAGTATTGGTGATTCCCATGTCATGAATGGGATGGATATAAGGGATGATGATTTCTTTAACTATGGCATTTCGGGTGAACCTGTTCCATTGGGCTATTTCAAAACAAAGTGGCTAATTGAAAATGTAAAAGACCTTGATACTCTCCTTCTTCAATTGGACTATCATATATTTTCTTACTATCGTACGACTGATGTTGGGCATTTGGCCAAACAGTATCGGAAATATATTGATGAGGACGTGAGTGAGGAATTAGGAGATTACCCAAGTGCACAAGACTTTTTTGAGAATCCATTTTACTCTTTGCAGGTTAATTATCGACCGATTGTCCTTCGAACGTTTTTTGAATACCTCCAGGGAGATGAATTACATCGACCGAATATTCAAGACAATGGGGTCATTACAGGAACGGATCAATTTACGGATCGAACACCTGAAAAAAGGCAGAGAATCGCACAAGCACGGGTCAACCATCACCTCTATAATAATGAGTTAATCATTGATGGGATGGTTGATTACTATGAGAAACTCATCAAACTTGCCCAGGACAATGGAATTGAAGTTGTTTTAATACGTTATCCATTAGCCAATGAATATTTACAATTGATTGATGAGGATGTCGAAGCAAAGTTTGCAAAGACGGTTGAAGAAATCACATCACAATATGATGTGCGCATCCTTGACTATCGGAATGTATTTACTGAGAAACAGGATTATTTTAGCAATGAGGATCATCTCAATCAAGAAGGTGCAACTAAGCTAGGCGAAATTGTGAAACAAGACCTTGACCGTGACTGGGAATAGTTGTTGGTGGGAAGGTAGAAAATAAGGAATATTTCTTCTTGCATAATTTAATGGTAGAGGTAAAATTGAATACGTGGAATTTTGGAGGGTCATCTCCAAAAAATGACGACGTTAATATGGAGCTGATAGCGTGTTTCAGTATTATAATACCCTTGGTTTTATGAATCCTTTTTATATGAAGAATGAGGATGGTTTAACCATTACACATGATTTTAAAGAGATACTTAGTAAACTAGGACAACCTAAGGTTGATCCAGTCTCAATTATCGAAATGATCAATTATCAGTACTTCTTTGCGGATCGTACGATTGTAAAAGGAATCAATAAAACTCCGTTTATGGCGAAGCCTTCAGAGGACATGAAAAATTGGGAGTATGCCGAGGTTCCTAACCACGGTCACATTCAATCCATGACTGAAAAAGAAGTGGCAGGGGAATTTTTCAAGAAGCTGTCAACTGAGATAAAGGAATTTTGTGGGGATGCGAAGACCGTAGGGATTTTACTATCCGGTGGTATGGATAGTCGAATGGTTGCCGGTGTCCTAGACAAATTGATTAAAAATAAGGAGCTTTCCTGTAAGGTTGTTGGCCTTACTTGGGGCTTAAAGGAATCCAGAGATGTTGTCTATTCTGAAAGAATCGTAAAAAGCCTTAACTGGGAGTGGATTCATTTTGAAATGGGCCCCGAAACACTGTTAAGGAATATGAAGGTTTCTGCAGAAAGAGGCTGTGAGTACGGGCCGAATCATCTGCATGCTATGCCTGATGTAGCAAAGCTAGAGGGAATTGACTGTATTCTTGCTGGAAGCTTCGGGGACAGTATTGGCCGCGGTGAATACTCAGGAATCCATTTTACAAATTTGAAGCCATTAGGCTCGAATATTTCAAATAAGTTTCGAATTCTTCAATCACTTGTTTTTGAACAATATAGTCCAGAGGTTCAAACAGACGTTACAGCCTATAATCGACTGTTCCCGAGATCTGAAGACTATCAAACGAATGAACTACAACGCCAGTCGCATTATATGCGCAGAATGCTAAATCCTTGTATGAATGTGATCAATCAAAGCATTCCACTCTATCAGGCGTTTACAACGCCAGGAACGTTTGGGTTCATGTGGTCATTAGATGGTTCGCTTCGAAATGATAAGGTTTATTTCCATTTCCTTGATTTACTTGATCCGAGCCTGAAGGAATTACCATGGGCTCGTACAGGGAAATTGTTTATGGTAGAAGACTCGCCAGTTCTAGACGACTTACCAAAGTCTTATCATAAATATGGCGAATGGATTCGAAATGATCTATACAGTGAAATAAAAGATAGAGTTCTTTCTACACAAATTGAGAAGCTAAATATTTTTAATATGGATGCTTTAAAAAGTGTGTTGGAATACAATAAGAACTATGCGCAAGGTGCTAAGCATAATCGAATCGATGAACTTACTTTATGGCTTGCTACTCTTTCGTTATTTCTCGAATCAAATCCTGCAGTATCCAGTGATATTCAGGAAAGCACAACCATCATGGATATCGTAAACGGAAAGCTTGCAGCAAAAGCCAATGTATTTGCCTACAACAAAGCAGCGCAATTATTGAAAAAATAGACAAAAAAGACGGATTTTCGCATATGTCGAATCCGTCTTTTTTTTGTATATGTTTTTCATCTTTCTTTCAATTTCCGAGGAAATACTCCAAAAAAATCCTGCAAATTTCTCCAATAAATGATACTGCACTCCATAAGTTTAGTCTGAGTTTATAGTGGGAGTGTTCAATCTGCAGTAGGTTCCGATGAAAAAAGCGCACCATTACGGTACGCTTCATGATTATTTTATAGTCTTAAGTGTAAAATCTTCTTTCCTAGGAATAACTTTGTATACACCTTCAACATCATCCGTAGATACATAATTTCCTAAAAATTTATTGATGTCTTTGTCACTGTCTACAACGACCAAATAATGAGATTTGTTCAAGTGTCTAACGAATGATTCTTGTTTTTCATTTGTATCTAAGCTTCTAAAAATATAATAATTGTTGGATAGTTGTTCGTAACTCAAGACGTATCTAAGGTATCCTCTGTCGTCTTTACTGTTTGGACTATAATATGTGACTGTGGGTTGCTTTGCCCCAGCCATTTTAATTGTATTAAATTTCGTTTTTACATCTAACCGTAGTGAGTTAGTAACGTCAGGCCTTGAGAGTAATGTATTTATATTCTCGTGGAAAGGATAAATAAATATGAATCCCAAGCATAATGTTGCTGTTGTTTTTAGAACGGCGTTTTTAAGTGTAAAATTAGCTTTTGACCAATGAAGAATAATAGCGGTCATAAAGACTCCTATTATATATATGACCACTGTCGAATGGTATCTACTAAACCCAGCTAATCTAGCTGCCTCATTTTCTGGCATGAGAAATAAGTACATGAGATACAATGTAAAAATATATAGAACGTAAAAGATGTTCATGATGATCCAAACGGACATTAACAATTTAGGGGTTTCTTTTGTTTTTCTGTACGTCCTAATCATAAACAAAAGCAATAAACCATTTAATAAGAGCATTGATATAACATTGTTATTTGTGGGGTCTGTTGCTTGTTTAAGTAAGTTAGGGCCTAATTCTCTAATTACTTCTTCTGATTTATCTATAGTAAGTAATCTGTCAGGTGTGATTGCAAACTTATTTTCCTCGTAAGATTCATTCGGATAGGCCGTTTCAGTATATTGGCCCCATAAAAAGTTAGTAAAGAGAGGAAATATTAATACTGCTAATAAAGAGATTAAAATGATCGTTCTTTTTTTACTTTTAGTAACTTTTCCTTTTATTTCATACGAATAGATAATCCATATAATAATGGCAACATTTATGATGAAAAACAGCTTTCCACTATCTTTTATTAGTAATAATAATATTAGGATAGGAGTATTTGTTAGAACGTTCCTTACCCAATCATTTTTATAATAGTATGCAATGATTGTAATAGAAAGAGCCGTAACACCTAACAATGTATCAACAAGTAAATTGTAAATGTGACCCTCAATAACAAATAGTAACGAAATTCCTGCAAGAAAACTTAAGAATATCTGGACTGGATTTCTCCAGTTTGCAAAAACCTGGAGTACGATAATATTTGAAATAAGTAAAAAGCCTTGGGCCATTAACATGATACTTTCAGAATAACCTACAACTTTACCTATGAAATACATAAAAACAGCACTTCCAGGGGGATAGTTCCTAAATAAAATCATAGTGGTATCATTCGGAAGCCCGTTTATCCGAAACATTTCTTTCACAATTAAACCCCAGTGGCTGAAGTTATCATAATGCAGATAAATCATTCCACGTAGTAGTACCATCAGTAAAAATGACAAAATGATAAAACTGACTGTGGACGGCACAATCAGCTTTGTGATTTGAATCCTATTCTTAAGACGTAATAATGCAAAGATCCCGAAAAGTACTACTCCTGAATAGAATAAAAAATAAACCATATGAGGCAAGAAGTTTAAAAGTCCTGCAAAAAAACACATGGACGTGATAAATGAAAATACAAAGATAGGAATAAAGGCAGCCTGCATTTTCAACTTAACCCTAACAAGTAACCCCCAACCTATTAATGAGATTACCAGTAGCCCCAATTTAATGTAAGTATCAATCACGAACTACCACCTCGGAACGACCTGATTGGTTGTTAAATACCCACACTCTTTGAATGTAGAAACTAATAACAAATAGTAGTGTATCCACGATGATTTTTATGACAACTTCGCCATCACCAAAAGTAAGATAGAGCAAATATACTCCATATGAAGATACAAGCATCTGGCAGATACTTAGAAAGTAGTATTTATACAAAGTGTATTTTGAATTGGATTTAAATACAATATTTTTATTAACTGTGTAATTAAAGAGAGATGAGAGTATTCTTGCTCCGATTGTTGCCACAAAAATAAAATATATAGGAATTAATTCTTTTAACAAGATAGAAAAAATAGTAAACAAAAAGATGTCTAATCCAAAAGAAAAAAGTGAAGAAAAAGCATATTTAATAAAAACAGTATATATTTTGATGGAGTCAACGATAGGATTAAAATGTGATGATTTATTTTCTTCTATGTAAATTGTTTCAATACCAACTTCTTCAATATTAATTTGTTTCGCTTTACATTCAAGAAGCATATTCATTTCAAATTCAAATCTCTCGCCACTCACATTCATCAGATCTTTTATAAAGTGTTTTGGAATTCCTCTTAATCCAGTCTGGGTATCCGTTACTTTAATTCCGCCTATAAATCTAAACACATTCCTTGTTAACACATTACCAAATCGACTTCTAAAAGGGATATTTTCAGCAGAAAAATCTCTAACTCCTAAAACTAAACTGTAAGGATCATTTATTAATTGTTTAGCGATTTTTTTCATATCTTCAACAGAATGCTGGCCATCTGCATCAATTGTTATTACTCCTACAGATTCTGTATGGTGATTTAAAAAATGATTAAATCCAGTCTTCAATGCACGTCCTTTTCCTAGATTAACTCCATGTTTAAGAATGACACATCCTTCAGTATCAATAAGAGCATCAAATATCTGAGTAGAGTCAGGCAAACTGCCATCATTAACAATAATAATCTGATTGAAATTTGCTTGTTTAATGTCCTTGACTAGTTGAAGTAACTTAGTGTCAGGATTATAAGCGGGTATTAGAATGGTTACTTTTTCAAAGTTGGTCATAATGTCCTCCCTATAAAGCCACTAACATTCATTTTGGTAAAAAATGAATAATTTTATACCGTTACATACATTATAATTGCCCAAAAGAAGGTTTGGATAGATTCGAAAAGACTATATTATTTAGGTACAATTTATCCTTATCTTTAATACCCATCATTCAACAATTTCTGAGGAAATACTTCAAAATACCTGCGAAAATCACCTATAAATGATTAATTAACTCCCATAAATTTGATTGTAAGACTCTTATATAAAAATAGGGAAAATAAATTTGTAGAATTATAGTCTACTATGTAAATTTTTGTTATGCTATATTAGGATTTATTAAATTTACTATAATAGGAGGAGATATAGTGACGAGGAAATTACTGACGTGTTTTTCGGCATTCGTATTTGTGCTCATTGTCTCACTAGCTGTTGTGAATACAGCAAGTGCGAGTACAGATAACGATATTTCAGTAGTACTACGGAATTATATAGGTAACAAATCTGAAATTACTGTAACAGTAAAAGGTACGTATGAAATTGTCGGAGACTCCAACACGTTAACTGAGGGAAATACGTATAAGGTTAAATTGGATGGGAAAAATGTTGCTCTATATAATGGAAGCACAAAAATCAAATCCTATGAAAGATTACAAACCAAGCCCGTAAAATATGGGACAGATAATTATATTACAATTGACGGACGCAGATATCTTGGTGAAATGGTTTTTTATTGGGAAAATCGTGGAACAAACACGGTTCGTCCAATGAATACCCTTCCTTTAGAGGACTATTTAAAGGGTGTTGTACCAGGTGAAATGCTTGCAAACTGGCATTTGGAAGCATATAAGGCACAAGCTGTAGCGGCAAGAAGCTATGCTTTATATAAGAAAGCTGGTCAACTTGACGGAATCATCAATGATACAACCGATTTCCAAGTGTATGAAGGTTATACATGGTGGAATCAGAATTACCAAAAATATCGTGATACAACGATTGCGATTAATGCGACAAAGGGACAAATCCTAACATACAAAGGAAAGCCAATCGAAGCCTATTATTCTTCAACAAACGGTGGAACACAGCTTTCTGTAACCAATTCTTGGGGCACTAGTTTATCAAATTATCCATATTTGACAAAACGAAATGACCCTTATAGTGCGAAAACTGGAGCACATATGAATTGGTCATTCTCTGTGAATAAAGAACAAATGGATATCTCCAAGCTTGACCTTGAAAAGCCATCAGACTGGTGGGATAAAGAAGATGCTCCTTATAATGAAAAAGATAAGTCTATAACATCAGCAATGAAACAACGAATGATTGTAGTAGATAATAATTTAAAAGGTGCAAATCTTAAAATTGTAGAGGTCTCAGATATGACCTTTGACACGCCTCCTTTTGATGCGCATGATATTTTATCAGGATCTTTCAAAGTAAAGTACTTTGTTAAGGGGAAAGACGGCTTTGTCATGGAAAATGGCAAATTAAAATTGCATACTAAAACCATTTCCTCAAAAACCAATACTCTTAGAAGCTATTTTGGAACGTCTGTTTTCAAAAGCCCTAACGTAAAAGAAGTTAAATTTGACGGAACAAAGTACATGGTTAAAGGCGATGGCTTTGGCCATGGCATTGGTCTTAGTCAATATGGTTCCCAGCAACAAGCTGTAGAAGGTAGAAGCTTTAAGCAAATTCTAGATTTCTATTATCAAGGTACAAGCTGGGATAATACTATCTACCAATCTATTAACAGCTCACTTCAAGGTGAGACTCGTTATGATACGAGTGCGGCGATTGCAAACTATGGATGGTCATCAGCTAAAACGGTTGTACTTGGTAGAGGAGATAATCCTGTAGATGCACTTACAGGAAGTGTGTTAGCGAAAAAACATGATGCTCCATTATTGCTCGTAAGAACGGACAAGATTGATGAATCAGTTCTTAAAACATTAGACAAATTTAGACCAAGTAAGATCTATATTTTAGGTGGAACATCAGCGATTTCTTCAAATGTTGAAAATCAACTAAAAAACAAATACACCAAAGATGTAGAGCGAGTTAATGGAAAATGGAGAGCAGATACGTCTGTTGCGATTGCGAATGAAATAGCAAGTTCTAGTAAAGAGGTAATTGTTACAACTGACAGCGAAAAATCTTCAGATGCTCTTTCCATTGCGTCATATGCAGCGAAAGAACAAATTCCGATTCTTTATTCGAAAAAGGATAGTACTGCGGATTCTGTTCTAAACTACATTCAAAATTCAGGGGTTAAAAAGATAACCATTATTGGTGGAGATGCTGCCATTTCAAGTAATGTAGAAAATCGATTAAAATCCATTGTTGGCTCTAGTAATGTTACTAGAATCAGTGGTTTGAACAGATTTGATACAAGTGTGAAGATTGTAGAAACATTAAACCTTGACCCTCGCAATATCTTCTTTGCGAGAGGAGAAAACACAGACTTTATTGATGCTCTTCCTGGTTCAGTATTGGCGGCTAAATACGATGCACCAATTATCCTTGTTAGAAGAGATAAAGTGCCGGATGAAGTTAGAAACTATATCAATTCTGAAATCTCATACATTCCTTATATTCACTATTTAGGTGGGGAAGCTGCGATTTCCAAAACAACAAGAAGCAATCTGCAAGAGATTATCTTGAAGTAAAAGAAGGCTGCCTTAATGGCAGTCTTTTCTTTTGGCTAGAGGTACACACATCTACAAATTGTTACATATTGTTAATGTTTGCTTTCTTACCCTCGTGTTATACTTTCACTATATATGTAGAATAATATCTAATTTTGGTAGGAGGTAGCATGGAAAAAAGAAGTGGATTAATTGTTTGTATATTAGTGGGTATATTGTTGGTTCTTGGCGTTCCAAGCCTAACTTCAGCTGCTGAAATAAATGTTGAGCGGATCAGTGGAAACAATAGGTATGAGACAGCAGTTAAGGTTTCAAAGGAAGGTTGGTCTACAGCAGATACGGTCGTGTTGGCGACGGGTACTAATTTTCCAGATGCGCTTACTGGAACACCTCTGGCTTACGCGTTGAATGCGCCGATATTATTAACGAAAAAGGACGAGATTCCTGGTGCAACCAAAAGTGAGATTACTAGATTAGGAGCAAGCAAGGTTCTTATTCTAGGTGGTACTGCGACGATATCAACGACAGTTGAAACGGAACTTGTTAATTTGGGGTTAAAAGTTGAACGGATAAGTGGGGAAACGCGCTACGATACTTCCGTTAAAATTGCGGAGAGGCTTGGAAGTACTGCTGACACTGCAATCGTTGCTTTTGGAGGGAATTTTCCGGATAGTTTATCAATAGCAGCCTATGCCGCTAAAAATAAACTTCCTATTTTTCTTGTGACAAATAGCAGCATTCCAAAAGAAGTAAAGCAGGCGTTAGAGAAGTATGAAAGGACCATTGTAGTCGGAGGTACATCCGTCATTTCTGACAAAGTCTATGAACAACTGAATAAACCAACTAGAATCTCAGGTGAGGATCGCTATACAACGTCTGCGAGAGTTGTAAAACAGCTTTCCCCATCCAATCTAACTCCAGTTTATTTAGCTACTGGGAAGGATTTTGCAGATGCGTTAACAGGGTCTCTTTTAGCAGCGAAAAAGGATTCTGCTATTTTACTTGTAAGACCAGATGAGGTACCGGCACCTGTTAATAGTGTTCTAAATCAAATCACTGTTACAGATGTTGCGATTATTGGTGGGGCTGCGGCTGTTTCTGAAAAAGTAGTTCAGCATTTTACGTACGACCTCACATCCGACCTTATCAAAACCGCGAAGTCCTTAATGGGTACACCTTATCTATGGGCCGGCACAACACCAAATGGTTTTGATTGTAGTGGCTATTTAAATTACGTCTTTGCGAAGCATGGAATTCAGCTTCCAAGAACGGTTGCGAGTATATGGAATGCTGGCACGAGTGTGAGTTCGCCACAGGTAGGGGATATTGTGTTTTTTGAGAAAACCTATGATAAAGAAGGACCAACACATGCAGGGATCTATTTAGGAAATAACGAATTTATCCATGCTGGTTCATCCACAGGTGTAACGATTGCAAATCTTAATATTAGCTATTGGAAAGACAGATACCTAGGTTCAAAATCCTATTATTAATGATTCCATGGACTCTCTTACGATTGAAGGTAAGGGGGTCTATTTTGTTCTAGGAGTTTTGAAGGGGTAACCTACAAAGTGTTTCGCCCGAATCCTTCTTAAGTGATAATTTTTATTCATTGTCGTCTTACACGTTTCGACATGTTTATAGTAGAATTGGTGGATTTTAATGGGAATTTCAGCTCATATGCCTACTAAAATATAAAAAACGATGCTATAATGTTGAAATATAGTGATTTTTGTAGAATAAGAGGAGGTTACGAAATGAAGGGGAAGATAGGGAAACTCTTGTTTTTTTGTCTGTTTCTCTTATTTTTATTCCCAGCTAGTAGCTTTGCAGAAAAGGTGCTTGTTGTTGATCCGGGACATGGTGGGAAATTTGGAGGAACCTGTGGGTACTCAGGGAAACAAACCGGATATTGTGAAGAAGATGCGAATCTTGATATCGCATTAAAAGTAAGAGATGCCTTGAAAGGAACAGATATCAAGGTTTATCTAACTCGTACTACTGATACCGAATTTGCTCCATATTTAAGAAATGATGGTGGAGATTTTGATGTACGAATGAGTAAAGCAAATGGATATGCTAAAGGAAATAATGATAATAGTGTGTTCGTTTCAATCCATCATAATGCGAGTACAAACGCATTTGCACGGGGAGTAGAGACATATTATTATGATAGTGTAAATCATTATAGTTCAGCATATCCGCCAGACCCTATGCAATTAAACTATCGTGATGATAGTAAGAGATTGGCAGAGTCCGTACATCCAAGTATCGTAGAGTACTCTGGGTTTATTAATCGGAAAATCCATGGTAACATGGCTTTTTATGTGATTCGTAATGCGCAAATGCCGTCCATTCTTGTTGAATTAGGATACATGACAAATCGCCAAGAGGAAAAACTAATCAAGTCTAGTTCAAATCAGCAGAAGATGGCAAACGCGATTGCACAAGGTGTGAAGAATTATTTTAAAGTATTTGATGTTTATGATAAAAATGATAAAAAATTAGCAACCTTCCAATCTAAAGAGGATGCCATCCAATATGCAAAGAAAACTTCTTCTGCCTATAGGGTTTTTGATAAGGACAAGCAAAAGACAATTTTTGCAAAACAAATGAACTATAGTGTTCAGCATAAAACAAAAGGTGAGTGGGAAAAGTTTTATGATTTAGATGATGCGATCCGCTTCGCAAAATATAAAACAGATTCTCGTGTTGTATCACTTAACAAAGGCTGGACAATGTGGTCGAATTACATATCAGCAAAATATGATGTGGTCGTTGGTGGTGAGGTCGTCCAAAGCTTTTACGACTATAATTATGCTCAAGACTTTGCACGTCATAAATCTAATTCTAGAGTAGTCCGTAAAAATACAAATGAAGTCCTTTGGACAAACCAATCTGGAGTTCAGGTTGACCGCGTGTTAGATGTAAAAAAACTATCAGGGGAACGCAGATATGAAACAGCTGTTGAAATATCAAAATCGATGTACCCCAATGGATTCCCTGAAGGTAGTGAAAGAGTTGTTATTTTAACAACTGGTAATGATTCTGCAGATGCTTTGTCAGCGGGTCCATTATCAGGATTATTCGGGAAAGCTCCGATTCTATTAACGAAGCCGACTGAGTTTGTTGAAGCGACTAAGAATGAAATTGTTCGATTAAATCCAAATAAAGTGATTATCATTGGTGGAGATCAAGCAGTTTCTACGAATATAGAAAATGAGATCATACAAGTTTTAGGATATGAGACAGAGCGTATCAGTGGTGAAAACCGATATGAGACAAACCAACAAATCGTTGAACGTCTAGGTGGAACAAATGGCGTGTTTGTGGCATACGGAAAGAGCTATGCAGATGCACTCGCTGTAGCCCCGATCGCAGCTGCAAATGACTGGGGAATTGTCCTAACTGACAAAAATGAAATTTCCAATGAAGCTCTTGCTTTGCTTAAGGGGAAACGGGTTGTAATTGTCGGAGGACCGGACGTCATTTCTGATACTGTTCAGACAAAAATTAAGAGCATAAACTCGAATACAAAAAGAATTTATGGTGTGAATCGCTATGAAACACTATCAGCTATCCTTTGGGAATTTAAGTCATTAGTTAAATCTGATGAAATCCTTATTACAACAGGAACGAATTTCCCTGATGCATTAGCGGCTGCACCACTTGCAGTTCACACTCATTCACCATTATTGCTAGTAAGAGATGATTTCCCATGGCATCTTGAATCCTTCTTGATGGATTATGCAGATACTGAACATGTTGACAAGGTGACTGTTATCGGCGGAGTTGTAAAAGACAATATTGTAAATGAAATTATGAGAAGTCTTAAATAAAGGTAAAATATTTGTGTGTCATTGATAACAAATGAAGGGGACTGACGTAAGACTGTCAATCCCCTTTTTACCGAAAGGAATGTTTTAAATGAGAATCATGATGTACACCTTATTATTACTGGTTGTGCTAGTTGGCTGTTCGGCAAATAATCAAGTGAAAGACCAGGAAGAGCCAACAAAGAAAAATCAGACAGAACAAACAGAAGCGACTGCTCCCGAGCAGGAAGAAACGACAAAAGAAGAGCCTGAAGAGGTTGCAGGTTATACTCTATATCGTCCAGAGGTAGGAACGAGCAGAACCTTTACGAATAATGGCGAAGAAATATTTACACAGGAAATTGTCGCCGAAAATGATGAATATGTACAACTGACCATTGCCATTGGGGGAACTATTTCTACTCAAGTTTATAAATGGACAGCTGATGAAATTTCACTTGTGTTTGAAGAAAGAGAGCCAAGTAATCCTTCTGAAAGCATTCTAGATTCATTTACACCAAATGAAGAAATTGATGTATTTGTTCAAAGTGAAGGCAATTCAGATTGGGAGCTAATTGATGAGGCTGCTTCTTTAAAAGTGCCATACGGAGAATTTAAGGATGTCCTTGTTATCCAAAAGGTAACTGATGAGGTTGAAGGAGCAGATACAATTTATACAAGATATTTTGCGCCATCTGTTGGAATGATAAAAGAAAGCTTTGAAGTAACAGGTGAACAAGGTTACGAGGATGAAGCTAATTTAGAAACGGTTCAAAAGTAATGGAAGGTAAGACTGTTGCATTTGTTGACAGTCTTCTTATTCTTTTATAAATGAGGCTAATGGTATGCTTTCGAAACACACTTTTTCTTATTTTATATCCCACGGAGTCCCAGCCCTCATCAGCTTCTTAAGTATTGCAATCTTTTCGAGGCTGTTGACACCAAATGAATATGGTATATATGCGCTTGTATTTGCGATTGCCAGTTTGGTCAATGCGTTTTTATTTGAATGGATTAAATTAAGTCTACTTCGGTACTATCAGTACTATAAGAAAGAACGAGAATTTTTAGAAACAATTAAAATTGTCTATCTCGCAATTGTTGTTATTACCGCAGTGATTGGATTTATTGTCATAGGCTTTCAAGTAACACCTCGACATATAGCTATATATGTGTTTTTTACGCTTTTACTCTCATGGACACAATCATGGAACAGTCTTACACTTGCTTTAGTAAGAGCAAAACTGTCTCCTATTGAATATGGAAAACTTGCATTTAGCAGAACCACTTTAGGATTTCTGTTCGGTGCTTTACTCATATATATTGGATTAAAGGAAAAGGGCTTGCTTTTAGGCATCCTTATTGGATTTTGGATTACTCTTTTATTTCCAACCTTCACCTATTGGAAAGGGCTATCTCTATCTTTTTTTAATCGAGATATTTTACGAAAAATGTTCAAATATGGATTTCCGTTAACAATCACATTGCTGCTTGGAATTGTTATTCATAATTCTGATCGAATGATTATCTCGTATTTACTTGGAACAACCTCCACTGGGTACTATTCAGTGACCTATGATTTATCAGAGCAAACGATTTTTACATTAATGATGGTTGTGAATTTAGCTGCTTTTCCAATCGTGATGAAAACATTGGATGAAAAAGGAGTGAAGGCTGCTTACGAACGGGTCAAGGATAATACAACGATGCTAAGCCTTATCTCTATACCTGCTGTAGCAGGGTTTATGATGCTAGCCCCGAATATTGTTGAGATTGTCCTTGGAGAAGAGTATAGAAGCATTGCTCTTACACTCATCCCATTTATTGCAGTGGGAGCCTTCTTAAAGGGATTTAAGCTTTATTGTTTAGATATTATGTTCCATATCCATCAAAATACAGCCATTCAAATTATTCCGTCCCTGCTTGCAGCGATTGCCAATGTCATTTTAACCTTTCTGTTCATTCCTTTGTTCGGATTACAGGGAGCCGCAATGGCAACGGTATTGTCCTATTTGCTTGCTGTTGTATTGAGTTGGGTCATTATCAGTAGAAGGTATAGCTTTCCTTTTCCTACTAAAAATGTCTTTCTGATTCTTGTTGCCACATTAGGAATGAGTCTGTGTCTATGGCCACTTAAAGATAAAATAGGGCCCGGTATGTTGGCGATGCAGATTGGGATTGGCCTTCTATCTTATCTATTTCTCGTTCTTATTTTAAATATCGCTAATTCTAGAAAAAGATTAAGAAAGCTATTAAATAGGAAGATACTAAAAGGTGAAGAATAGAAAGAGGGAGGTTCTGATGAAAAAAATTGCACTCTTTATCCCGCGGCTAACCATTGGTGGCGCAGAAAAGGTGATGATTTCTATTGCAAATGGACTTTCGGAACGGGGACATGATGTCGATCTAGTTGTTATTTCCAAAGAGGGCGATTTGGCAGGAATGGTTTCACCCAGCGTTACGGTAGTGGATCTTCAAAGTAAAAGGACCTTCTGCAGTATTCTTGCGTTGAAGAAATATATTGAAGAAAAACGACCTGATGTATTATTATCAGCATTAGATAATGCGAATATTGTTGCGGGTTTAGCTAAAATATTAACAAATACCGACACAAAGCTTGTTTTAAGCATCCATACTAATTTACAATACTCTTATGAGCATCCAAGAACCTTTATTCAACGTTTTTATCCATTCCTATTAAGAAGGGTTTTTAAACAGGCAGATGCAGTTATTGCCGTTTCAAAATGTGTAGCAGCGCTTTCTAGCAAATTTTTAAACTACCCACTTGAGAAAGTGAAGGTTATTTATAATCCAGTTATTCATGAAGAAATCTATGAATTGGCTAATGAGGATCAAGAACATCTTTGGCTTCAAGAGAATCGCTCGATTCCAGCCGTTGTTGCAGTTGGTCGGATAGTAGAAGCAAAGGATTATCCAACTCTCATTCATGCATTCGCGAAGGTGGTCAAAAGGACAAAGGCAAGGTTGATCATTGTGGGAGATGGCAAGGAAAAGATAAAAAAAGATATGGAATCATTAATACAGTCCTATGAGATTCGTGATGTAGTGGACATCACGGGATATAAAAAAAATCCGTATTATTATATAAAAAATGCTGATTTGCTTGTATCCTCTTCTAAATTAGAGGGCTTCGGTAATGTGTTGGTTGAAGCATTAGCACTTCGAACACCGATTGTGTCAACGAATTGTCAATGTGGCCCTAGTGAAATTCTATTAGATGGCAGGTTAGGTAGCCTTGAGCCAGTAGGTGATGTGGATGCATTGGCGAAAGCCATTGAACAGAGGCTTACGAATCAATATGCATTTGATGAGGAACTTTTGACTACCCATTTACGTCAAATGGAAGCACAAGCGGCAGTTTTAGAATATGAAAAGGTAGTTTTGCAGGAATGAAAAAGAAGAGTAGGGCTAGGTGAATGTTTTTATGTACACTGTATCAGTAATAATACCGACGCATAACCGACCAGATTCTCTCCTATTAACGTTAAATAGTGTAATAAATCAAACCGTAAAGCCTTACGAAGTAATCGTTGTAATTGATGGAAATAGCCCTGATATTGAAGAGTTACTTCAAAGTTATGGTACAAATGGGATACCGCTTCTCATCGAGCACCTAAAACAGAAAAAAGGGGCTTGTTTTGCAAGAAATCATGGAGCCAATCGTTCAACCGGCGATATTTTAATGTTTCTTGACGACGATGATATATGGGAACCTACGAAAGTGGAAGATCAACTTAACGTGTTTAAGGCTAAGCCTGAGGTAGGTCTAGTCTACTCGGGAAGAATTGTCGTATATGAAGATGATCGGTCTACACCGATTCGAAAAATTACTCCTGTTATGAAAGGGAAATTATTCCCTCATATTTTTTATGATAATTATATAGGAACAACATCATCAGTTGCTCTAAAAAGATCATTGTTTATGGAAGTTGGAGGATTTGATGTTAATTTGCCTGCCATGCAAGACTATGATTTGTGGATACGATTCTGCAAATTAACGAGTGTTGATCATGATTCGAAGTACAATGTCCGCTATTCAGTCTATCGGAATCCGGACTTACACATTGGTGGAAAAGGCAATTATCATAAGTTTGTTGTCAATTACATGATGAAAAAGTATAAGGACGAGTTAGAACAATTATCTCCAAAAGTAAAAAGGAGATTTAAATCGTCAAGGTTTCTTCATGTGGCTAAAGCGGTATACAAAAAAAGCTATATTCGATCTCTTCGATTCTCGATGAAGAGTTATATCAATTATCCAAACATAAAAGCAATCGTACTGTTATTTCCAAAGGGCTTAGCTACACGGTTAAGTAAAAGAATTTATTAACCCTATTGGTTATGTACAGCAAAAGAAGGTGTCTTCGTGTTTCGAAAAGGTTCATTTACAAAAAATGTTGCAGTCTTAATGTCTGGAACTGCCATATCCCAAGGTATCTTAATTGCTGCAGCGCCCATACTGAGTAGGCTCTACACACCTGATGCATATGGTATATTTACTTTATTTACATCAATTGTGATTATCCTTTCCGTCGTAGCAACATGGAGGTACGAATTAGCTATTGTTCTACCGAAAAAGGATGAAGACGCTGTTAATGTGATGATGCTTTCAGCATTTTGCGTCGTACTTACTTCTCTATTTTCAGCAATCTTAATTCTGTTTTTCGGTGATTGGTTCGTAAAAGTAATTGATGCAGAAAATCTAAAGCCATGGCTATGGTGGATCCCAATCAGTATTTTTGCTACGGGGATTTATCAGAGTCTCAATTATTGGTCTACACGTACGAAGCATTTTGGAGAAGTTTCTATTTCTAGAAGCGTTCGTTCTGTTGGTACAGTTGGGGTACAAATACCCGTTGCTTTTGTAAATGCTGGACCAGTTGGACTTGTTTCAGGATACATTATTGGACAGGTAGTAGCATCCTTTGCTCTTGCCGTTCAAATTTTAAAAAAATATAAAACATTATTTAAGGATTCTTTTCAGGTCCAACGCACAAAAGAGCTTGCAAAAGAATACGCGGAATTCCCAAAATATAGCTCACCACAGGCTTTTATTAATGCGGTATCGCAAAACATTCCTTCATTTTTATTAGCCTTTTACTTTGGTCCGGAAGCGGTTGGATTGTATTCCCTTTCGCATCGGCTTTTGAGCATGCCAATCACCCTTATTACACAATCGGTGAAACAAGTGTTTTTCCAAAAAAGCTCAGAGGCTTATAATAACGGGCAAAATGTGTATAAATTATTAAGAAAAGCGACACTTGGGTTATTTGGAATCGGAATAATTCCATCGATAGTCGTGATTTTATTTGGACCTCCGCTTTTCGCTTTTGTTTTGGGAGCAGAATGGTATGATGGTGGCGCTTATGCGCAATGGATGATTTCTTGGTTGTTTTTTGCCTTTGTCAATTCACCTGCATTTGTTGTCGCACAAATCTATGGTTTTCAAAAACAACTCATGTATTATGAAATCGGTCTTTTTGTATTTCGGGCAATTGCCCTTGTTATCGGGGGGATGTATTTTACAGACCTCGGAAGCATCGCCCTTTATAGTATTGTTGGTGCGATTTATAATGGCTTATTAATTTATTTTGTCTTACAAGCAGCAAAGAAAAGACAGCCCGAGCAGCAGCCGGCTTAACGAAAAGGTAAGGCCGTAGTTTTCAAGTTCGTTTATTGGAGGATACACAAATGAGTAAACAAACCAATCGGAAAGAGAAAGGCATTCTTGATAAAAGGTTAAGTATCTCGGTTGTTCCAATCACTGTGTTTGGAATCTTGGTTGTGGGGGTTATTTTATCTGTATTTTTAATGCCGATTACGGAACCTTCCATTCAAAACACCAAGTATAAACAAAATCTAGTGGAATCGGGCGTTAATATTTATTGGAATGATCAATTAACAAAGGTAGAGGAAGAAAAATGAGATTAACGATTAAAGTAAAATATATTCTATACGTTTTAATAGCCTTACTATTGATCACTCCGATTCTTGGATTCACTCTGAAGCCTAAATGGGATGCACGGAATGCGAGCCAAATGTTAAATAGCGGTAATGAAGCTGGTTTAACGAGGGTTGAGCAGTTATTGAAGTCTGACCTAGCTAGTGAAGACCGGTATGCTGTCATTAGGGACTTTATAATAAAAGAGGTCTATTCTGATAGCTATGATTTTTATATTGTACCATCTGGCTACAATATGCCACGTCATTCTTCGATTGAATTTTCTTCATTAGAAGAGGCAAAGCCATATATTGAGGAGTATGTTGAAAATGGCCCAGTAGACGAGTTTCTATTGAAGGGAGCTAAGCAGCTAGCTTCCTATTATGATCGTAATCTCGATGGGCAAGCATCGATTGAGGTGCTAAAAAGAGCAGCTGAAAGATTTGACACAGATCATCCAAATTATCTGGATATGCAGCTTGCCCTTTCACAACAGCTTCTTAAATACGAACAAATCGAAGAGGCTCAGGAAATCATTCAAGGTGTAAAAGAAGTTATGCAGGATACTCCATCATTTGTCGGCTTATCTGTTTTTGATGCTGAAATCGCAATGCGGTTAGGCGAAAAGGAACAAGCATTGGCGAGTATTAACGAAGGAATTGCAGCCTTTGAAGAAAATAAGGAAAATGAGGATTACAGCAAAGTATTTAGAGAATATCAGGGGCTAACTCAACTCTCTGAGAGAATAGATGCAGGATTGTCGACTGTTAGAGGAACAATTAAGAGAAGTGATGGTACTCCCCTTAGTCATGTCAATCTTATTTTAGTTGGTGCTAATGATTCGAAGAACCGGAGCTTGTACACATATAACGTCATCACAGGTGAAGATGGCTCCTATCAATTCGATGGCGTTCCAGAAGGATTTTATAAAATAATCGTTGGGATAACATTCAACCAAGGTGAGGGCTGGACGTGGCCAATTAATAACTATGATACGATTGAGGTTCATGAAGAAAACACTGTGTATGATGTTGTGTTTAGACCGTTATTAAATTTAATTTCACCAACAAATGATGAAATTATTAGAGGTGACGATGTCACATTTAAGTGGGAAGAGGTTGAAGGTGCAGCCTATTATGACATGAGTTTTGGATTCAATGGTGCCTCAAGCAAGCTCTTGTTTAAAAAAATTCCAACTAATAGATTTGATATCACAACAAGTGAGCTTCAAGCCATTAACCTTGTGCAATATTCCAATAATAATGTGAATGCGAACTCCTTATTAGGTTTTTCAAACCCTGAATTGACTTTTTATTGGTATGTGACGGCTTATGATAAAGATGGAAAGCTGCTATCGAGAAGTAATGGGTATCGGTTAGGGAAAGAAAATACCGGGAACCTTCCGTTTTTTACCCTAGGTGCTCGTAATTTAACGGAAGCAGATAAAATGGTTTTAAGTTCCCGCTTTGGTCCTGCATTAAAGCAGTATCGTAACAATATTGCAAATGACCCAAGGGATGTTCATAGTATACGTATGGTTAATCGTCTAATACCAGTGATGAACCAGGATTTAGATGAATTTGAAATCTTGCGCAAAAAACTGCCGTATTTATTAGCTTTAGCAGATCTTGAACCAACTGAGGAAGTGGTGTTCGAGTTATCAAAGTATAATTTTTATAAAGAAAACTTTGAAAGACTTGATGAATGGTACAGTGTATACACAAGATTGTATGAGCCTAATCTTGATCTTGACATGATCTATGTCGAGTCACTATTAAAACGAGATTCAGTTGATGAGGCGATTACGAAACTTAACAAAATGGCTGAGGTTTATGAGGCTGACATTGATCGTATTATTGGTATGATTCTCGCAATAGAATTTTATTACAATAATAAATTTGATGAAGGTACGGAGATTGCACAACTGTACAAAGAGTATGAACCAACCATTGATTGGGTGAACCTGGTCACGATGCTACAGGTTGTAGATAAAGAAAAAATAGATGAAATCCTTACTTTATTTTTTGAAAGTCAGGATAAGAAATTAGTCGAGTTAAAAGATGAAGAAGAAAGTCAAATCGTGATTGATTTTATTGATGTATTACGAAAGGTAAAATAAGGATCAAGCCGGTCTTCCAGATGGAAGGCTGGGCTCCTTATATACTTACATTCTGGAGGAGCTTATGTGGTTTATAATAGGTATCATTTTTATTGTGCTTTTTCCAATCATCGAAATTTTTAATATGCCCTTGTTGTTAATTTTACCTATTGGGTTCATCCTCTTTGTCATTCAACAAAGAAAGATGCTTTTTCCGATAAAGGTAAATTCACTAAAAAGTATTATTCCAATAGAATATACAGTTGGGCTATCTCTCAGTGCTGCTTATTTTATTATTCACGCAGTCGTCTTATATCTGTTTGAGGGAAATTTATCGATAAAAGATCTCTCATATTTTACATTTCCACTTTTCTATTTGTTTTTAATCTTAATTTTTATGTATAGTAAAAATAACATCGAAATTTTAAAAGTCTATTTTTATGTGAATATCCTGATTGTATTAGCCATATTCATAGTACCTTCCCTTTCTCATTTTATAAAGGTGTATTATGAGTTATATGCGAAAGGTCCGATTGCAAGTCCTTCGACTGCCATCAGTGCCATCATTTCAAGACCATCCGGATTGTTGGTTCACCCATCATTGTTAAGCTTCACCATTTACTTAATTGGTAAATATCTTTCTGTAAAGATACCAAAGTATAAGTATTGGTTTTTAGGTTTATCCTTGATAACAATTGTGGCATCGAGTGGAAGAGCAGCACTTTTAATTCTTCTCTTCATTGAAGGGATATCATTTATCCTTAAAGGGAAATCAATTAAGAGGAAAATCGTAAGAGCAGTTAGTGCTCTCATTGTTGTTATGGGGCTGTTTGTGGCTCTTTACTTTATTAGTCCATTCTTTAATTGGTGGATTAATCTAACACTAGAGGATTTATATTATGGGAATGGCTTTCGCAGTCATTCGATCGAACATCGTCTAGATATGTTTGGCTGGCTGTTTGATGAACAAGCGAATGTGCTAAATTTCTTATTTGGCGGACGACTTACGATGGATACTTTGAGTTCATTGGGTATTAGTTATATCGATAGTGAGTTTGTAATGAGAATTCTACAATTTGGTTTGGTGGGTTATCTGTTACTTGCGATGCCATTCTTTGTTTTTTACTATCGTGCAAGAAAACTAAAACACAAGCCTTTTATGGCCTTTGGTCTATTTATGATTATGTTCGTATTTCTAGGTTCGCTTACAACCACAATTATGACAAAGATGGTGCTGGTTCTCATTTCATCAATGGTGATTGGTATGTGTGAGCGGGAAATGCGAAAACACGTTGCAAAAGAAGAAGTAGAAATTAGAAGTCTCACTTAGAGGTGTACTAGATGAAGATTGCTTATATTGTGTCGACCCTAAAGCTAGCAGGTCCTACAAACCAGCTTTTCAATATTGTAAAAAATATCGATAAGGAAAAACATCAGGTATTGGTCATTACATTATCTCCAGAACCAAAGGAGTCCTTGTGGGACAAGTTTGTTCAACATCGGATTCCTGTAAAAACGGTGGGACTGTCAAGATTACAAGGTGTGGTAAATGCTCATAAAGTTGTAAAGAAAATGTTAGAAGAATTTAATCCTGATGTTGTTCATACCCAAGGGATACGTGCAGATTATATTTCAGCTACCTATCTCCCATACCCAAACGTTGCAACACTTCGAAATTATCCTTATGCGGATTATGTGATGACGTACGGTAAAATAAAAGGTTGGATTATGGCTAAGGTTCACTTAAATATTCTTCAGAAATTATCTGCACCAGTTGCCTGTTCAGATAGTATTGCAAGAATGGTGGGCGAGCATGGGATTAAACTTTATTCGGTGAAAAATGGAGTAGACACCGATCGTTTCTTTCCGGCCACACCTGAGGAAAAAGAGTTAATTAAGAATGAGTTGAACCTTCCTAAGGATAAAAAGGTCTATGTCTCTGTCGGACACTTAAGTACAAGAAAGGATCCACTTTTCGTAATAAAGGGTTTCTTAAAAAGTAAACTTAAGGAGAATGGCTACCTTGTTATGGTTGGGGACGGTCCACTGCGCTCCGAATGTGAACAACTTGTTGAAAATGAAGATTCGGTTCATATCCTTGGTAGAACGGATCGAGTGAATGACTATTTAAGAGGAGCAGACTTTTGTATCTCTGCTTCAAAGGCTGAAGGATTGCCAAACTCCATATTAGAGGCACTTGCAACCGGTTTGCCAGCAGTATTGTCTGATATTGAACCACATAAGGAAATGCTTGAATTAAATACGAAAGCAGGTTTATTGTTTGTTTTAGGAGATGAATCTGAATTTGTAAACAAGCTCAATCAGATTCTTGATTTAAACCAGGATGAAATGAAGCAAGCGGCATTAGATATTATCGAATATCACTTAAGCGCTAAAAAAATGTCTGAAAACTATATGGAAATCTATAATAAGATTGTTAACTAAGCAAACAGATACGTTCTGTTTGCTTTTTCATAAGGTAATTACAATCTTAAAAACCGGAAAAGTAAAAATGGAAATCGTCTAGTTGTAACTTATTGAAATACCTTTCGTCTAATGATAGTGGATACACCAAAAAGAGCTTCCCCCAAAAACGATATCGAGTATTCGAAAGGATATGAAGAGCCTTGAGATGACTTTCTTCCTTGAAAAATTGTATAGACGTCGATGTATTGGTGTGATATCATAGCTTTGGTTCGAGTTTAGAAATCTTTTTCGATGAATTATTACAATAACTGACCCTTAGAGGTGTGAAAAATGTACACTTTACAATATCTGCTTCTATTTATAATAGGCGTTGCCGTAAGCTTTATACTTACACCTTTTGTCATTAAAATTGCTCATAAAATTGGTGCAGTTGATGTTCCAAATAAGCGTAAGGTTCATACTAACACCATTCCACGTCTAGGCGGTTTAGCGATCTACTTTGGATTTGTGATTACTTTTATTATGATGTCTTTTTTTGAGGATGTTTCTTGGAGTATTCTGGTCGGGGCAACAATTATTGTTGTGACAGGTATCCTAGACGATAAATTTGAAATTAAACCGATTCAAAAATTAGCGGGCCAAATTATTGCGGCACTTATTGTTTTGTTTAACGGTTTACAGATTAAGGTTATTACCATCCCGTTTTTCTCCGAGGATATTCAAATTAGCTGGTGGATTGCTTTTCTGGTTTCTTTTATTTGGATATTAGGGATCACAAATGCGGTTAACTTAATTGATGGACTAGATGGCCTAGCAGCTGGAGTCTCCATTATTGCGTTAACTTCAATCTTTATTATGTCCCTCATTATTGGAAATGAAGTCTCAGCATTATTGGCAATTGGGTTAATTGGCAGTACACTAGGTTTTCTGTTTTTTAACTTCCATCCAGCAAAGATTTTTAT
The DNA here is from genome assembly GCF_036965045.1 of Bacillus sp. JJ1533. Lineage (NCBI taxonomy): Bacteria > Bacillati > Bacillota > Bacilli > Caryophanales > Bacillaceae > Bacillus > Bacillus sp. JJ1533. The sequence goes on along the minus strand of NZ_JBALOV010000025.1, from coordinate 206,201 downwards.
GGGGGATACCGGATCACTATTATTGGGATTCTTGCTTTCTGTGATGTCATTAATTGGATTAAAACAGGTAACTTTTGTAACATTAGTTATTCCAATTATCATTCTAGCTGTTCCTATTATTGACACACTTATTGCAATTATACGCAGAAAAATAAATAGACAAGGTATCATGGCACCAGATAAAAACCATATGCATCACCGTTTATTAGCCGTAGGGTTTTCTCACCGTAAGGCTGTGTTGATGATATACGGCATTGCGACTTTCTTTGGAGGCTCAGCTATCCTTTTCTATAAAGCTAATTTACTAGGGTCTTCCCTTATTTTTATCTTATTATTAATTGTAATCGAATTTATGATTGAAAAACTGTCTCTTATTAGTAAAAATTATAAGCCGATGATTACCATGTTCCATAAGATAAAAGTTTTATTATTTGGAACCGTCGGTTCAAAGGGATAGACAAGTTCAGAAAAGATAGTTGGTTTTTATCATCTATCTTTTTTTTGTGTTATAATAAATAATTATTTGTAAGAATTTGTCGTAAAAGAAAAAACATCCTGTGACAAATAATACTAATAACAATGGGATACATTGCCCAACAAAAAAATTGCGAGGTCGACGTATGAATGATTCAACGCGCATCACGGTTATAATGGCTACGTATAATTGTGCGAAGTACCTAGATGAATGTTTTACAAGTATTCTTAATCAAACGTATGAAAATTTTGTCGTAAAAATAATAGATGATTGTTCAAGCGATGACACTGTATCTTTTGTCGAAAAATGGGCTCAAAAAGATAAAAGAATTCAGTTCTTGGGAATCCACGAAGAAAATAAAGGACTCACTGTAACTTTAAATGAGCTTTTAGAAGAAGTAGATACAGAACTTGTTGCGAGAATGGATGCAGACGATGCATGTCTTCCCCAGCGGTTTGAAAAACAGGTTGAGTTTTTGGACGCACATCCAAATGTCAGCATTGTTGGAACCTGGGCAGAGGACTTTGATGATGACGGAAACTTTATAAAGGTGCGGAAAGTGCCAATAAAACATGAAGACATCAGAAAAATGATTATCAAAGCAAGCCCAATGATACATCCAAGTGTGATGATGAGAACGAAGGATGTAAAGAGCATTGGTGGGTATGACACAAGATTTCGCGTTGCTCAAGATATTAACCTTTGGTATCGCTTCTTAGGGGCAGGTCTAACCATGGCTAATATTCCTGAAATCCATATGAAATATCGTGTGAACCCTAATCATGCAAAAAAGAGAAGCTTTAAGCATCGAATGCTAGATGCCAAAATCCGTATAGGTGGAACCAAGCTAATTAAGGCCTCATTGCTGGAAAGAATTACAGCAGTAAGTATTCCGCTTGTGTTAGGAATCATGCCCGCAGGGATTACAAAGCTAATCTTAAAATATAGTGAAAAAATTGATCCAAGACAAAAAATTAAATAAGCAAACAGTAGGAGGTATCCGAAATGGCAATTTTGGTTACAGGGGCGGCAGGTTTTATAGGGTATCATTTATCCGAACGACTCTTAAAAGAAGGTAAAGAAGTAATTGGTCTTGATAACATGAATGATTATTATGAAATGTCATTAAAACAGGATCGCTTAACATTATTTAAGGAACAACAAGGTTTTACCTTTTATGAGGTAAATCTAGCTGATCGTGATGGAGTATTTGAGGTATTTAAAAATCATAAAATTACAACTGTAATCAATTTGGCTGCACAGGCTGGGGTTCGATATAGTCTGGAAAATCCATATGCGTATATTGAATCAAATATTAGCGGCTTTTTAAATGTTCTTGAGGCGTGTAGACATTATCCTGTTGATCATTTGATTTATGCTTCTTCTAGCTCTGTATATGGTGCGAATAAGAAGATGCCGTTTTCTGTAGAAGACCAGGTAGATTTCCCGGTAAGCCTTTATGCAGCAACAAAAAAATCAAATGAATTAATGGCACATACGTATAGTCATTTATACGGGATTCCTGTTACTGGACTTCGATTCTTTACTGTGTACGGACCTTGGGGAAGACCAGATATGGCCTATTTTTCTTTCACAAAAAATATTTTATCTGGAAAAACAATCAACGTATTCAATGATGGTAAGATGAAACGTGATTTCACATACATCGACGATATTGTTGAGGGAATCGTACGTTTAATCCCAAGAATTCCAGAGGAGAACTCTGTCGCTGATAAGGGTGCAGGATTTAATAGCAAAGCACGCTATAAGGTGTACAATATCGGAAATAATAAACCAGAAAATTTAATGGATTTTATCCAAACGTTAGAAAACCATCTTGGTGTGAAAGCAAATATTGAATTTATGCCAATGCAACCGGGTGATGTTGAAGCTACCTATGCCGATATCGCTGAACTTCAAAAAGATATTGGATTTAATCCATCCACTTCGATTGATGAGGGGCTTGGAAAATTTGTTAAGTGGTATAAAGAATACTATTCAAAATAACATGGTTTATTCGTTTTGAATCTGTGGAGGTTATAAAGATGAGTGTAAGAAAAGCAATAATCCCTGCTGCCGGGCTAGGTACAAGATTTCTTCCAGCAACAAAAGCACAACCAAAGGAAATGCTGCCAATTGTGGATAAGCCTACAATTCAGTATATTGTTGAGGAAGCAGTTGCTTCAGGTATTGAAGATATTATTATTGTAAGTGGACGTGGAAAGCGTGCTATCGAGGATCACTTTGACAAATCGTATGAATTAGAGGAAACCTTAGTTAAAAAAGAAAAATTTGAGATATTGAAAGAAATTCAACAAATCACAAATTTAGCTAATATCCATTATATTCGTCAAAAGGAACCGAAAGGACTAGGGCATGCTATTTATTGCGCAAGCCGATTCATAGGAAATGAACCATTTGCCGTTCTTTTGGGGGATGATATTGTAAAAACAACTGGAGAACCAGCATTAAAACAACTGATTGATGTTTATAATCATTATCATTCATCAGTTGTTGGCGTTCAAAATGTTGCAGATGAGGATGTTTCAAAATACGGAATCATTGCACCAAAAGGTTCTTCTCCAGAAGACCGTGTCATTCCTGTAGATGGATTCGTGGAGAAGCCAGCAATTAGTGAAGCTCCATCTAACTTAGCTATTATGGGTAGATATATTCTACGACCTGAAATATTTGATATACTTGCTGTACAAGAGCCAGGTTCAGGCGGAGAAATTCAATTAACTGATGCGATTAATACGTTAAATAAACAACAATCTGTCCTTGCTTATGATTTTATTGGAGATCGTTATGATGTTGGAAATAAGCTTGGTTTTATTCAAGCGACAGTTGACTTTGCCTTGGAAAGAGATGGCTTACGTGAGGAAGTCCTACAGTATTTAGAAAATGTTCTTCAAAAGAATGCAACAAGAGGATAATTGCTTTTTGGTAAGCTCTTAATCGAGATGGCAATTTATAAGGCACATACTCTTCATGTTATTACAAAGATTAATTAAAGCAACGTTATATAAATTCAAATGGGCGCTCTTCTGTTCTTCAAATTAAATGGGGGAAGGATTGAAAGGCGAATGCTTATTCTGCGCTTTTCAATGGTGCTTTTTGAAAGGAAGAGACAATTTTAATGAAGGCTAAAAATCGTACGGAAAAAAGGAAAAAAGGAAAACGCAAAAGAGTCCTTAAATTTTTCTTCTCACTTCTTGTTATTCTATTATTGGGTGCAGGTTACTTAATTTACGATGCGTTAAATCAGGTAAAACAGACACATGTCGAATTAGAGAGAGGGACACACTCTGAAAAGCGTGAACAGCCAGTCCAACTTCAAAAGAAGCCAATCTCAATTGCCCTGTTTGGTGTTGAAAATTATGTAGATGCCGGGGCAAATGGTCGTTCAGACACAATTATGATTTTCACTTTAAATCCTGCTGATAAAACAGTTAAAGTAGTTAGTATACCAAGGGATACAAGGGTAGAGATTGTTGGCTATGGAACAGTAGATAAAATAAACCATGCCTATTCATTTGGTGGACCAGATATGTCCATTGACACAATTGAAAATTTTTTGGATATTCCAATTGACTACTTTGCGACCATTAATTTTGATGTGTTTAAAAAAGTTGTCGATGAACTTGGTGGTGTCACCGTTGATGTTCCATTTGATTTTTGGGAGACGAATGTTGGAGTCGGCTATTACGATAAAATTTATTTTAAACAGGGAACTCAAAAGCTTAATGGTGAAGAGGCCCTAGCGTATGTTCGAATGCGAAAGCAGGATCCAAGAGGTGATATAGGACGTGCTGAAAGACAGCAACAGGTAATAGCTGCATTAATGGATCAGATTTCACCGCAGACTCTTTTATTGAAATATGATGATATCTTGGATCATGTTAGTGATAATATGAGGACAAACCTTAGTTCCCAAGATATGTTAAGCATTATTAAAACATATTCAGGTATCAAATCAAGTAATATGGAAAGGTTAACCATTCAAGGTACTGACCTCTATCTGAATAGAATTTATTACTATGATCCGGATATAACGGAGTTAGCTAATTTGCAACAGGTGTTAAAGGATCATCTCGAATTAGATGTAACAACACAAATACCTTCAATGAATGATACGAATGGGTAGCAGTTCGCTGCCCTTTTTTATAGTTTGCTATACTGGTAGTTTATTCCGTACGTACTCTTTTTACATATATTTCAGTGTTTTTAATATTGCTGAAGTGTTAAACTAATCATACCAATTAAAGTAAGGGGATTTAATTATGGACATTGCGTTATTAATACCTTTTTTTGTTTCACTTGTCACAGTCCTGATTATTACTCCGTTTGTTATTAAATTTGCAATTAAAATTGGGGCAACAGATAAACCGAATCACCGAAAGGTTCATCAAAAGATTATGCCAAGATTAGGTGGATTAGCAATTTTCGCTGGTGTAGTAGCCGGTTATTTTGCAGGCGGCCTATATAATGAAAAAGTAACAGGGATCACTGTTGGAGCAATTATCATTGTGATTATCGGCATTCTTGATGATAAGTATGAGTTGTCTGCAAAGGTGAAATTTCTTGGACAAATTATTGCTGCTTTAGTGATTGTGAGTACAGGTTTAAAGATAGACTTTTTAAGTATTCCATTTTTGGTAGAACGACTTGACCTTGGTTGGTTATCCTACCCAATCACCGTTTTTTGGATTGTTGGAATAACGAATGCGATTAATTTAATTGATGGTTTAGATGGATTAGCAGCTGGTATTTCTTCAATCGGCATTGCCGCGATCGCAGTGATGGCTGCATTTGCTGGAAAAGAGTTAATTCTAGTCTTATCTCTCATTTTACTTGGCAGTACGATTGGATTTTTATTTTACAATTTCCACCCTGCGAAAATTTTTATGGGGGATACCGGAGCACTGTTCTTAGGTTATTCGATTTCCATCCTATCCCTATTGGGGCTATATAAGAGTGTGACATTGTTTAGTTTCATCATTCCAATTATTATTTTAGGGGTTCCGGTTTTTGATACGGCGTTTGCGATTGTTCGAAGGGTTCTAAACAAAAAGCCGATTTCAGCACCTGATAAACAGCATTTACACCATCGAATTCTGGCACTCGGCTTGTCTCATCGGAATACAGTCATTGTGATTTACGGATTTGGTATTTTATTTGCTGTCTTTGCGATCTTACTTTCAACTTCCACTATACGTGTTGCCTTGCTTGTTGTTGCAGGTTTAATTATTTTAATTCATGTGATTGCAGAGCTTGTAGGTATCGTGCATCAGAGGTTTCACCTTTATAAGTTTTATCGAAAAGTATTCGGAAGACAATAAAAAGGGCTGTCCCAAAAGTCAATTAAGACTTTGGCAGCCCTTCATGCTTGTATGGTTCCTTGTTACATTTCCGTTTCTAAGTATGTTACGCTACCTTCAGAAATATCAGATTTTGCATTCGTAAGCTCTATCATCCATTCCCTAAACTTCTCTTTTTGTTCCTCTTCTACATATGCTTCGATTTCAACATCACCGAGATAATGGATTTCCTTTAATTGATAAACGGAAGAACGAAGCTCATTTTCCACTTTTCCTAATAACGTATAATCAATTTTTGTATGCATAACCCTCATTAGTTTTCGTTCTACGATTCCGGATGCTTGAAGGCCCTCAGAGGTTGCCTTTCCATAAGCCCGGATTAGACCACCCGCACCTAGCTTTATTCCTCCAAAATACCTTGTTACGACTACGACAGTATCCTTTAAATGTTTTTTCTTGAGTACCTCTAGAATGGGTACCCCGGCAGTTCCACTCGGTTCACCATCATCGTTTGCTTTTTGAATATGGTCCTTTTCCCCTATCAGGTAGGCAGAACAATTATGTGTTGCGTCCCAGTGCTTTTTCTTAATCTGGGCGATAAACTCCTGAGCTTCTTCTTCAGTTGTAGCGCGGTTTGTATAGGCGATAAACCGTGACTTTTGTATCACGATTTCATGTGCTCCATACCCTTTTACGGTATGATATTGTAAAAGCATAGCTTTTTTAACCTCCAGTTACGTGCGAAAAGTTATCATAACGATTGATATATCATATGTCCATTCTTATATTATAAATAGACATAATTTTAACATCAAATCTTTTGACTATTCTATGTGGTAATGACTTTTAAAAGATAGGAGGAAAAAACGAAGATGAAAAAAGTACTTTGGAGAATAGGTTTCGGATTTATTTGCCTACTAGTCGGTATTTTTATTTGGAATAAACAAGAAGTAAATCATCAAAAAATAGCTGTAAAAAACCCTGAGATTCTTGTAGATAAAAGTGAATCACAAAAACCTTTAGCTGTTTCAGGAACAGTGAAAAAAAGTATAAAAGGGGACTTAGAGATGTTAGATTTTGAAACTGCCTTGACCAAAAAGGATAAAGAGGGAAACAACGAATTTACCTTTGAAATAAAAAATATCGGTAAGCAAGAACGAATTTTACATTTTACTTCAAGCCAAAGATATGATTATGAAATTTATGAAAAAAGCGGAAACCTTGTAACGAGGTATTCGGATGGAAAAAGTTTTTTACAAGTAATACAAGACATATCAATAGCACCAAATGAATCATTATCTTTTGATATACGGATTCCTCGTTTAGATAGCGGCGAATATTCACTTGTTGTTTGGCCAACTGCAAAAGGAACTAGTATGTTACGAAATAAAATTGAATTTATTGTGAAATAGCAGGTGCGCAGGAATTTTCACATTCCTTTTGAAAAAAATTTCACAGAATACAGAGATGTTTGTCACAATGTGTTAAAAACAATGATGCTTCTTCTTTTTATTTTTGGAATTTAGGTGAAATTTGTTTATAATTGTTTGACTATTGCCTCTATTTTAATTAAACTGAAATAGTAAATTATTCTAATTTTTGGAAGGGGAGGATTAGATACATAATCTAGGTGGTTAATAGACAGAGATTTTAGTAGATTTCTAGTCTATATTTTTCATTTTAGGGGGGATTTTGATTATGAAGAAAACGTTAGTACTTGTATTGGCATTTTTAATGTTATTTGCTAATACAGCAATGGCGGCTATTGGTCCGGTAAAAGAACCAAGAGCAAAAAATACAAGTGAAAAAACATCGTTTAGCACGGAAGAGGCTTCGAAATACGACGCAAATGAAAAAGTTCGTGTCATTGTTGAAGTAGAAGGTGCTCCGGCAATTGAATATGCAACGAAGCAAGGTAAAAAGTTCAGTGAACTTTCTGAGTCAAAGAAGGCTGAACTTCATAATAAAGCATTATCTTCACAGAACACAGTAAAGTCTAAGCTTTCTTCCAATAAAGTGAGCATGGATTTTAAGGAAAGTTTTACAACCGCTTTCAACGGGTTTAGTGGTGTTGTTGAATACGGTAAAATTGCAGTCATTGAAAAGCTTGATGGAGTATCAAGAGTAACGATTGCAAACGAGTATCAGCGTCCAACTGAAAAACCGGACATGAAATACTCAAAAGAGCTTGTAGAGGCTCAAAAAGCATGGGCTGATTATGGATACAATGGTGAAGGTATGATTGTCGGTGTGATCGACTCTGGTATTGATCCAACTCATAAAGATATGGTGTTAACTGACGGTTCAAAAGCAGCATTATCTTCTAAAGAAGTTGAAGCTAAAGTAGCTGAAAATAAACTTCCAGGAAAGTATTATACGGAGAAGGTACCATATGGTTATAACTATATGGACAAAAACTCTGAAGTTCGTGACCTTGGACCTGGAGCTTCTATGCACGGTATGCACGTATCAGGTACTGTAGGAGCAAATGGTGACGAGGATAACGGCGGAATTAAGGGTGTTGCTCCAGAAGCACAAATCCTTGGTTTGAAAGTATTCGGTAACGACCCTGAAATGGGATCTACGTGGGGCGATATCTATATTAAGGCAATCGATGATGCAATCGTTTTAGGAGTAGACGTTATTAACATGAGCTTAGGTTCAACAGCTTCTTTCGTAGATGCTAATGACCCTGAACAGCAAGCTGTAGCAAGAGCAGTTGATAATGGAGTGTTAATGTCGATTTCAGCTGGTAACTCCGCTCATCTTGGAAATGGGTTCTTTAATCCATATGCTTCCAACCCTGATATCGGTGTAGTCGGTGCTCCTGGTTTATCATATGATTCTTTACAAGTAGCATCAATTGAGAACACATATGTAACATTAGAAGGTTTTAAAACCTTTATTGATGGGAAAGAATATAAAACTATTGGTTACCAAAAACAAGATACTCCTAACTTTTTAGATTTATTTAAAGATCAAAAGCAAGAAGTAGTATATGTTGGAACCGGTGAAGCATCTTATTACGAAGGAAAAGATGTGAAAGGAAAAATTGTTTTTGCTGTGCGTCCAGGAGCGTTCAATTATGGAATGATTGAAGCGGAAGCTGTAAAACAAGGTGCTGCTGGTGTTATTCTAAGAGGAAATCCGGCTCACGGCGATTATGTAAACATGGCTTTAAATCTTCATACAATTCCAATGGTTACTTTATCCATTGCAGACGGAAATGATTTAGATGCAAAATTTACAGCTGGATCAAGTATAGAAGTCATTTTTGACGGTTCACCTGTATATGCGCCAAACTTAGAAGCAGGAAAAATGTCTGCATTTACATCTTGGGGTGTAACACCAAACTTAGATTTCAAACCTGAAATTACAGCTCCAGGTGGAAAAATTTATTCAACATTTAACGATAACCAATATGGTACAATGAACGGAACATCAATGGCTGCTCCACATGTTGCTGGTGGTTCAGCGCTAGTATTGCAACATGTCGATAATGAATTTGGTTTAGAGGGTAAAGAACGTGTTCAAATGGCTAAAAACATTTTAATGAATACGGCTAAACCTGTATTAGATAAGGGTGCTGCACAAGGTGCTCTTGGACAAGAAAATCCGTACTCACCTCGTCGTCAAGGCTCTGGTTTAATGCAACTTCATGCTGCTTTAAGCACTCCGGTTGTTGTAACTGAAAAGAACACTGGAGAAGCAAAGGTTGCTCTTAAAGAAGTTGGCGATAAGTTTAGCTTTACACTAGAGGCTAAAAACTATAGTGATAAGGCAGTAACGTATGATGTTTCTGCAAATGTACAAACAGATTTTGCATTCTATGGATTAATTGGAAACGCCTATTTAACCGGAGCGATTGATCAACTTGAAGCGCAAGAGCTTGTAGATGCGAAAGTAACTCTTAATGGTGGACAGCCAGTTGTTGAAGTACCTGCAAATGAAACAGCAACAATTACAGTGAATGTGGATTTATCTGAGGCTAAAGTTTTAGCAGAAGATGGTTCTGGTTTTGTTACACCTGAAGATGTGTTTGTTAACGGCTATTTTGTAGAAGGATTTGTATCTCTTTCAAATGAAGCATTACCTGAGCTTTCAGTTCCATATGTTGGATTTAAAGGAGACTGGAACGCTGCTCCTGTTCTAGATGAGTTTGCCTATGATGACCATAACTCTTTCTATGAAGATGCTGGTATGTTATATACAGGTAAAAATGATAAAGGTGCAACTACTTATTATTATTTAGGTTACAATCCAATTACTAAAGAAAATGAGAAGGCAAGAATTGCTATTTCTCCAAATGGAGATGGCGTACAAGATGATGCTTTCCCAATTCTTTCATTCTTGCGAAATGCGAAACTAGTAGAATATAGTGTGCTAGATTCAGATAAAAAGCAATTACGTAAACTACGAACTGAGACAAATGTTCGCAAGCATTATTTTGATGCTGGTGCAGGAGGCACATACTCATTAAAGCAGGCAAGTGCATGGGATGGAACGGTTAAGAAAGAAGTTGTTGCTGATGGTACTTATTACTATGAAATAGCAACAACAATTGACTATCCAGGTAAAGAAGCTCAAAAATTACAAGTGCCTGTAATCGTAGATACAGTAGCACCTACCGTATCTGGAACAATTGAAGAAGATGTAGTAAAAATCAATGCGAAGGATGAACTTTCCGGAATTAAATTAGTAGAAGTAGTCATTAACGGTGAATCACTTGGATTGGTTTCTGGTGATACAAAAGAACTTGAATTAAAAGAAGCTGTACCAGCAGATGCTGAGTTAGTTTTGGTTGCTGTCGATAATGCAGGAAACAGCACAGAATTTAGCTCTGATGTTGCAAAAGATACAAAAGCTCCAGCTATTTTAGTTAAGTCACCACAAACATTCTCGATTCATGACACAAGTAAAATAACAGTCTCTGGTACTGTACAAGATGAATCAGCCATCACAAGGTTTACAGTTCAAGGAAAAGATGTACCTCTTGTTAAAACTGGTAACGGCGAATTTGCATTTGAAACTACTATCACATTACCTGACGGTGCAAATGATATCGAAATTATAGCTGTGGATGCAAACGGTAATGAAACATCTTTAACAAATAGCAGACTAATCTTTGTTGATACAACTGCTCCAGAAATTGATGTAGATGCTCCTTCTTTCGTGGATCATAATGTTGAATCATATGAACTTTCAGCAGTTATCTCAGATAACGCAGAAGAATTACGATTCTTTGTTGATGAAAACGAAGTATTCTACCAAGAGTTACCAGGATACGATATGAAGCCATTCAGTAAGAAAGTAACAACTGAAGTTACTTTACAACCAGGTAAAAACGTATTTGAATTAAGGCTAGTTGACCTAGCTGGGAATACAACAGTAAAATTAGTTGAAATTTACAGAAATGATGCTGATTCACGTGTTGATCGCTTAAGTGGTGAAAACCGCTACCAAACTTCTGTTGAAGTAAGTAAAAAGGGTTGGAAATCTGCAGATGTTGTTGTTATAGCTCGTGGAGATGACTATGCAGATGCAATTACTGGTGTACCTTTAGCTAAGAAATTTGATGCACCGCTTCTATTAACAAAGCCATCCACTATTTCAGATGCGGTATTGGCAGAGATTGAAAGATTAGGGGCCAAAACAGTCTATGTTTTAGGTGGAAAATCTGCAATTGATAGCAAGGTTGAAGGAAGCCTTAAAGCATTAGGTGTTAAAGTGAAGCGTCTATCTGGTGATAATCGTTACGAAACTGCAGCAAAAGTTGCTGATGTCGTTGCTCCAAATGGAGTAGACAAAGCAGTTATTGCAAGTGGTCAAAACTTCCCTGATGCACTTACTGTTTCATCTTATGCTGCTAGCGAGGGAATTCCAGTGCTATTAACAAAAGCAGCTGAATTACACGACGAAACGGCTAAGGCTCTTGAAAAGCTTGGCGTTTCAAAAACGATTGTTGTTGGAGGTAAAGAGGTAATCTCAAATGATGTACTGCTTGAGCTTCCATCTCAACCTGTTCGGCTTTCAGGTGAAAACCGTTATGAAACGGCATTAGCTATCGCAAACTACTTTGATGTCGATAACTATCACTATTACGTAGCAACTGGTAAAAACTTTGCTGACGCATTGTCAGGTGCTGCTTTAGCTGCTAAGAATGAAGCGGGTGTTGTTCTTGTTCGCGAAACATTAACTAGTAATGTTGGTGGATTCTTAGAAAAGAATGCAAAAACAGTTACGGTTATTGGTGGGGAGCACGTAATCAGCAATTCTGTCGTAAATGAAATTAGTAAGCTTCTAAAATAATAGTAAAGATTTTTGAAAAGGCTGTCTGGGAATCCAGGCGGCCTTTTTACTATTAGGTGATATACTTATCCAATTTTCCTTTGCTAATGAAAAATATTCCAATAAATGTATATAATAGCATTAGTAGTAGTCACAATGTAATCAAAATTTCATGTTCGTGATACATTTTTCCTGTATAATAAAGACAGTATGTAGTTCAACATACATGAATGATGAAATACAAAATAGATTAATTATATAGATGATTTATGGATGGAGGTGGAAGCATGGCCACCAAAGGGCTTGATTGTAAAGTTCTTGATTCAATATTGGAAAAAATGGTGAACACCGTTGATCATAGCAAGGAAGAGATTTTTCGGATTGGTGAGCAATCTCGCAATGAATTTGTAACTTTAACCGATGAGTTAAAGGATATTAAGGAACGGGTTGGAACGATTATTGATGAGGTGGACCGTTTAGAAAACCACTCTCGATTTGCAAGAAAGCGGCTTTCCGAGGTAAGCAGTCATTTTAATAAGTATTCAGAAGATGAAATTCGGAATGCATATGAGAAGGCTCATGATTTGCAGATGCAGTTAACTGTCATACGGCAGGAGGAAAAGCAGCTCCGCGAACGCCGAGATGAGCTTGAAAGACGATTAGTTGGGTTGAATGAGACAATTGAACGAGCTGATCATCTTGTCGGACAAATTTCCGTTGTTCTCAATTATTTAACGAGTGATTTTAAGATGGTTGGTGAAATGATTGAAGATGCCAAGCAAAAGCAAGAGTTTGGTCTGAAGATTATCGAGGCACAGGAAGAGGAGCGCCGTAAGCTCTCACGTGAAATTCATGATGGGCCAGCACAGATGCTTGCGAATGTGATGCTGCGCTCGCAAATCATTGATAAGGTCTACCGTGAAAGTCCTGAACAAGGTGTGAAGGAAATTCATGACTTGCGAAAAATGGTTCGTTCCGCGCTATATGAAGTCCGTCGAATCATTTATGACCTACGACCTATGGCATTGGATGATCTTGGATTGGTTCCTACCCTCAAAAAGTACCTATCTACAATCGAAGAATATAATGGCGACACTACGATTTCTTTTACATTTATTGGATCGGAGCAAAGAATCCCATCAAAATTCGAGGTGGCTTTATTCCGAATGGTCCAAGAAGCGGTTCAAAATGCGTTAAAGCATGCGGAAGCTCGAGAAATCGCAGTTAAGCTTGAGATAAGTAGACATCATGTAACAGTAATCGTAAAAGACAATGGAAAAGGCTTTGATATCCGAGAGAAGAAAAAAGATTCCTTTGGATTGATCGGAATGCGTGAACGAGTGGATCTGCTTGATGGTCATTTAACGATTGATTCAAGTGCTGGTGCCGGAACGATTGTGATGATTCAGGTACCGTTTGAAGTTTAACTTGTGACCCGAGAAAAATCGGGCGCGAACGCGATAAGGCACATTTGATCTTCCCTTTTCTGGTTTGAGAATATTTCGGTTTTTTGATGATACGTTACAAGAAATGGTCTCACTACTATACGCTACTTATTTATATAGGAATAATAAGAATAATCTTACTAATAGGGTCTGTTAATACTGCTTAAGGAGTATTGACCGAAATTGCCTCGATTTGTCAAAATGAAAGGGGGAGGCGTTATTCATGAAAACAAGCATAGTTATTATTGATGATCACCAATTATTTCGCGAGGGTGTAAAACGTATACTAGATTTTGAACCAACCTTTCAAGTGGTAGCAGAGGGTGACGATGGGGAACAGGCGGTAGCTCTAATTGAGCAGCATAAGCCTGATGTAGTCATCATGGACATTAACATGCCGAACTTGAACGGAATTGAAGCAACGAAACAATTAATTGACACATACCCTGATACGAAGGTCATTATTTTATCGATCCACGATGACGAAAGCTATGTGACGCATGCCCTTAAAACTGGAGCAACTGGTTACTTATTAAAGGAAATGGATGCGGATTCTCTAGTCGAAGCGGTCAAGGTCGTCGCAGAAGGTGGATCATACTTGCATCCAAGGGTAACACATAACTTAGTAAAAGAATTCCGTCGACTTGCCGTCGCAAGTGGCCAATCCGTTTCATCGCATTCAAATGTAGCTACAGAGGTACGCCGTCCGCTACATCTTCTAACAAGAAGGGAATGTGAGGTTCTTCAACTATTAACAGACGGAAGAAGCAACCGCGGCATTGGTGACGACCTATATATCAGTGAAAAAACGGTTAAAAACCATGTAAGTAATATCCTACAAAAAATGAATGTAAATGATCGTACCCAGGCTGTTGTAGTAGCAATTAAGAATGGCTGGGTTGAAGTTAAATAATTTAATAGAGTGGTAGAAAAGCTGAGCTCTCAGGGGCTTGGCTTTTTTTAGTTTAAACATTATACAAACAGAATAAAAATATAGTACAATTTACCTAGATGTTACCATTTTACCAAATTTACAAATAAGTAAAGTGAAGATGTTTATTAAAAAGGTCTGACACTCTGTTAAAGGGGTCAGGCCCTACTTTTATAATTGCATATTCAACTTAGCTTAAGATTACAGAAAATAAGAGGGTTAGGAGCAAGAGTTATGTCCATTCAAAAATTCATAAAAGAGAATATCAATAAATTAGGGAGCACATCGTATGTAGCACCATACATACCTGACAAAAAAGTAAATACTGCAATCAATTCATTTGGAAATGATATAGATCCTGACTATATAATTGCGATTTATGATTCTACTATATTTTCATCTGGAAAAGATGGATGTTTATTTATAGGTGACGCCGTTTATTTAAAAGCAGCATTTGAAAAAAGTCTAAAACTTCAATATGCAGATATAGAAGATATTGAATATAACACGACAAACATAACAAACCGTGGAAAAACGAAAACCGTAGAAAAAGTTTATATTAAACTAAAAAACCAAGATAGAATGAATCTCACACCACATTTATTAAACGTGAATTATAAAGGGTTTGTTGAGTTAATTCAGGGCATTCTCGAACTCGCTGATGGTAGTGGAGAAGAATTTGTTAATACATCTCAATTAACACCATTGGCAGAATTAGATGAACAGGTGAAGTTTGACTATTTAAAGTTAGTCAGTAATTTTGCCTTTTCGGATGATCAAGAAGTTAACCCCAAAGAGTATGCCGAAATCATATCATTGGTCGCAAGAATTGAAGTAAGTACAACTATTCGAGTTGCTATTCGCGGTTACTTAAGTGATATAAATCAAACGGAAGAAACCATTTCAATCATATCTCGATTAAAAGAAAATGTTTCAGAGGGTACATACGAAGTAATCGGAAAGTCTTTAATAAAGGATATGCTCTATATTTACAAGCAAACGCACGCAATAATAGAATGGCAAAACAATGATTTTATCAAGCAAATTATTGAGCATTTTAATATGCGAAAAGAAGAAATTGAATTAATTATTGAAGCGATACAGAATGATGAAGATATTTTACATAAACGAAAAAATGATAGTGAAATTGCAAAATCAATAAAGGATATTGCATCGAAAGCTGGGGCTGTTGGAGTTCCGTTAGCTGCGATTTATTTTTCAGGCTCTGTTGTAGGGTTTAGTGCGGCAGGTATTACATCTGGTTTAGCAACAATGGGACTAGGCGGTTTATTAGGCTTTTCTGGCATGGTGACAGGAATCGGAGCAGTCGTTTTAATCGGTGTTGGTACTTACCATGGGTTGAAGAAAATTACAGGTATCGGTGATGTAGAAAATAATAAACAACGTGAGTTCATGCTTCAAGCAATTATTCGTAACACACAAAAAACGCTTAATTATTTAATTGAAGATATTAATGAAATTACTAGACAACTATCCATTGAGATTCAAAAAGGAAATGAAAATTCTTCTAAAATTGAACAATTGTCGAAAATGCTTAATTTATTAAGTAAAGGTGCACAGGTTAGTGCTGAAAAACAAAATCATTCACAGATTGAACAAATCATTACGCGTCTGCCATTGAAGCTTGATATGAGCAGATTAATTGAATTAACACAAAAACCAACACAAGAAAAAATTCGAGAATTTATCATGAATTGCTATGAAATGAGGGAAGAATCCGAAGAAGCAGGAAATGAAAATAAGTGGTTTTTACGTGATAATCTGACTTTAAGTGAAGTAGAAAACTTATATGATTGTTTTGAAGCAATCGATTATAATAAGTTATCCCAAGCTGCACTTGCAACTGTGACAGGGTCAGTGAAAAAGTTTGGCGGATCTATTTTTGGTGAACGGAATTGAAAAATAAAGATAAGTTGTCAAATAGCATGATGAATGATGCTGCAAAAGCATTAATCGTTCAAAAGGATTTATTGAATAAGTCGGAACAAAATTTACAATATATTCATGAAGATTTAGATCAATTAACAGACCTAAATAATCAACACAATGATGCTTTAGATATGTTATTACAACAAGCAAAAAGTATGTTGAATCAAGAAAATACTAGCTTTATTAAAAATACAACCGTATCGTTCAATTCTATTGAGGAACGTATATACAATCAGATAGAGACTATCGAAGTTAAAGAAGAACAGGATTGGCAGTCTTTCAACAGTTCAATGGACGAATATCTTACTCGTAATAATATTCATGTAGCTAAGGATCCATTTGATAATCTGTTAACAGATATTGAAAAAATAGAACTTGCTAAACGAATCCAACTGGACTATAAAGTGAAAAGTGCCAATTGCGATAAATATGATTATTTAATAGCAGCTTTTAGCGGATTAGCAACTGGATTAATTGATGCATTTTTTGTTGGAACTCCGATGGATTCGAAGCTAGGGCGATGGACAGACAAACAAACAGATAATGTAGTTATTAAATTTGCAAAAATGGTATGGTCACATGATAAAAACAACGGGTCCAACTTAAAAAAAGTGCCGGACTCAATAGGAAGCGCAATTGGTTTTTTGGAAAGAAGATTTAAGGTTAATTATGATGCTCGTTTTATGAAAGATTTACATACAGAAGGACAAGATTTTCAAATGTCACCAAGTAACCATCATTTAAAGTCTTTAGGTCATTCACCAGACATAATCGGATTGTTTTTCTCGATTCTCGATCAATTTACTGGGAAAGCAAGCTTTATATCCGATGGTAAAATCATTAGAATGGAACCAATTGAAGGAACGAATAAATTTGAATTGGTTGGCGGTAATTTTATTGCGAAAATCTTTGCAGGTATTGCAAATTGGTTCGGTCATTTATTGTCAGATGTAGCTGGTTCAAGTGGTACAAGGGGCCATAATGATGGCCGAAGAGGCGCAGGAATTCCGATTCCATTTTTTGAGTTATTTCAGCTGTTTGATTTTGGTTCAATTCCTGTAGAAGAAAAATCATTTACGATTGCTCAATTTTCAACGAAGGTTTTTGAATCGGGCTATGATGCACGCTTTGGGGCGACGATGGCGATTCCTGTCACAATTAATGAACTCTGTATTCGATTATTATGGGCACTAAAGTCTAAGTTTTATCATAAAAGAAGTTTGAAAGAATCCTTGCCAGTCGGTAATAAGCCTGAATTGAGAAGAATGTTGCTAGTTGGTCACGGAACACTTTGCCTAGTGGATGGAGTAGATGCAGCGATCCGCTCACAAAGTAATCTATTGTTATTTGCGTTACGTCTAAATTCAGTGGCATGGTCAAGATTTGCGATGGCGGGATTTGTTGAAATAAGAAGAATATATAATAAAAATGCAATTGATCTTGTTGCGATGGAAAGGGACGTCCAAGTAGAATGGTCACGGTTGTTTGAAATGAAATAAAGTTTTATCTGCTTGGAACAACTAGATCGCAGTATAAAACAACCTGTCCCGCATATACATAAACAAGTGACATCCCAGCCCATATCATTTAAAATGGAAATTACAAAGTATCAGGACAGGAAGGTAAAAAATATGAAAACGGCGATTGTAACTGATAGTACAGCTTACATACCAAAGGAACTTCGTGAAAAACTTAATATACATATGATTCCGCTAAGTGTTGTATTTGGTGAGGAAAGCTATCGTGAGGAAGTCGATATTACGGCAAAGGCATTTTATGAGGAGCTTAAGGCTCGTAATGATTTGCCGACCACATCTCAGCCTCCAATCGGGGAGTTTGTTGAACTTTTCAAAAAGCTAGGGCAGGAGTACGATGCTGTCATTAGTATTCACTTATCGAGTGGAATTAGCGGGACCTATCAGGGTTCTGTGACAGCTGGTGAAATGGTTGAGGATGTGAAGGTGTATTCATTCGACTCAGAGATCAGTTGTATTGTGCAGGGCTTTTATGCGCTAGAGGCAGCGGAAATGGCGAATGAAGGGAAACCAGTTGAAGATATTCTGGCAAGACTTGATAAAATGAAGGAATCAATGAGAGCCTACTTTATGGTAGATGACCTCACAAATCTTCAGCGTGGTGGCCGCTTGAGCGGTGCTGCTGCATTTGTCGGAAGCTTGTTACAGGTGAAGCCCATTCTAAACTTCGAGGATAAAGTGATTGTACCGTTTGAAAAAATTCGTACGCGTAAAAAAGCATTGAACCGAGTGTTCGAGTTGTTCGATGAGGACGCAAGACAAGGTGTGCCAATGCGTGCAGCGCTGATTCACGCCAATATCGAGGAAGAAGCTTTAGAATTGAAGGCTGAACTTGAAAAGAAATACCCACATGTCGAATTTTTACTAAGCTATTTCGGACCTGTGATTGGAACCCATCTAGGGGAAGGTGCGATTGGGTTAGGCTGGTATAAAAAGTAATATGGGCGCCGTGCTGAGGTGCGGCGCTGTTTTTGAAAAAACATAAGGAGGTCAATCATGAGATATTTACTAGAAAACGAAATATTAATACCAGAACGATTATCGGACAAGTCTGGTGCAAGACGAATTACCGATTTTGAATCCAATTATCCGCAACCACTGAATTCTACATTTGAGTACTCCTCTGAACTCCAACATTTCCTCTCCGGAAAGCAACTCCTACTTGAAGAAATTCCTTTTTCCCTAGAAGACATACAACAACACTATTTGAATGGTTATTTAGAATATCGAAAATGCATCACGAAAACAAAGGAAGGTTATTCGTGCGTTCGGTGTGGGAATTCCGATCAAAAGCTTTTCGCTTCGTTTGGATGCGCAAGGTGTAAACATGAATGTACCTATTGCAGGAAATGCATCAATATGGGGCGGATGAGTGAATGTACGGTTTTGGTAAGTTGGAATGGGCCAAGTCCGAGGTCTGAAATTCCGGAAAAACCACTTGTGTGGGAAGGAACACTTTCTCCGGGGCAACAAAAAGCTTCAACAGAGCTAATCAAAGCTGTTCAAAACAATGAGCAGTTGTTAATCTGGGCTGTGTGCGGAGCGGGAAAAACTGAAATTCTGTTTGAAGGAATCCAAACTGCACTACAGGCTGGTAAAAAAGTTTGCATCGCGACACCACGAACGGATGTGGTAATTGAACTCGCACCTCGAATAAAAGCATCATTCCCCGAAGTCGATGTCATCGCCTTGTATGGCGGAAGTGAGGACCGTAACAAGACTGCCCCCATCACACTCTCTACGACCCACCAGCTCCTTCGTTTTTACAAAGCCTTTGACATGATTATCATTGATGAGGTCGACGCCTTTCCGTATTCAGTCGAGCCCATGTTGCGATATGCTGTCAGCCAAGCGAAGAAAGACTTCTCCTCCACCATCTACCTTACCGCAACGCCTAATCAAACGTGGAAAAGTGAAATTGCTGCGGGTAAAAGAACGGCCGTGACCATTCCGGCTCGTTACCATCGATATGCATTACCTGTTCCGGACTTTATTTGGTGTGGGAACTGGGAGAAGTTATTGAAAAAGAAGAGACTTCCGCGGAACGTGCTGGCGTGGTTAAAGGAACATCTCGAAGTCGGCAAGCAAGTCTTCTTATTTGTACCGCGAATTACTTATTTAGAAAGTATCGTAGAAATTCTCCAAACTCTTGATCCCCGAATTGAAGGCGTTCATGCCGAGGACCAAGACCGAAAGGATAAGGTAGCACGCTTCCGCTCCGGTGAAATCCCAATTCTCGTCACGACAACTATTCTAGAAAGAGGCGTAACAGTCCCCAATATTGACGTTGCCGTGCTTGGTGCGGAGGATATTATTTTTACAGAGAGCGCATTAGTGCAGATTTCAGGTCGTGTTGGTCGTAGTGCCCAATTTCCGACTGGTGAGATTTTATTTTTCCATTACGGAAGAACGAGGGAAATGATTAAGGCCAAACACCATATCGAAAATATGAACAAAGAAGCGCTCCAAAACGGCTTCATCGATTGATTTCAAAGCCCATTTTTATTAAGATTAAAGGTAAGTGATAAAGAACGGACAAGGCGGTGATTTCAGTGAAAAAGGTTGTTTATACAATTGCACTACTCTTCATCATCGGCGGTGTTTCATTAACGGGTTACTCGGTTTTTCAAATCTGGGATTCAAATCAGGCACAAAAAGAAGCATTGGTTCAGGCGGAAGAGCTTATTTCTACATCTCCGACCGAGGAAAAGGCTGAAAAGGAAATTGTCATTCCGACCTACGAAAAAGGCGAAACAATAGGTGTTTTAGAGGTCCCAAAGCTCGGTGAAAAAATGCCAATCATTGAAGGAACGGATGAAGAGGAACTGGCAAAAGGTGTTGGACATTATCTCGGCACTGCATTACCAACACAAAATGATCAAATCGTTCTATCAGGTCATCGCGATACCCTTTTTAAACGATTTGATGAGCTCGAAATCGGCGACACATTTGTGGTGCAATTAGAATACGGCGACTTTACCTATGAAATTGTCGATACGAAAATCGTGGATGCGGACGACCGAACTGTGATCAAGTCAACAGCACCCAACGAAGAGCTTGTTGTGACTACCTGTTATCCATTCGGATACCTTGGCGACGCACCATACCGATACATTTTTTACGGAAAAAAAGTAGATTAAATTGTGACCCCTAGGTTGGACGAAGAATCTAACAAAGGGGTTTTTTGTATAATACTTAAGTATTGTTTCGCATAGGATGAAAGGCGAATTTATCAATTATCTTAAATCAATTATTGTTGTAGTAGGAAGAAATATAATATTTCCATTTTATGTTTATTATGTGATAATAAAAAGAAGATAGAGAGAATGGAGAGGTTCATGTGAAGGTTTTTAATGCAATGGAGCCGCTTGTAGCCGAAGCGATCAATGAAAACTGGAATGAATACAACTTACCTTGCAAATGTGAACAATGTAAAAATGATGTATTTGCCCTCACGCTCAATAATCTGCCACCACGTTATGTATCAAAGGAGAATGGCGTGGCATATGTCCGGGCGCAATATTTTAATAAACAAATGATGGCTAACATCTATGTGAAAATTGCAGAGGCCGTAAACATTGTCGCGAAAAATCCTCAATGCGAGAATTTAAAAAGGAGCTGAATGATGTCTACATGCCTACTTTGTCATAATTGCTTTGAAGAAGTGGATTCCTGGTCGACATTGTTTTCGTTGGCTGAACCAGATCCACTTTGTTCTACTTGCAGTGAAAAACTCGAAAAAGTTGACGGTGAACTTTGTGAAATATGTGGTCGACCTTTTTCTGAACTGTCCGATGAGTATCGTGAAGGAAACCTCTGCTTTGACTGTATTCGCTGGGAAAAAGACCCGCGGTGGCAAGGTGTACTCACAAAGAACCGTTCAATTTACCTCTATAATGACTTTGCAAAAGATGTACTCTCCCTCTACAAATTCCGAGGCGACTACGCAATATCTACTATTTTTAAAACACCTTTGAAAAAAGCCTCCAAAACACATTTTAATCCTTCCTATTTTGTTGTTCCGATTCCATTAAGTGATGAGCGTTTGTATGAGCGTGGATTTAACCAGGCAAAGGCGTTAGCAGAGCTATTAGGTATGCCTGTACATGAAGTTTTAGCACGAACTCACCTTGAAAAGCAATCGAAAAAGAGCCGTGATGAACGGATATCTGGAGAGAATGTGTTCCGAGTGATTGATGTGGTTCAGGATAAGGACATTTTATTAGTGGATGATATTTATACGACTGGGTCAACTTTACGGCATGCGGCAGCGGTGCTGTTAGAGGCTGGTACGAAGTCGGTATCGTCGCTGACGTTGATGAGAGGGTAAGGAACGTAATATAATTATATAAATAAATGAAAGGGCGTGATTTATTAATGAAACCATTTAAAATTGAAGATCAAGAATTGAAAAAGGCTATCATCTCAGGTAACCATTACTTGGAGGTTGGAGAAAGAAAATTTTTGTTATTTGAAGTAGAAGAGGTTAATGACTCAAATGTTTATCATGTAACTGATGAAGAGGAAGAGAATGAAATATTAGAGGCTTTAGACGAGGAAAAAAACCCCATATTATCAAAAGAGGAAATCCGTAGAATGTTGGAGAAAAAATAATGGATATTTACTGGAGAAAGAAAGCAATCCAAACATTAATCGATTTAGATAATTGGAGATTATCATTGGATCTACCTATGATAGGAGAATTTCTCCAACAGAGTATAGAAAGTTATTTTAAGAATCAGAATTTCTCGATCTATATCCCTGGAAAACCAATATTTATAAAAGGTTCACCTACTGAACTGAGATTGGTTCTGTTTAGAATAGGAAAATCGGATCCTTATAAGGTTTATTATCGCCTTACCTCTCGAAATGTAGAAATTTTCCTTGTTAAACATCCACGTCAAAAACCCCTATAATAGATCTGCATAAGAAACCTACATAAAAAATCCCACTGAGAATTCTATTTCAAAAATCTGTCACTACAAACTCCCATGTAAACACCGATATAATAGAAGGAAATAAGGTGTTATAGGAGAGAATTAACATGGCAGAACTTATGAATTGCCCAAATTGTGGCGCAGTATTTGTAAAAACAAATCTTCGTGATGTATGTGAAAAATGCTATAAGGATGAGCAAATCGCATTCGAAACGGTATATAAATTTATTCGAAAAAGAGAAAACCGCACAGCAACTATTTTTGAAGCCTCTGAAGGTACAGGTGTGGATGAAGAATTAATCATCAAGTTCATCCGAACAGGAAAGCTGAAATTGGCTCAATTCCCGAACCTTGGATATCCATGCCAAAAATGTCGTACCATAATCCGTGAAGGGATCTTATGTGACGATTGTTCAAAGGAACTTCGTGGTGAATTATCGACTTTTGAACAGGAAGAAGAACGGAAGAAAGAAATCCGAGAACGTGAAAAAAGAACATATTTTGTGGATTAAAATTTCTAAACATTTTCATGTCACTGCCGATATAAAGGAAAAGACATGAAGTTCGGATAGAAAGTGAGGTTTTACCATGAAAATTAACCAGTTCGGACCTGTAGGAATGAATCCGTATAAAAAGCAGATGAACAAAATTGCTGCAACAGAAAGGTCACCTCAGACAGATAAGGTTGAAATTTCTTCGGCTGCAAAACAGCTACAGGAAACTTCACCTATTACGGTTGAACGCCAGCAAAAAGTAGAAGCACTAAAGCAACAGGTTCAAAACGGAACCTATAAGGTGAATGCAGAAGACGTGGCGAAAAGCGTCTACGATTTTTATTTTAAAAAATAATTTGAGAACGGAGGGTCATTATGTCAGCTGAAAACTTAGTCGTGATGCTCAAAAAAATACTTGCTTTACACCAAAACTTACTTAAGCTATCTGAGCGAAAAACAGACATCTTGAAAAAAGGCGACATCGATGCCCTCAACGAACAGATGAAGGAAGAACAGAAATACATTCTAGCAATCAGACAATTGGAAAATGAACGGATTACAATTGTTGAAAAATGGCTTGGACCTCGTGTTGAAGAAAAGACATTATCGAAGTGTATTGAGGCTGCAAGTGAGCCAATTCGTTCGGAGTTGGCGGGATTACATGAGGATTTAGTTAAAGTGACTCACGAATTAAAGGTCGTGAACGAATTAAATCAGCAGCTCACACACCAATCTTTGCAGTACGTGAACATGTCATTGGACATGCTTCTTCCGCAAGAACAAAACGTCAATTACGGCAACCCGGCGGGAACACAAGAGAAAAAGCAAACACGCTCGATGTTTGATTCGAAAGCTTAGACAACGGAGGATGGAAAAATGGTATCAACCTTTCATGGACTAGAAACAGCACGCCGCGGCATGATGACCCAGCAAAGCGCGCTATATACAACTGGACATAATATCGCAAACGCCAGTACACCTGGCTATACAAGGCAACGCGTTAATTTCACCCAGACAACTCCATACCCATCTCCTGGTCTAAATACGGCGAAAATTCCTGGTCAAGTTGGAACAGGAGTTGAGGCTGGTACAATTCAGCGTGTGCGTGAAGGATTTTTAGACTTACAATTTAGAGGCGAAAATACTAAAAATGGATATTGGGAAGCTCGTACTAACGCAATCTCTAAAATGGAAGATATTTTAAATGAACCGAGTGAAACGGGTTTAGCAAAATCAATGGATCAATTTTGGCAATCGCTTCAGGATCTTAGTGTGAACCCAGAAAACAAAGGGGCCAGAGCGGTTGTTGCACAACGTGGAACTGCTGTTGCTGATACATTTCATTATCTTCACGATTCAATTAAGGGTATCAAACAGGACTTAGGAAACGAGTTGAGCGTTTCATTAAAAAATGTGAATACCATTCTTGAAAAAATCGCAGGTCTTAATAGTCAAATCTCAGAAATTGAACCTGTTGGTTATTTACCAAATGATCTTTATGATCAGAGAGATATGTTAGTAGATGAGCTTTCAAAATTTATTGACATAAAAGTGGAGCAAAAAGGTACTGGTGGTAATGCTTTAGATATTGCTGAAGGAATTTATGATATTAAACTAGCAAGTGGTGAGACTCTGGTAAGTGGTTCTATCTTTAATAGATTCGCTGTTAGCCCGAATAATGGAAGCAGTGATCAAACAATTCCAGGAGATGTCATTCAAAAAATTAATATTGTATCAAGTACTGGAACGACTGAAATTAATGCTTATGATATACCATCAGGAAAAATTAAAGCTCTAGTTGAATCTTTCGGATATGAAAATGCAACAGGTAATACGGAGGGTCTTTTTCCACAGATGCTAGATGATTTAGACCAAATGGCTTATACATTTATTACTGAATTTAACGCACAGCACCAAAAAGGCTGGTCACTCGATCGAAATGGAGGCAATTCTAGTCAAACAAGTCTCAATTTCTTTGAACCAGCAAATGATTACAAAGGTGCAGCTAAAGCAATAGCGGTTAATCAACAAATTCTTGATAACAATGATTTAATTGCCGCTTCAAGTGAAGCAAACGTATCTGGAAACGGTATAAACGCAATTAACCTTGCTGGAGTAAAACAAACAGCGCTATCAGGATCACCCTTAGCTGGTTCAAACGGTTTTGTTTCTGAAGGAACACTGGAAACCTTCTACCAAGGGTTAATTGGAGATTTAGGAGTTAAAGGCCAACATGCAAGACAAATGGAAACGAACAGTGCGATATTGAAAGATACTGTAGAGAAAAATCGTCGATCGGTTTCCTCAGTATCTTTAGATGAAGAAATGACAAATATGATTACATTCCAACACGCTTACAATGCAGCAGCAAGACAAATTACAGTGATTGATGAAATGCTAGACAAAATTATAAATGGTATGGGTGTTGTAGGAAGGTAGGTGTTAAATAATGCGAGTTACTCAATCGATGCTTTCAAATAATATGCTACGTCATTTGTCCGGAAGCTATTCAAAAATGGGGAAAATTCAAGAGCAGCTTATGACAGGGAAAAAAATCAATCGTCCTTCAGATGATCCGGTTGTGGCGATGAAGGGTATTGGGTATCGAACGAATTTGGATAAAGTTCAACAATTTCAAAGGAATATTGGTGAGGTTCATAACTGGTTAGATACAACAGATGAGACGCTGAATCAAGTTACTAGTGCCATGCATCGTGTTTCCGAGTTGTTAGTACAAGCATCTACCGATTCACTTACGCCAGATGATCGTGAGAAAATAGCTGTAGAAATGGAACAACTCCAGAAACAGATTGTTGATTTCGCGAATACGAAGGTAGGAGACAAGTATTTATTTAGTGGAACAAATACATTACAACCATTATTTAATGGATATCCTATAACAGGTAATTTGAATGTGAATCCTACTGCCAATAGCAACAAAGTTGAGATTGAAGTTTTTAATGGAATTACTCTTGATGTCAATGCAGATGGACATACATTTTTTGCTTCGGCAAATGGAGTTGTTGCAAAGCTTGGTGAGATTATAGGAGCATTAAAAGACCCAACTAAAAGTGGGGCAGACCTTACTGGGTATATATCAGATATCGAAATTCAAAAGGATAATTTGTTACTTCTTCGTGCTGAGACTGGTGCAAAACAAAACCGTGTTGAGATGATGGAAAACCGTTTAAATAGTCAGGAAATAACAGCTGTAAAGCTTTTAGCAGAAAATGAAGATGCAGATATTGAAAAAGTAATTACAGAGTTAACAGCACAAGAGAGTCTTCATCGAGCAGCTCTTAGTGTAGGTGCAAGAATCATTCAACCATCTTTAATAGATTTTTTACGGTAAGCTATCTTTTGTAGATAGCTTTTTTACTAGGAGTGTATAAAGCATGAGACTTCCGCAAATAAGATTAGAAAGTAAACAAGCACAAATTGGAATCGAAACAGCCAATGCAAGAACAGAAACTAAGCAACCAATGGCTGAATTATCGATTCAACAGCCAAAGGCAGATATCACGATGGAAACAACTACTCCCAAATTAACAATTGACCAAACAGAAGCTTGGGCCGAAATGGGCTTAAAGAATATCTTACGGAGTATTGAGGAATTAGCTCAGCAGGGAAAAGAGGATTTGCTCGTCGGGATTGCAAGAAGAGCTCAACAAGGAAATGAATTAATGGAAATTGAAAATGGTGGAAATCCATTAGCAAGGCAAGCGAAAGAAAATGGTCAAAAGCCCATGAAGGAATTTAACATTGGCTATATTCCATCCTTTGGTAGTGTGAAGATTCATTATGACCCTCGTAAAGTGGACATTAAGGTAACACCTCATAAACCTATTATTGATGTTCAAGTAAATAAGCCAATCGTTGATTATTATCAGGGTAAAGTCGATATTTATTTGAGGCAAAGAAATGAACTAAAAATTGATTTTGAAAATATTGATGTTAAGGCATAATAAGGGAAGAGGATGGTGACAAATGGTCATTCAAACAAAGTACCATGGAGAAATTGAGATAAAAGAGAATGACATTATAAAGTTTCCTAATGGTATTCCAGGATTTATAGAGGAAAAACAATTCGTATTGTTGCCAATAAACAAAGAATCACCTTTCTTCATTTTACAATCAATACATACTGATGAAGTAGGTTTTGTAGTTGTGAATCCATTTCTTTTTTTACATGACTATGAATTTTTATTGTCAAAAGTAGAAAAAGAAACTTTGAAGGTAGATACTGATCAAGATGTACAAGTATATACGATAGTTACATTAAAAGAACCTTTTGGAGAATCGACAGCAAATTTACAAGGTCCGATCATACTTAATGGAAACAAAAAGATTGGAAAACAAGTAATTTTGAATGATTCGCCATATACAACTAGGCATAAACTCTTTGCTGAAAAAATAATTAAATAGGGAGGTGGAAGTATGCTTGTTTTATCAAGAAAAGTAAATGAAGCCATTCAGATAGGCGATGAAGTAGAAATAACGATTCTTTCTGTTCAAGGTGATCAAATAAAATTAGGAATCAATGCCCCAAAACATGTTGACATACATCGGAAAGAAGTATATTTATCGATACAAGAATCAAATAATGAAGCTGCTTCTATCTCTACAACCTTATTAGATCAAATAAAGAATCAAAAATTCTAACCTTAAGTCACGATGCTTAAGGTTTTTTTGGAAAAAAATCAAAAAAACTTTTAGAAACTATTAAACTTCTAAAAATCATGTCGATATATTTAATGTAAGGCAAACAAAGCTTAAGGCGGCCGACTTTAGCTTAATAATAACCACATGGATGTGGACAAACCCATTTTCAAGGAGGAAAAATAAAATGATTATCAATCACAATTTAAATGCAATGAACTCACACCGTCAGATGGGCATGAATGTAAACAATGCTGCAAAATCAATGGAGAAATTATCTTCAGGTCTTCGTATTAACCGTGCTGGTGACGATGCTGCTGGGCTTTCAATCTCTGAAAAAATGCGTGGTCAAATTCGTGGATTAGACCAAGCGAGTCGCAACTCTCAAGATGCAATTTCTTTAATCCAAACAGCAGAAGGTGCACTTAATGAAACTCATGCTATCTTACAGCGTCAGAGAGAACTAATTGTTCAAGCAGGTAATGGTGGTACACTTGAAACTGAAGATCTTAATGCAATTAAAGCAGAGATTACAGAGCTAAATGCGGAACTAGATGGAATCGCTGAACGTACACAATTCAATGGAAAGAAATTATTAGATGGAGGTTTTGCAAGCGACTTCCAAATTGGAGCTAATGGAGGACAAAAACTTACTCTAACAATAGCTACAAAAATGGATTCTGGTACTTTAGGCGTTAGTGCACTGGCTCCAGATGGCACATCAGGACAAACTACTACAGATCTTGGTCTTGTTGATACAGCAATTAAAACGGTGTCAGGTATACGTTCATCTCTTGGTGCAAATCAAAATCGTTTAGAGCATACTATTAAAAACCTTGATAATGCTGCTGAAAACCTACAAGCTGCAGAATCCCGAATTCGTGATGTTGATATGGCTAAAGAAATGATGAATTTCACTAAGAATAATATTCTTAACCAAGCATCTCAAGCTATGCTTGCACAAGCTAATCAACAACCACAAGCTGTATTACAATTATTACGTTAATAATTTTAGAAAGAAAAGGAATGGAGTTCATTCCTTTTCTTTTATTAAAAATATTAATCTTTCTAGATAGACACCTAAAGATATAGATTTCTATCTAGAAAGATTAAACTTAAAGGAGTAACAACTATGTCTAATACAAAATTAGTTGAAATGCTAATTCCAGAATATGTTAAAGGATTTTCTTGCATTGGATCAGCATGTGAAGATACTTGTTGTGCTGGTTGGAGAGTGAATATAGATGAAGAAACATATAAAAAATATAAAAAAGTTAAACAAGTTGATATAAAGTCTAGATTAGAAAAAAATATTAGTCGGAACCGTTCTAATCCTACGAAGAATAATATTGCAAAAATGAAAATGATTAAGGGTAAATGTTCCTTTTTAAGTGAAGAAGGCTGGTGTGATATTCAAACGAAGCTAGGCGAGGATTATTTATGTAATACATGTGCTGTATATCCTAGAATTAACAACAAAGTGAATGAAATAGTTGAGCAAAGTCTAACCTTATCTTGTCCTGAAGCTTCTAGATTGGTATTGTTTAATGAGGATGGTATAAAATTTGAACAAGGTCAAAAAGAAATGGAAATTAGACTTCTTTCAAGTTTAGTTAATACCAGTAATAAAGAAATCACCCATTGGACAGACCTTTTTAACGAATATCGATATATTACGATTTCAGTTTTACAAAATAGGGAGTACAGTCTCGAAGAGCGTTTACTAATTTTAGGATTATTTTATAACGAGCTTCAGGAATGTATAAATAAGAATAGGGTAAATGATATTCCCGACATCATGGGACAATATCTAAAAAGTGTGGAAGATTACACATTTAAAGGCGCTTTTAAAAATATTTCTAAAAGAATGGATATACACTTACGTTTATGTCAAGAACTTTTAGTATTGCGTTTAAATGGACGAGTAGCTTCTACAAGATATTTAGAATGTTCAAGAGACATGT
Source organism: Bacillus sp. JJ1533 (assembly GCF_036965045.1). Classification (NCBI taxonomy): domain Bacteria; kingdom Bacillati; phylum Bacillota; class Bacilli; order Caryophanales; family Bacillaceae; genus Bacillus; species Bacillus sp. JJ1533. Next base: position 176,202 of record NZ_JBALOV010000025.1, on the reverse strand, counting down.
TATCTGGGTTAAGGATTGAAGAAGGTACTACAAATGAACAAACTCAAGAACAATATCAATATGCCTACAGTAAGTATTATGAAGCATTTATGCAAGAGAAAGGATATATGCTAGAAAATTATCTTGTAAATTATGTGTTTAAAAATTGTTTACCGATAGATTGTGGTTCTCCATTTGAAAGTTATTCACGAATGATTCTATTATATGCATTAATAAAAGTGCATTTAGTTGGGATAGCAAATCATCATAAAGGATTAACATCAGAGTTAGTTATCAAACTTGTCCAATCCCTTTCGAAAACTTTTGAGCACAATCCTGAATACCTTGAAAAAATATTTAAATTGATGAAAGAAAAAGATTTATTGACATTAACCTATATGTCTATATTAATTAATAATTAGTATCATAAAGGAATAGGTTAGTTTTTGCTAACTAGCAGACATAATCTGTTTAAATCTATCTTAGGAAGACTCTAGTTATGCTAGGGTCTTTTTTCATAGATTTTGTAAAGGAGTAGTTATGAATGGCAATGTTTTTTAAACCAGATGAAATTAGAAGTTTGACTGTTGAAGAATTAGAAGCACCTAGAAGGCAGATAAAGGAGCATTACCAATTAACAGAACTCTTGTTAATAAGGTAAACCCAAAACAATGTGACGTCTAGAAGTAATGATAAGGATTAGTACGTATATCAAAAAAATCTAGACTTGTCATAATAGAAGAAATCTGTTCAGAAGTATAAAACAATTCAGAGATACTGACAGGGACAAATCGGGAAAGGTGAACTGTGCCCTGAAAGCACATGCATTTGATTACTAGCCTTAGAAAATGAAACAATACATACTACATCACGGTAACAAAGCAACCTTCAGACATATATTATAAAATTGAACTTACGTTTGTTTTATGAGTGCAAGATGTTCGAGAAACAAGCGACCTAAGCCTCTACTTCAATTGTGGGAGTAGGGGCTATTTTATTTTAGGAGGAATGTTTAGGTGAGAAGGTATGATTACGGAATACAGTTACAGTTTCCATTGATTGATGTAGTAAAGGAGAAGAAGCAGGAGCCACTAAAGTGAGTGAACATTGTTAGTCTAAAGATGGTTTGGGAGTAAAGTTTGTTGCACAAATATCGTAAGAGTAAGTCACCAGAGGATGCATACCAGCTACTTAAGCCATTTTTAGTGGATTCTAATCGTGAACAGATCATGCTTATAACATTAGATACGAAGAACCAACCAACTGCCATTCATACGGTTAGTGTAGGAACATTGAATTCAAGTCTCGTATCCAAGGGAGGTGATGAAAGTTGCCATTCTAGCTAATTCTGCTTGGATCATTGTAGAGCACAATCATCCGAACCAAATTCCATCTGAATCAAGAGAAGATGTGGAGGTCACAAGCGTTTAGCTGAGGCTGGTAAGATACTAGGCATAAACTGATTGATCATTTGATCATCTGCGAGGACAAGTTTGTTTCACTCAAAGAAATAGGACATCTGTAAAGGAGGGCTGTAGTCGTAGGGATTACAGATCGTAGTGTTCGAGATGTGCTAGAAAAATTCTGCAATCAGTATGAAGGATAAAATATGCAAGACTTTAAAGAAGGTAGGTAGTACAAATTCAAAGCAGCATGGAATGGTCTATTAATGACACTCATGATCGTAACAAACATGCCTTAATATGATAAGCGTAAAGATCATTATTCATTACAGGGACATACCTATTTTATGTAAAATACATTCTTAAAGCTTTAGTTCAAGTTCAGCTTATTGGTATGTACCATGAGTCTTCAGGATTGCTTGATCTATTTCGTTTAAGTATTCATCAATACCTTTAATTAAACTCTTCTAAATAATAAATTCAAATTTGTAATAATTGGATAAATAATCCAACTTATGGTTATTATAGTTTCAATAGAATTGTTTATCAAAATGGTATGGGTGGTTTCGGCTGTGGAGAGGCTGTAGCTAAGGCGAGTGAGCACTTGGAAGGATTTAAGGAAAAGAATAATTTTTTGAGGATTTCATTAACAGATTTTCATCATGTAGGAGATGGAATACAAAATACCTTATTTTCTCAAATTCATACTATAGTTCAAAAAAAAATAATGGTCAGATCGATAATAATATTAAATCCGTGGACCTAGGTTTTGATAATGGAAAAATAGAAAAGTATCAAAGTGAAATAAAAAAGTTAGATGCATTTAGGTAGATATATAATTATAATAATCTACATTATAAAAATAACGATGTGCTAGTTGTTTTAAATTCTAATCATGGACATACATTTTTTTAAGAGGAATCATATTCCCCTCATGAGATCAAAAGAACTGTCCCTTTTATGTTATATGGAAAAAGTGTAACCAATATACAATCAGAAGAAATGATAAATTTTATAAAGAAAAAGTTAACATGTGGAAAGAAGTTATTTTTATGCATATTAAGGAAAATATCAAGGTTTAATTATTCGTATTATTGGTTCTATTCTTATACAACAAGTAGTAAACTATCAAAGCTAAAGGTTATATATTCAGTTAATACCATGCACACAATGTTTCATGTAAACAACATGGACTTTTTGTTGTTGCAATTTGCTTACTACAATCAGGCTTTTTTTATTCATTTACTTAAATCCTCTCAATTTTTGAAAGGTTTATCCGATATATAAACTAAGTATAAAAAAATAATATGGATGTTACCTATAACCACGAAAGATTTTTGATGTATTTAGGTAAGGAGGGAAAAGGTATGTTAAATAGTACCACGATTAGATTTTCAGGTTTAGCCTCAGGCTTAGACACAGAAAGTATGGTAAAGGAGTTAGTTAATGCTCAAAAGCATAGGTTAATTAAATTACAGCAAGCGAAAACAATGAATATATGGAAAACAGATGCTTATCGAGAAATTAATAGTAAGCTTGTAAGCTTTCGATCTGCAACTGAGCATCTAAGACTTCAAACCCCCTTTAATAAACAGACTACGACAGTGACACAACCTGAAAAATTGGGAGCCACAGTTACAGGATTACCATCTTCTTCAACTTACACCATAAGTGAAGCAACTATGGCTACAGAGGCTAGAGGTGCTACTGTTAGTTTTAAATTAAATATTGCAGAGGGGGTAGCCCTAGATGAAGAGATTTCTTTTAAACTTAATGGAATTGATGTTAGCATTGGAGCTGCAGACACAATAGCATCTACCATTACTAAAATAAATGATGCTGGAGCAGGTGTTGTTACAGCCTCTTACTTTAAAGATGGAAATTCATTAATTCTAACTAGTACGAATAAAGCAGCAGCATCTGAGATCTCTATCACTAATTTAACAGTAAATGGTGATACAGCTATAACTGCAAATAAGATAGGGCTCATAAATGGGACAATAAATGAAAGTACAGATAGCTTTTCTTCAAATGGTGTATCCACAGCTAAAGGTGCCGATGCCGTTGCTGCGAAAGTTGTCATAAATGGATTGACAATTAATCCAACAGGGAACAGCTTTACTTTTGATGGAATTAAATTCGATTTGAAGGCAAATATCACACCCGATCAACCGGTGTCTGTTGGAACAAAAAAAGATACATCAGTTGTTTTTGACAGCATTAAAAATTTTGTGGATAAGTACAATGAACTGGTTGAGGAGCTTAATGGAAAGATATCAGAGAAACGCTACAGGGATTTTCCTCCTCTAACAGAGGAACAAAAAAATGAAATGACAGATCGGGAAATTGAGCTTTGGGAAGAAAAAGCTCAAAGCGGAATGTTAAATGGGGACCATACTGTTTCTAGGCTTCTCACAGATTTAAGATCTAGTTTAGGGACTGCTGTTGGGACGGGGGATGCGGGATTTCAATCTTTATTTGATATTGGCATTACAACTAGTAAAAATTGGCGAGAAAATGGCAAGTTAGAAATCGATGAAAAAAAGCTAAATGCAGCTTTAGAAAATAATATGGATAGTATCATAAAGCTTTTTACTTCAAGAAGTACAGAAACTGGTACGACTGTAACCAATGTCCAAAAACATAATGAAAGTGGCTTAGGTATCAGATTATACGAACGATTAAATTTTGGAATTTCTGAACTAAGTTCAAAGGCAGGTTCTCCTAATCTATCTATTGACGTAAATAGTATGATGGCTAAAGAGCTGAAAAATATAGAAGGCGGGATATCCAGAGAAGAGGATCGTTTAGCTCGAGTTGAAGATCGTTACTGGAAACAGTTTCAAGCGATGGAATTGGCTATGCAAAGAGCTAACTCTCAAAGCGGTTGGCTTATGCAGCAATTCGGTGGAGGGATGTAAAAAATAGCGAAGTGGGGGATTTGAACCCTTCACTTTGTTTTTTCATTTAGAGCTATAACAAAAACTCATCTAAGCATTTGGTTATAAATTTCTACTAAATGTAAATGAATTATTGCCGATATTAGCAATAGATTTGGTTTGTTCAGTCGAAAGGAGAAGACTAGTATGGTAATTAAAGATATTTCCTTTGATTCTTCTGTTTTTAAGAACGCTGATATTTCAAGTAGAAATAATGAATTGATTATTGATCACATACAACCAAAAGAAGATAAACATGTAGAGGAAAATATACTAGTTTCAAAGGAAAAGCTTGAAGATGTGGTGGATGTGATGAATGATTTTTTATCTCCAACAACTACTGCATTAAAGTTTGAATTACATGAAGAATTACAAAAATACTACGTAAAGATTATTGATACAAATTCAAATGAAGTTGTCCGTGAGATACCATCAAAGAAATTGCTGGATATCTATGCGTCAATGACAAATTATTTGGGGCTCTTTTTTGATAATAAAGCTTAAAATTGATTTTCTAGTTTTTTAATAGTAAAGAAGGAGTAGATGAAAAATGGCTGTGAATAATCCATATCAAACCTATCAAAAGAATTCATTTTCAACTGCATCGCCAGGTGAGTTAACATTAATGCTCTATAACGGTTGTCTTAAATTTATAACAACGGCCCGAGTTGCAATTCAAGAAAACGATATTAGTGAAAAAAATACTAATTTGATTAAGGCGCAAAATATTATCCAGGAACTTATGGTTACATTAAATATGGAAAATGAGATTTCAAAGCAAATGATTGTAATGTATGACTATATTAAATCACTCCTAATCGAAGCTAACATAAATAATGACCTTCAAATATTAGAAGAAGCAGAGGGATATGTGACAGAATTTAGAGATACATGGAAACAAGTTATTCAAGTGAACCGTCAAAAACAATATCAAGGTGGACAAGTATAGTGAACGCACTTTTGTCACTAAACGGTATAACAAAAGAATTACTAGAGTTATTAGAGCAACCGATTCCGAAAGAGAATCGTGATAGTTTTATTGAAAGAATCACTTCTTTTTTAGACTTGAGGGACAGAGCTATAAAAGAAATTGCTCCTCCCTACACTGATGAAGAAAAGAAGTTAGGTGCTGAAATTGTCCTTATCAACAAAATCATTGATGCTAAACTAGCGGAAATCAAACTCGAGATCCAAACGGATTTAGCCCAATTGAAAAAAAGTAAAGCTACTTCAAAAAAATATGCTAACCCTTATCAAGCTGGACCGGCAGATGGAATGTTTTTTGATAAAAGAAAATAGAGATGGTTCCGAGTAGTGTATCTGCTACTCGGTTTGTTTTGCTAGATTTTTCTGTTAAATAAGGATAAATTGACTATAACTAGTAAAATAGACCTTTTCAATTCGCTGGTAAAATAGTATGATAATAGTTAATGAATAATAAAAAACCAAAGTGAAAAAGGCAAACTATGGGAAATCGTAGGACGCAAAGCCAAGGGCCTGACCCACAATCAGTGGATGGTAGCCGGTTGCCACAAGGAATCATAGTCTATTTACCTATGAACCTTGTATGAGGTTCTTTTTCTTTTGGCTTTTTTTAGAAAGGTAGGACTAAAGGATGAAGAAAATCTTGAAGAGAAACGTCACTATTCTTGCATTGCTTCTAATGGTTGTTCAATTATTCTTTCCATTCGGCAATGCACTCGCTAATGGTAGTATGCTGCCACCAAGTGATATTTCGTATCAGGAGGTAACTCCAGATGATATTAAACTCAGTTGGAATTCTGTGTATGGCGCAACAGGATACAATATTTATGAAATTACTGAAGGGCAACTCATTTTAAAACAAAAGGTGACTTCTAATAGCTATCTAATGAAGGATCTTCCAGAAGGAACCTATACATTTGTCATTTCAACCTTAAACTCAGATGGTGAGTCTGGACCTAGTGCACCAATTAGTTTTACTGTCACATACCCAGAGATGGCTGCGCCAGCAAATCTTTCTTATAAAATTTCGAATGGAAACAATGTTGTTTTAACATGGGATGCAGTTAAATATGCGGAAGTCTATAAACTCTATCGGGTTTCTGAAAGTGGCGAGTTTACGTTACTAGACTCTCCAACGAAGAATAATTACACAATTACGAATGCAGCAGAAGGAACCTATCAATATGCTGTTTCTGCGGATAACGTATTATATGGAGAATCTCCTTCTTCAGCACCTATCCTTGCTGAGGTGGTTCATCCAACGATGGTAACACCAAGTAATTTCAAATACTCTATTACAAATGGGAATGATGTTACTTTCAGTTGGACATCCGTTCCTTATTCAACAGAATATAGATTATATGAAATTACCGAAAATGGTAAAGAGCTTGTTGGAACAACAACTAATACGTCTATTAAACTATCAAATGTTGCACCAGGAAGTTATAAGTATGAAGTTCAATCATTTAGTGACCGCTTTGGAGAATCCAGTGGTGGAGACGGTCTAACAGTTGTTTTAGATGAAATTACCATGGCTGCACCAGCAAATTTTTCATATCAATTATTAAACCTAAATGATATAAAGCTAACTTGGGATAGTGCCCCAAATGCAAAAGAATATAAAATCTATCAAATCATCGATGGTGAAAAAGTATTAAAAAGTACGGTTACAAATACGTCCATCACCTATTCTAAGGCGGAAGCAGGTAAGTATGAATTTGTAATCCATTCCTACAATGATAGATTTGGAGAATCACAAGAGAGTGCGAGTGTTTCATTGACGATTGATCACGTTGAAATGCAGGCACCGAGCAAAGTAACGTCTTATGTAAAAAATGGTAATGATGTTGTATTGGAATGGGAACCAACTTCTAATACCAACAATTATTATGTTTATCAAGTAAAAGATGATGGATCTAAAGTAAGAGTAAGAACATTATCAAGTACGTCTACTACGACTACTATTGGAAATATGGCAGAAGGAAACTATAAATATGTAGTCCATTCTTATTCATCAAGGTTCGGTGAATCAGTGGAGGGAACTGAAACAACAATTTCAGTTGTTCACCCCGAAATGGCTGCACCAACAAATGTTACGAAGACAATTAAGAGTGAGACATCTTTTAGTCTAGAATGGGAAGCTGTTGAATATGCAACATCCTATAAGATTTATCAGATTGAAAACGGAGAAAAGGTTCTGAAGGCAACAACTACTAGTACAAATAGAACTTTCTCAAATATGTCTGCTGGGGAATACACTTATGAGATTTACTCACTATCTTCAAAATTTGGTGAATCTGAGACAGGTACTCAAGTAAGTGTTACTGTTGAGGGACTTACAATTAAAGCACCAACAAATCTAAAGTATGATATCAGAAATGGAAATGATATATATCTTTCATGGACGGGTGCAGAATTTGCGACAAATTACAATGTTTATCAGGTTATCGATGGAGAGAAAGTTCTCGTAAGAAATGTAACGTCAAGTTTAATACCTATTACGAACCAACCTGAAGGAGACTACCATTTAGTCGTTCATTCAAACTCTACAATTCACGGTGAATCGAAGTTTGGGGCTGAAATATTTGTAAACTTGGTCCATCCAGAAATGGAGAACCCAGCAAATCTTAACCCTGCTATTGTTAATGGAAATGATATTAAACTTTCATGGGAAAAGGCTGATTATGCTGATTCTTACAATGTCTATGAGGTAATAGGTGACCAAAAGGAATTAGTGAAAAATATTACTTCGAATATATATACAATAAGCAATGTAACTGAGGGAAAACATTCCTATGTTGTCCATTCTGTAAGTAAACGTTTTGGGGAATCAGTAGAGGGTAGCACTGTTTCTTTAGAAGTAGTATTTCCAATTATGCAAGCCCCTGAAAACTTAACAACAAATATATTGAACGGTAATGACATTCAATTAAAGTGGACTTCATCAGATTACGCTAAGTCTTACAATATCTATCAAATTATAGATGGTGAAAAAGTATTACTAAAAACAGTAACAGGAACGAGTAATACATTTACAAATCAACCTGAAGGCAACTACGAATACGAGGTGTATTCATACAGTGACCGCTTTGGAGAATCTCCAAAAAGTAGTGCGATTTCGCTTACTTTGGTTCATCCTATCATGCAGGCACCTGAAAATGTGACAAACAGTATTTCAAACGGAAATAACATCATCCTTAAATGGGATAAGGTAGAGTTTGCAAAAGAATACAATGTGTATCAAATGATCGATGGAGAAAAGGTATTCCAACGTAAAACTACAGGTACATCAATGACATTCAGTAATATGCCTGAAGGTGATTACAACTATGTCGTCCATTCTTATAGTGACCGTTTTGATGAGTCTCCTGAGAGTAGTTCAATTGAGCTAACATTAATCTGGCCTGAGGTACAGCCGGCCCAGCTAGAGGGAGTAATTAATGACGTAAACAATATTACGTTAAAATGGACAAAGGCTGATTGGGCAAATCGATATAAAGTGTATCAAATAACCGCCGATAGTCGAAAGCAAGTTTATGATGGAACAGCAACAAGCACTAAAGTTTATAATTTAACCGAAGATAGCCATTCCTTTGAAGTAATTGCTTATCATACTACTTTCGGTGAAGCCGTTCCTTCAAACCAGATTACAGAAAATATCATCTATCCAGTTATGCAACCACCTGTCGCAACCTTGAAACTATTAAGCGATACAAGTGCAAGAATTAGCTGGGATTTCGTAACCTATGCAAATGGATATAACATCTATGAAATTATTGATGGAGAGAAAGTTTTAATAGCTGAAAAGGTTAATAATCTATCTTATACAATCAATAATCTTTCATATGCAAACCATGAATATATTGTTACTTCTGTTAGTAATTCATTTGGAGAGTCAGCTCCTTCAAATGTTGTACTTGCTAAATTGATTATCGATGAAGAAGCGCCTGTTACATCAATCGATGCACCGACTGATTGGGTGAATGAGAGTGTTGATGTCCGTCTAGCGGCTACTGATAATGAAGTAGGGGTTGAAAAAACATTCTATTCTCTAGATAATGGAGTATTCGTTGAGGGAACTTCATTCACGATCCAAGAGGAAGGGACCCACAAGGTTGATTATTACTCTGTTGATAAAGTCGGTAATACGGAAAAAATAAAAACAGCTGAAGTAAAGATTGACAAAACAAAACCAACAACATTATCAAATGTAGAAGATGCTTGGAACAATAAGGACTTCTTAGTAGAACTAACAGCTTCCGATAACTTAAGTGGTGTTGCTAAAACGTTCTATTCATATGATGGTCTTATTTTTGTAGAAGGATCAGGCTTCATTGTCAAAGAAGAAGCAGTGAATAATATTTATTTCTATAGTATTGACGAAGCGGGGAATAAAGAAGATATCCAAACTGTGGAAGTTAAAGTGGACAAAACAGCTCCTGGTACAACTTCTAATGTTGAAAATGTATGGTCTAAAAAAGACGTACAAGTTGAGTTATCAGTAACTGACAACTTAAGTGGCGTAGCTCAAACATTCTATTCTGTTAATGGATCTGAGTTTGTAGAGGGTACAAGCTTAATAGTAAGTGAAGAAGGTGTAACCGAAGTATCTTTCTACAGTGTAGATGTTGCAGGTAACGTTGAAGATGTCCAAACAGTACAAGTTAAAGTGGACAAAACAGCACCAGAAACAACATCAAATGTTGAAGAGGTATGGTCTAACGAAGAAGTCCAGGTTGAGTTATCAGTAACCGACAACTTAAGCGGAGTAGCTCATACATTCTATTCTATAAACGGCTCTGAGTTTGTAGAGGGTACAAGCCTAATAGTAAGTGAAGAAGGAATAACTGAAGTTTCTTTCTACAGTGTTGACTTAGCAGGAAATGTTGAAGAAGTTCAAACCGTACAGGTCAAAATCGACAAAACTGCACCAACCATTAACCTAGACCTAGCAGACGAGTATGCGTTGGGAACAGATTTAAAATTAGCTTATACTGCAACTGATAATCTATCTGGAGTTGCACATGAACAAATGACTGTGAATGGTCAAATTGTTCAAAACGGTGGAAATATTTCATTCGACCAACCAGGTCAATATGTAATTGAGATTGAAGCAACAGATCACGCCAGATGGACAACAAAGGTTACAAAAACAATCCTTGTTTATATTCCAGCAACTGTTGAAGTATTGCCTAAGGTTATGAATGGAAACAAAGGTGTATTCACCGTTCAAGTTTTGTTACCAATGGGGTATAGCCCTACAGACTTTGATTTAGATGAAGTAACTCTTAATGGAGTTTCGGCCCTAACATCAAAAAAAGGCTATTACCAACAAGCGAAAAAAGGTCAGTTCAAGTTCGAACGACAAGACTTCTTCTGGGTTCGTGGTCAAATGATGATGAACTTCGAAGGAAAACTAGGCAATTTCATAGTAAAAGGCCAAACTGAAATGAAAGTAATTAAATAATTTTTGAGAGGTATCCAATATGGAGCTTAGCTGCATTTGGATGCCTTTTTCATGTAAAAGAATAACTAAATATCTTACACTACGTCTGTTTCTCCTTCCCAATCAGTACCCTTCCACCCTGAAAATAGGAATACCTTCCTAGTTAAATCCTTAAAAATAGGAATACCTGGTGATATTAATAATTGACAAAATTCGTCAAAATGATAGTATAAAAGACGCTGTTTTTTAATTTGTACTACATAAGTACTATTTGTTTTTTTATTGGAATAATAAATAGGTTCTATTCGTCATTTTATTTACATACCACACAGGTACTATTTACCATTCCAACATACGAGATAACATGCCGATATATTAAGTAAGAGAATACCTTCGACAATGGCAAATCTATTGAAAGATAGGGACGCAAAGCTACGGGTCTAAGGCTATATTAGCTATGATCGCCGGGTTACCGAAAAGGATTGGAACAGAATTTGTTGCGCAGGTTAACTAGTTGTTTTGAACTACGACTATTTACCTATTCAACATGCCCGCCAATATCCTTTTGGTGGGCTTTTTTTATTGTAATTAAACACAGTTCTGCGAAATGGTTTAGGGGGATAAGTATTCATGACATTTAAGGATTTTACTACAGTAATGTTTGATTTACTTGATTTAGAGGAAGTAGAAGTAACTGAAACATCTAGTCTAAGAGATGATTTAAACATAGATTCACTTCAAATGGTTAATTTAACTACAAGTCTAGCGGAGCATTACAAAATTCCGTTTCGTGTGTTTATTAAAAACGGCAGCAAGATTGATATTGTAGGTGAATTATACACCATTGTAACGGAGGAAAAGCTGTGAGTTTTTATACCAGTGTAATAGAAGGGTTAGATAACGATCATTTATCGTTATCTAACTTGGATCGTGGATACTCTGTAAAAGATATTAAAGAATCGGTTGCTTTTTATCAATCTATGTTTGGTATAGATAGTTTAGAAGGTAAAAAGGTAGCAATATTAGTTGAATCCGTAAAAGAAAATATTTCTTTATTCTATGCAATTCGTAATCTCAAAGGAACAGTAATACCTTTAAGCACACAGTCCAAAAGAGATGATTTGGTGGGGGTATTAGATTCACTATACCCACATATTGTTTTCACAGATAACATGATTAAGGGTTTTAACTGTTCTGAAGTAATAAGTGAATGGGCAGAAGGGAATAAAACAAAAACACTCGTTATATCAACAGATGATTATAAAAGTTTCCACACAACTTCCTTAGGTGGCGAAGAAGAATCTTCGCTTTATAATAGAGGGGATTTTATCACATTTTCATCAGGAAGTACTGGAACACCTAAAGGTATTGTTTTCAAAGATAGTGTATTTGAACATACTTTCAAATGTTTACACAGTAGTTGGGAGTTAAAACCCTCGGATAATATTTTTTTCTTTGCACCTACAAGTTCTCTATTCGGAGTAACTGGAATTAACACAATCATAAAAAGTGGGGCGAATTTTATTCACTCAGACGATTTTGACTTGTTAAAAATCGTAAAAATACTGGATAAATGGAAATGTAATAAAATTTCAACCACACCATCCATTTTCAAGGCCATTTACAATTTTGCAAGTAATTTAAAACCAGAAGTTTTAGAAAGATTGGAATTGGTATGCGTGGTAGGCGAAAAGGTATCACCAAACTATATAAGTAATTTTCCAATCATGAAAAATTGTAAGTTCCTATCTCATTTAGGTAGTTCAGAAGCTGGTTCAATTGCCGATGGTTATATAACGGATAAAGATGCTAAAGATATTGACTTTAAAATAGTCAATGAAGCCGAACATAGAGTAGTTGATGGTGAGTTACTCCTAAAAACAGGAGGTTTGTTCACTGAATACTATAATAGTAAATCTTTAACGGATGAAGCATTTGAAAACGGATGGTTTAAAACAGGAGATTTAGTAGAGTTTGGTGATGACGGAACCTTTAAGATTGTAGGTAGAAAAAAAGACGTGATAAAAAAGGGTGGTCGTCACGTAGTTGCTAGTGAAATAGAGAGTGTGATTCAAAAAATTGAAGGGGTAAATAATGTTACGGTCATTGGAGCATCGCATGATATCTATGGAGAGCAGATTGTAGCATTTGTAGCAGCAAAAAATTTGACTTCAAAAAATATTCGTTCTTATTGTGCAAGTCGAGTATCATCCTACAAAATTCCTGATAAGGTCATTTTTTTAGAAGAAATACCTTTAAAAAATAATAAAGTAGATAAACAAAAATTAAAAGCGTTAATTGCGGAGGCAAAATAGTGTGTCGAGAGATGAAAGGTTATTCAACAAAGAAGTCACTTGGCCAGGGGTTACAATGAAGTTGGCATCCCGACTCTGTTAAAAACCCATAAAGTGATTCTACGATATTTTTAATTTTTGAAAAGGGAGAAGAAAATGGAAAAGTTACAAACTAAGTTACAGGAAATGTCCACCGATACAATTATTAAAAAAACCATTCTTGCAAGTATGATGGATAATGGTTTTTGGAGTCGTTGGTATGTACATGGTATTGATGAAGACTTTGTCAAAGCACATAAATCAAAAATGATTACTGCTAAAGGTTGGGTTACAGAACTTTCTAATAAAGCCCAAGAGTACAAAGAAAAAGCAGACACCTTCAAATCTAGTAATGATTTTGCTAAGGCAGAAGAAAACTACCGTAAAGCAGGTATTTATCTAAACCTTGCACAGTGGGTGTACCCTGAACCCCACGGTATAAGAGCCGACTGGTATAAAAAGTGTCTAGATTTGTTCGACCTTGCTGATGAAGTATCTGCTGGTGAAGTCTTTCGTCATACCTTAACAATTAACGGTAAAAACTATGGTGGTCGTATTCACTTACCAGAGTCTGAACCTCAAGGCGTGGTTATCCTTGTCACTCCGACTGACTCTACAAAGGAAGAATTCTATCTGTATGAACAAGACTTCGTAAATGAGGGGTTAGTAGTGATAAGTTTTGACGGGACTGGTCAAGGGGAAACCTTAATGGTTCATGGTCATAAAGCTGACTACCAATCATGGAAGGAATTTACTAAAGGGGTAGTGGAATTTGCTCACTTAAAGTTTCCTAATCTCTCTATCAATCTATTCGGAACAAGTTCAGGTGGTGCTTGGGCGATCGAAGCAAGTAGACATCCACTAGTAGATAAGATCGTATCGGTAAGTCCACCTACTAGGTATGCATCTAATATTAGACTTCCTGATTATTTCCGAAACCGTATGAGTAATATGCTAGTAGACTTTGATACAGGGTATTTACCTACATTTGAGGAAGATAGTGTTTCTGATATTAGTAATATTGTTATCGTACATGGTGAGAAAGACCTCTTAATAGATGGTAAAGAATTAAAGCGAGTGTATAACAACTTTGATGAAGAAAAACGTTTCATAATATACGAAAATGAGGCGCACTGTTGTGATAATAAATTAGGCGAAATAAGACACCGTTCCGCTGAATGGTTCAAGGGAGTAAATATCAATGACATTTAATGATTTTACAGCTACAATGTTCGACTTGCTTGAGCAAGAACAAGTCGAAGTATCTGAAGAAACAAATATTAGGGATGAGTTAGATGTTGATTCCCTTCAAATGGTAAATTTGACAACTATGTTAGCTGACCATTATCAAGTTTCTTTTAGTAACTTTATAGAAAACGCGGATAAAACAGCTACTGTTGGCGGTCTTTATTCCATAGTAAGTGAGGGGTTATCTAAATGAATTTCTATGAAAATATACTAACAGGGTTGGATGATGGGAATGTAACCTTATCATCTCTATCAAAAAGCCTTACTGCAGGAGAATTAAAAACTGAGATTGCTAGGTATGAGGCTTTGTTAGACTATAAGGATTTAAAGGGTAAAGCAGTAGCAGTATTAGTAAATGTAGTAGAGGAGTATATTCCTTTATTCTTTGCAGTCAACAAGCTAAACGCAACGCTAGTACCTGTTAGCTTACAGTCGAGGACAGATGACTTATTAGGGGTATTAAATTCTCTTGACCCTCATATTATTTTCACTATTAATGAGTTATCAGGTTTTTCCTTCTCGACACTCATAAAAGACTGGGCAGAGGGAAGGGATACAAAAACTACAATCTTCACTTCTGATGATTGTACTACGTGGGATAAAACTAATTATGGTCGTATCGAAAAGAGTAATACCTCTGCCAAAGGAGAGTTTGTAACTTTCTCATCAGGAAGTACAGGTCAACCTAAAGGGATAGTATTTGGTAACAGTATTTTCGATTTTACTTATGATTGTCTTTTCAAATGTTGGGATTTAAAACCAACAGATAATATGTTTATATATGCAGCTATAAGTACTTTCAGTGCAGTTGTAGCTATGAAATCAGTAATAAAGGCAGGTTCAAACTTAGTTGTAGCAAGTGAGTTTGATCTAGTAAAAATGATAGAAACTATTGAAAAAACAAATACAAATAAAGTGATGACTACACCTTCAATCTTTAAATCACTTTATAATTTTGCTAGTCGACTAAAACCTGAAGTCTTAAAGAAATTAGAACTTGTATGTTTTATTGGAGAAAAAGTAACACCTAGTATTTTAAAAGCCTTCCCTCTAATAGAAGATTGTACATTCGTAACCCTTTTAGGTAGCTCTGAAGCAGGAGCCATAGGTGATGGGGTAATTACTGATAATGGCGATGAGGAGATCGTGTTAACCTTATTCGATGAAGCTGAGTATAAAGTAGTAGATGGTGAATTGTGGTTAAAAACAGGGAGTATGTTCACGGAATACTACAATAATCCCGTTACTACACAAGAAGCCTTTGAAGATGGATGGTTTAAAACAGGAGACTTAGTAGAGTTTCCTTCTGATAGAACTTTCAAGATAGTGGGTCGTAAGAAGGATGTTATCAAAAAAGCTGGTCGACAGGTAATATCGAATGAGATAGAAACCTTTCTTCAACAGATTGAAGGAATAAAAAATGTCGCAGTTGTAGGTGTACCTCATGATATTTATGGAGAGCAAATTGTGGCTTTTGTAGTTGCTGACGGGGTAACAACTAAAGATATTCGTTCTTATTGTTCAGGTCGAATTTCAGCTTATAAAATTCCTGATAAAGTAATATTTATAGATGAAATGCCTTTAATATCTAATAAGATTGATAAAGTCAAACTAAAATCACTAATTTAATATGGAGGACAGATTATGTCAGAAACCATAAAGAAAGTCAGAAGTACCTTAAAAAGACAATTTACTACTACAATGTTAATCGTTCTTTTAATCATTTTAGTCTGCTCAGGTGCATTTCAATATACGTACCTTAGTAAGAAAATTGAGTCTGATGTAGCAGTAGAGGCCCAAAAAGTAAGTAAAAGTATAGAACAAGGAATGATTGAAACTCAGATGGCAACAAAAGCCATTGAACTTCAGTTAGACCTAAAATTAAAGCTAATTGCAGAACGTATCGATGACAGACTTGGGGATAAGCCTTTAGAAGAAATTACTAACGAAGAGTTAGTGGATCTAATAGATGAATTTGGTATTGCAGGTATAACCCTACTTACAGAACAAGGTGATCAAGGTGTAATGGGAGTAAAGTCTACAACCCCAACAGATATAGGGTTTAGCTTTAAAGAGTACTTAGGTGAAGAATCACCTGTATATCAAATCCTTCATGCTTTATATTATGAGGAAGAACTTCCTGATTTCTTTGGAGCATATAAAGAAGAAAATACAATGATACTTCCTATTGCGCCATCGGGTTCTAACACTGAAAAGCCTACTTTCTTCAAATATGGATACTACAAACCTGAAGGGAAAGATTATATCATCAATCCTTATATTGAAGCAAACGAGGTTTATAACTTTACTCAAGAAGTTGGACCAGATATGTGGATTAAGACAGTTCTAAATTCAAATAAAAATGTTTTAGAACTTGCGGTTCTAACCCCACAAGTGTATGCAGACCCTTCACTACTGGAAATTGAAATATCAGATTGGAAGGCAGTTAACTATGGGACGTTCGAGTCTAAAACTGAAAAGGATGTAGCTACACTTGTAAATTTAGTCAAAACGCCTAAACAAGTTTCATACAAAGAAGAATTAGGAGGTAATACTTATTATAAAGTGTTTATTCCTACTTCTGATGGAAAAGCAATTTACGTTGGTTTAGATTATGACCATTTAAGTCAACCTTTAAAAAGTATGGCAACATTACTGATAATTTTTAGCTTAATATCGTTACTGGCATTATTTATTCTATCTACTAGATTCTTCGGAAGAATATACAAAGATATTCAAGTGATTATAACTCAAATCAAAACTCTTGAGTCAGGAGATTTTTCTACTAAGTCAACAATTAAAGGAAAAGGTGAGTTAGCAGACCTTTCTAACAGTACGAATCGAATGACAAGTACCTTAAATAAGGTTTTAAAAGATACAACTAAAGAAGCTAAAAAAGTACAAAATTTATCTTTAGAGTTAAAGACAGCGGCTGATGAGTCTGTTGAAAAGGCGTATGCGCTATCTGTTGATTTAACTTCTAGGGCTAGAGAAGACAATTATGAAATTATAGATTTCTTAGATGCTCTTGAAGAAAAAATAGATTCATTGACCAATAAAGAAGAGTTCAAGGATATCAAGTCTAGAATACATGCAGTTCGTGAAATTTCTAATAATAATACATCTTCTACTACAGATATGACAATTACGCTATCTGATTTGTTTAAATCATTACAAGCACAATCAATTGAATTATCTAATATCTCTAAAACATTATTCGAGAATATGTACAAGTTTAAACTTTAATAAATATACGAATTGCACGCGCAATTAGTAGGTAAAAAGTATTAGTGCAAAAGTTTTGTTTTTGAAGGTGTTTTTTTTGAACCTTCCACAAGAGTTTATAATTAAAAATTTCATCAAAGGGGAAATCAAGCATGTCAGTTGAACTTAAAAAAAGTCTAATGGAGGATCATATCCGCTCTATTTTAGAAATAATAGGCGAGGATCCATCAAGAGAGGGTTTACTAGATACACCAAAGCGAGTCGCGAAAATGTTTGGGGAAGTATTTGAAGGTGTAGGAGTTGACCCTGAAACAGCACTTACCACAACATTTGAGGAAAACTATGATGGAATCGTTATAGTAAAGGACATTACCTATTACACTTTCTGTGAACACCATCTTATTCCTTTCTTCGGGAAGGCACATATTGGCTATATTCCAAATGGCAGAGTAGTTGGATTAAGTAAGTTTGCAAGACTTGTTGAGCTTGTTGCAAAGCGTCCGCAGGTACAGGAACGAATGACCCAGCAAATTGCAAGTGCAGTTATGAACGTATTGCAGCCAGAAGGTGTAATTGTAAGTGTCGAGGGGCAGCATCTTTGTATGTGTGCAAGAGGAATTAAGAAACCAGGTAGCTCTACTGTTACTACAGTTAAAAAGGGAATATTTAAAGAGAATAAAGGTCTAGTTGAAGAATTCGAAAGAGCTCTTTTACGAGATTGATAGGAGGTTTGCAACATGCTTTATCTTTCACGAAAAATGTACTTTTCAGCAGCTCATTATTATCGGATTGAAGAGTGGAGTGAGGAAGAGAATCAAAAAGTTTTTGGACTTTGTAGTAATCCACACGGACATGGACACGATTATACGTTAGAAGTGATGGTGAAAGGGCAATTAGACAAAGAATCAGGGATCGTAGTAAATATTACGGATATTGATAAAGTTGTAAAATCCTTTATTTATAGTGAAATAGATGGAAAATTTCTGAATAAAGAGCATCCGTATTTTACTAGTCATTTGCCAACTACCGAAAATATTGTTTCGTATATATGGAATTCACTTGATGGGAAAATTGACAATTGTCAGCTTCACAAAATTCGTTTGAAGGAAAATGATTTTTTATTTGCGGAAAAGGAGGACCAAGAAATGGTTCGATTAACTAGAAAATACCACTTTTCAACTGCACACCGTTTGCATAGTAATCAGTTGAGTCACGAAGAAAACCTTGAAATCTTTGGGAAATGCAATAATCCATATGGGCACGGTCATAACTACTACCTGGAGGTAACAGTAAGCGGAAAGCCAGACCCAATTACCGGGATGATTGCAAATCTTTCAGAAATAGATGAAATCGTTGAACAGGAAATAATGAAGAAATTTGATCATAAGCATTTGAATTTAGATACAGAGGAATTTAAGGAATTAAACCCAACTTCCGAAAATGTAGCAGTGGTCGTTTGGGATCTTTTAGATCCGAAGCTAAAGAATCTTTATAAAATTGGGTTATATGAAACAGAGAAAAACTATTTTGAATATTATGGTCCGGAAATGGAGTAAAAATATGCCTAGTCAATCGTTTAAGGGAAGAACAATTGTCGTTACGGGTTCAAGTAAAGGAATTGGTAAAGAAACAGCAGCCGAGCTTAAAAAATTTGGTGCAAACCTCGTGCTTGGAAGCAGAAGCAATTCCTATAAGCTAGAAGGAAATGTATTAGAGTTACCGTTAGATGTAACAAGTGAGGAATCCGTTAAAGAGTTTTTTAAACATGCAGTCAATCAGTTTGGCACAGTAGATACCTTATTGAATTGTGCTGGTGTAGGCGTATTTGGAAGTGTAATCGATACCTCATTAGAGGATTTTGATAATATGCTAGCAACAAATGTACGAGGTACTTTTCTAACCTGTAAGTACTTTGGGAAGCATATGGCTGAAAGAGGTAAAGGTCATATTTTAAATCTTGTTTCAATCGCTGGCACCACAGCATTAGCAGGTTGCGGGGGGTATTCCGCATCTAAATTTGGAGTTATGGGATTAACAAAAGTATTACAGACTGAACTTCGGACGAAAGGTGTTCAGGTTACAGCAGTTATACCAGGCTCTGTTAGCAGTAGCTTTTGGGACAATATGGAGACAAGCTTTGATTTGTCAAAAATGATTCCAACCGAAACGGTTGCAAAAAATTTGCTTTACCTACTTGATCAGCCACAAGGGGCTTTTATTGATGAAATCACAATAATGCCACCTTTAGGCATTCTATAGGAGGGGGGACAGTGAGGCGGCTTTTTAATAGAGTATTTAAGAATTCTTCAATTGAAAAAGAACAGCCTTTTGCCATGACTCTCCCTTCTGGAACAGAATTTGACGACTTAGATCAAATGACCAAAAAAGGATTTCTCGCGAAGAAATTATGTGAATACTCAGGAGGAGATAAGGCTCAAGGAGATTTCATATTCTACTTGTCATTTACCAAAAAGTCATTTCATGACCCTATAAGTGATGAAGAAGTCTTTCTCCATTTAAGCGAGATAATGGTCAATTGGAATGAACAAAATTTGGATATCCCACAAGAAATTAGACAGTTAGATGTAAAGAATGATATCCAAAACGCGATGCTTAAGGCGTTTGAAATGTTTAAGAATGAGCTATTTGTTTCACTTAATACAGTGAAACAAACATCTTTAAAACAAGCTGATGACGGTAAGTGGGAAGTCTATCGTGATGTCATTTTAGCAGCAACACAGGGCAAATTTTTGCTAATAAAGGAAGATGAGGTTGAAGGCTTCAAAGAAGGAATCGTATTTTGCGAGAATACGATCAAGAACCGTTCAGATATCCCGAATTGTCGCAATCAAGCAAAAGAAATTCTTGAATCAAAGCATATAAGCAAAACTCTGGTCATGACCTGGTTGCTCGTTCTCTCAGAGGCAATTACGAACACGATTAAACATGCAGAAGAGGGTAAAATGACCTTAATTGAAGACACTGCCAAAAAAGAAGTAAGGTTTATTATTGAAGATAAGGGGCCAGGGTTCAATTTACAAGACCTGCCTAAGATGGCTCTACTAGAAGGATACTCTACAAAAAAATCAATGGGGCAAGGTTTTACTCTGATGATGAAAATGACGAAGCAGGTCACATTATATACATCTCCACAAGGCTCAACCATCATCTTACATTTTGATTTTACTAATGAAAAGGAGGGGAAATTTGATGCCACGGGTTGAAATACCTAAACGAAATATGAATACGATTGAGAAAACACTTTTAACTGCTAATTTGTTTGAAGGTTTTTGGGATAGATGGATTGTTCATGGTGTGGAAAAGGAAGACTTAGAGACAGTACGTTCCACTATCTCCACGAAAGATGAGTGGATTCAATCCTGGAGAAGCTTAGCAAATCAAAAAGTTTTTGAAGCAAAGAAATTAGCAGAAAATAACCGAGTAAGGGAGGCAGAACTGAATTACCGCAAAGCCGGACTTTATTTTCAGTTAATTCAATGGCTCATTCCAGAAGCGAGTAGCGAAAAAATATATTGGCTGAATAAGTCCATGGAAAATTTCCATGAAGCAGACCGACTTAATTCTTGGAAAACAACATACGACATGCTGCATATGGGGGATGAAATTTATTTTGGAAGAATAAGAGTTCCTTCAAATCCAAAAGGAGTTGTGGTTATCATTAATCCTCTTGATTCCACGAAAGAAGAACTGTTTACGTATGAGTTGGATTTTTTAGAAAAGGGATTTGTTACGCTGAGTTTTGATGGTCCAGGTCAAGGTCAGACATACGCTTATATGGGAATTAGGGGCACGAAAAAAAGGTGGCAGAAATTTGTCGATTTACTTATTGACTATTCTGTACTCAATTTTTCAAATCTACCCATTTATTTATTTGGTACAAGCTCCGGTGCGGCTTGGGCATTATATGGTAGCTGCAACCCAAAAGTTAATAAGGTTGTGGCTGTATCACCTGTCTTTCCTTCAAGTAAGATTACTCTTCCCGACTATTTTATGGAAAGAACACGTTATGTTTTAGAGGAATCAAATGCACTCCCAACTTTGGATTCTCTAGATTTTGAAAAACCAGTATTACTCGTTCACGGTAAACAAGATGTGATGGTTTCAGATGAAGAAATACATCACCTTTATCATCTATTACCTGATGGTAAATGTTACCTAGAATACGAGGATGAAGGGCATTGTTGTAATTTTAAACTTCCAGAAGTTAGACGATATGCAACTGACTGGTTTTCCCGAAATTTAGAAAACTGTAAAAGGAGGCAATGACATGGAATTAAAGATCAGAAAAGAATATGAAAATTTGACCCTTACACTCTATTTAGAGGGAATATTGGATATTTCAACAGCAAATGTAATAGATCCATATTTGGAAGAAATAGATGAGATTGAAAAGCTAATCATTGATTTTTCGAAATTAGAATTTATTGATTCAACGGGAATTGGTTCGATTATGAATGCCATCTACTTATCAAAGGAAAAGGGATTCAAGCTTAGATTACAAGGAGAAGATGAGTTAACACGACAAGTTCTTGATACTGTTGGTTTATATGACATGTTATCTGTACTCCAAGAGGAGGTTGAGTAATGTATATGGATCATATGTCATATAACTTCTCAAAATCTAAGCAAGAAGAAATGGATAGAACGTTAGAACGGGAAATTAATTTAGCCAGGAATATCCAAACCTCACTATTAAATGGTAAAACTCCTAGTATTGAAGGTGGAGAGGTCTCCGGTTCTTCCATACCTGCACGGTTAATAGGTGGAGATTATTTTGATTTTTATCCCCTTGTAGACGGGAATCTTCGGATTGTGATTGGGGATGTTATGGGTAAGGGTATCCCAGCAGCGATGCTAATGATTTTAACTAGAGGAGCATTCCGTAGTGCTGCAGAAAGCACACAAAGTCCTGGTGAAACATTAACAGCTATGAATCAAGCAATCTATGAAGACTTACGGACTTTGAAATCTTTTGTAACGCTTTTTTGTGCTGATTGGAACCCAAGTACGTCGGTTTTAACCTATGCAAACGCAGGCCATAATCCTCCCTTACTTATTAAATCAAAGAATAATACAGTAGAGGAGCTTCCAAAGGTGAAAGGGATTATGGTTGGTGGTTTACCCAATCAGGTCTATCAAGAGCTATCCATAAAATTGGAGGAAGATGATACAGTGTTTTTTTATACGGATGGTATTGTTGAGGCTCAAAATAAGGATGGGGAGCAATATAAGCTAGAGCGTCTTTCTCAAACCTTATTGCAAAACAAGGATCTAGGTGTTGGCGAAATTGAAAAAAGAGTCATGGAGTCAGTGAACGAGTTCACACAGGGAGTCCCACAAAAAGATGATATTACGATGGTTTTACTAAAGATAAGTGAGAAAAAAGCGGATATAACAAGTTTGAATTCTCCGGTATTGAGTTAGGAGGATGGTTATGGAAAGTATTGTTTCTAAAGGAAAAGATATTAGGGAAGCAATAGAGATTGGACTAAATGTGTTAGAGACAACAAAAGATAATGTGGCCATCGAAATTATTCAAAATGAAACAAAAGGATTCTTAGGAATCGGTTCGAAGGCTGGAATTGTAAAACTGACGAAAGTCAAAAATGAAAAGCTAGAGCAGACAAAAGTAAACGAAATGAATGAAACGGTTATCAATCAGATGGATTTGATTGCAGACCATGTATCTAATCAAAAAGAAATGCCAGTGGATAAATTAAGTCAAGGTCAAATGGAATCTGTTATACATGAGACTCAAAGGAATCAAGCATCCTCATACGATGGCAAAGCATGGGTCAAGGATGGTCAGCTATATTGTAAGTCATCCCCTACTCATTTTCCGATGGTCACGGTACATCCTGGAGTTTCTCTATATAAAAATGGTATGAGAGTCAAGGATACGACAACAATTATCTCTGAACACGATTCTTATGACATTCGGGTGGAAGAAGAGGTCAAGGAAACAAAATGGTCAGTTTCCATGGATAATCATCGATTAAAGGTATTATTAAAGGTGGAACCAGGCTTTAAAATTAAGAAGAAAGTGCCAGATATAGAAGCTGAGCACCATATTGAATTGATTGCTGAAGAAGTGAAGGAGATACAACATACACTCTCCTACGAGGATGTTTTGTTTAAATTAGAGACGTTGAATGTAAGACACGGTTTCAATCACACAGAAATAAATAAAGCACTGGAAGCAACAGAGCCAGGCACATTTGAAATTGTGACGGGAATCCAACCTAAGCCAGGTAAAGATGGTTGGATTGAAATTAAAGTGGAAACAGACACAACCGAAGGTCTTAAGGAAAAGGAGGATGGCAGTGTAGATTTTAGAGAGATCAAAACGATTCCATCTGTAGAGAGGGGACAGCTTATTGCGATTGTTCATCCTCCTGTACCTGGCCAAATTGGATATACAGTCACAAATGAGCCCTTGCCAGCAAAACAGGTACATCCTGTTGTATTGAGAACAGGTAATGGTGTTATGGTTGTTAAAGATAAAGCTGTTGCTACGGAATCAGGGCGTCCTTTTCTTGAGAAAAGGGGACAGCTTGTAAAAATATCACTTATGCAAAAACTAACACATCTAGGAGATGTTGATTTAGGATCAGGGAATCTTCGATTTTCTGGAGATATAGAAATTGTCGGTGAAGTAAAACATGGGATGATGGTTGAGGCAGAAGGCGATGTTATGGTTCATAAAGCGATTGACCATGCAACTTTAAATGCAAGCGGTGCGGTAATTGGATACGGTACTATTATTGGTTCAGAAATTTCAGCGGGAAAGAACAATATGCTGGTTGCAGAATTAGGGCATCTTCTTGGGATAATAGAACAACATATGACAAATATTGTTAAAGTAATTGGGCAGTTGTCACAATCAGCAGCTTTTAAATCAAGTGACTTAACAAGGGCAGGCATTCAGCCGTTATTAAAAATTTTATTGGAAAGAAAATTCAAAAACTTCCCTCCGATTGCCAAAAAGTACGTCGATGTTGTGAACAGAAGTGAGGGATACCTCCAAGATGATGAATGGAGAGAAATAGCGGTGTTGCTGAACAAACTCTTTCTTTCATTAACCAATCAGATCACCTCCTTAGAATCAATAAAGCTATTATCTCGCAAGGTAAAGGATTTGCATGAACTTAGTAAGACGCCTGTGGAGCCTGATTCCTATATAACCATTTCAAGCTCGGTAAATAGTAAACTGTATTGTAGTGGAAATATACTGATCCTCGGAAATGGATGTATTAATACAAAGATACACGCTGGAGGAACCTTGAAAATTTATGGAGTTCTTCGAGGTGGAGAGGTGTATGGTCGCTTAGGCGTAGATATCAATGAGGTCGGGGCTGAGAGTGGAACTTCTACTTTAATAGCGGTCCCTGAAGACCAAAAAATAGTTATGAAAAAGGTTATGGAAGGATGTACGATCAAAATTGGTCATCGTAAATATACATTTATGGAAGCTAGAAATCATGTAACAGCATTCCTAAACGATAATGGCACAATTGAGATTCAATGATAGGATAGGTGGATTTTATAATGATTCGTTTTTTATTAATAAAGGATGAGAAAACTGTAGAAGTTAAATTAGAGGGAGATTTAGACATAGATGGAACGGAAGTTGTGGAAGAGGAACTACTCCCAGCTATCGAAAAATTTTCTTCTGTTACCCTTAACTTAAGAGATGTCCCATTTGTTGATTCTTCGGGGATTGGTCTATTGCTAAATTTGGTTAAAACAATGGAAGAAAAAGGAATTACGATTGTAATAACAAATGTCAGAGAAGAAGTAATGGATGTGTTCGATCTTTTACAAATTCCCGATATTCTTGGTGAAGGAGTTTTTATATAACCTTTTACAACTTTTGTATAAAGATATCAATTTTTTTCCTCGGGACACCAATAGTTTAAATCAGTCGTGAATGTTATTGGAGCACATATAGAATTTTGGAAATAAAGGTGATTCGATGGATGCTATTTATACAGACTTTGAAGTTAATAATTTGATTTCCTTTTTAAAAAAAACAGGTCAAGAGAATGTAGACTTTTTAGGAGAAGATATAGATATTTTCTTTTGGTCATATGATTACCGAACAAATGAAATGCTTTTTACGAATGGCATCAAGAAAGTATCTGGATATACGCATCAAGAATACACTGAATTAAAGCTATGGAACAAATCGATTTATCATGAGGATAAATACGTAGAAGAAGTTTTTATTGATGCATTTGTTAATATGACTCCAGTTAATATCGAATATCGAATTATAAGAAAGGATGGGTCTATCGGTTGGGTTAAAACCAAGGGAAAGCCAGTTGTTTCTCATCTCAACGAACCCATTCGTTTCAATGGTCTGACTCGTGATATTACCGCAAAGAAAACTTTTGATAATGAAATAAAAGAGTCTAAAGAAAAATACCAGACACTTGTAGAGAATTCTGCACTAGGTGTATATATATCCCAAGATAGTAAATATCAATTTGTTAATCAAAAGATGATTGAGATAACAGGCTATACCGAAAGTGAATTGCTTGAAATGCGCTATGATACTCTTTTAGACCAAAAGAGCAAAGAACTCGTTCTAAAAAGAGTTTCCAATTTTTTAAGTGGAAAAGAGAACAGCTCAGAGGAAATTACAATTGTTCGAAAAAATGGGGAAAAACGAATAGTTGAGCTACAATCCTCACTCATAACTTATAAAAACAAACCAGCATTAATGGGGACATTCCTTGATATAACAGAAAAAAAGAAGTCTGCAGAGCAAATAAATTTTCTTGCCTACTATGATTCATTGACAGGTGTTCCTAACAAACATCTTTTTCATAAAATGCTTGAAAAAGAAGTAAAGGTGGCAAAGTCCCAAAACAAAAAGCTTGCCCTCCTATACATGGATTTTGTTCAATTAAGTATCATAAACGACACATACGGTCACAATGTTGGCGATGAGGTATTAAAATCAGTTGTAAATCAAATAAGTGAATTAGTTGATAAATATGGGTTTATCACAAGGTATAATGGTTGTGAATTTTTCATCCTGTTGCGCGAATTGAGCATTTCTGAAGTAGAAGGAATGGTTGAGGAAATCATAAGTATAGTGCCCAAATCTCTTAATATTGGTCTAGAATCGACCCTAAGAATAGGAATAAGCTTATTTCCAGAACATACAGTATGTGTTGACTCATTAATAAAATATGCCAATATTGCACTACATCATATTAAAGATAATGTAACGAATGGGAAGGGTTACGAATTTTACGATGACACCATGATGAGGCAAGTGGAAAGGATAGCAAAGCTAACAGGTGATTTTCAAAGAGGCTTGGCACAAGGTGAATTTTATTTGGAATTTCAGCCGAAAATTGAAATTGTGACGAAAGAAATAAAAGGGATCGAAGCGCTCATTAGATGGAAACATCCAGAGTTCGGTTTTATTTCCCCTATGGAATTCATTCCGCTTGCCGAGAAGAATGGATTTATTAATCAATTAGGCGACTGGGTCTTGGAAGAAGCTATTCACCATGTAATGACGTTACCCAAACCTATCATGGTAAGTGTAAATCTATCGGTAATCCAATTATTTCAGGAAAATATTGTTGAGAAGCTTGAAAAGATTTTAATGCAAACGAACTTTCCACCTTCCTTATTGAATTTGGAAATAACAGAAGGTATTGCGATTTTGGATATTAATAAAACGGTAAAAATACTTGAACGGATAAAGAGCTTAGGTATTCACTTATCGTTAGATGACTTTGGAACAGGGTACTCCTCTTTAAGCTATTTATCTCAACTTCCATTTGATTATATTAAAATAGATAAGTCATTCTTTGATAACTCTGAACATGAACAATCTAATCAGAAAATCATTCAAACAATTATAAACGTATCTCATAGCTTGAAATTAAAGGTTGTGGCTGAAGGGATTGAAACAAAAGAACAGGCAGATGCTTTAGTCCAGTTTGGATGCGATTTGGGACAAGGTTATTATTTTTCAAAGCCAGTAACAGTAGAAAAAATAAAAGAATATATGTTGAATAATGATTAGGAATGTCATCTTTCGGGATGGCATTTTTTTGGGTGGATTTACGAAATTTCATATTTTGTGTATGACAGACAAGGAATCCCACTCAAACCTCAATCACACACCCATCCCGAATCCCAAACTTCCGAATCGATCCGACTGGCATTTCAATGGTTTTATATGCATGTTTAACCGGAAAGATAACGGTCCACGGTTTCACATCTTCCTTCGTTTTCACCACTCGATTTTCTTTATCAAGAAAGACAACATCAATTGGAAAAAACATGAAGAACATATGGATGGAATTGCAGGGCTCTAAAATGATAGCTTCGTTTTTGATCGGTTTAAGTTGAAACATCAAGCCTTTTAACCGTTTTAAAAAAGTATCATAGGTCTTTAGTTCTAGATTTAAGATGCGAATATGAGTCTTTTTGCTCATATTTCTTTCCTGCCTTTCCATTATCTACTGATTGTTTGATGCTGTATAGGCATGTTATATTCTAACTCGTAAGGCAAACAACAATGACAAAATCGATAAGGGCAAACCTGGGGAAACCTAGCGACGCAAAGCTATAGGGGCTTCATTGTGAAAACAATATGCTCGCCAGCTACCGAAAAATAAATCGAACCCTTGAGGGGCGATATTATTCTTTCGGGATAATATCGCCCTTTTTTGTACCTCATCGATTGTCAAAAAAATAAAAACAAAAATTTCGAGGGGGAAATATATATTATGCAAAAAATTAAACAATTTTTCACAGAAGAAAAAGGTCAAGGAATGACTGAGTACGGTTTGATTCTTGGACTTATCGCTCTAGCAGCAGTTGCAGCAATCACATTCTTCGGTGAACAAATTCAAACAAAATTTGCTGAAATTGGAAAGAAACTAACTGGTACCGAATTTACACCACCAGCTCAATAATTATAGAATTAATGTAAACTAACCAATTCCCCTACTATCCTAAAAATGCGAGAGTAGGGGATTTTTAAATGAACTTGAAAATGAGGTGGATGAATGCTAAATGTATGTTTATTCTTGGCACTTCTCATTTCTTTTATTACAGATATAAAAGAAAGAAAAATATATAACCTTGTTACATTTCCAACCATGCTTATCGGTCTTATTTTTCATACAGTATCAAATGGATGGGACGGTCTTCAATTTAGCTTTTTCGGTATTCTTACAGGATTCGGTCTACTATTAATTCCGTACGTACTTGGTGGTATGGGAGCAGGAGATGTCAAGCTACTTGGGGCAATTGGAGCTTTAAAGGGTAGTACTTTTGTTTTTCAATCATTCTTCGTGATTGCCATTATTGGCGGAGTGATTGCGATAGCGATTTTAATTCATAAAAAAGAAGTAGGTTTCTTCTTCAAAAGGATCTTCTTTGCGATGCGTTTTCGTACACTTGATGGAATCGATAAAGAGGATATGCATCATGCCTTTCCTTATGGAGTTGCGATCGTGATTGGGACGCTTCTTTATAGTGGAGTTGAGTTAGTGTGATACGAAAGCAGAATGGTCAAGGAATTGTTGAGATGGCACTTTCGATTACACTCCTTTTGTTTTTAGTATTTGGAATCATTGATTTTGGACGGATTTTTTCAGCTTATTTAACCCTCAATCATGCAAGTAGAGAGGCAGCTAGAGTGGCAAGTGTAGGCGGAAGTAATGAGGATATCCTGCGGACTGCAGTTGAGGCAACAGAAGTAATGACAAGCGAATTGGTTAAAGTGAATATTTCACCTGAAATTGGTCGCTCAAGGGGTGAATTTGTAACCATTGCGATTTCTTACCCAGTTACGCTTTCAACCCCTCTTCTTGATCGTGTTGTACCGAATCCATTTCAGCTTGAAAATGAAACAACAATGAGGATAGAATAATGAAATTTTTTAAAAAAGAAGATGGGGCAACGATTGTACTTATTGCTATTATGATGAGTGTGTTTTTAGGATTACTTGCATTGGTCGCTGATGTGGGGAATCTATACTTAGAAAAGGCCAAAATTCAAAAGGTAGCGGATGCTGCTGCTTTAGCAGGAGCAGGGGAACTGCCTCTAAATCAAACTCAAGCTCAAATGATGGCAACGAAAACGATTGAACTTAATAAAGAGAACCCAAGTGATTTTTCAATCTTTATTCAAAATAACTCAACAACGATCGAGGTCATTGCAAACAAGGAAGTCCAGTTATTTTTCGCTCGTACCCTTGGTTTTGAAAATCCAGTGATCCGGGCAGATGCTTCTGTAGATTTGATGCCTGTAACATCAGGAGTTGGGGCTGTGCCACTAGGGGTAGAATATTCGAATTCCTTACAATTTGGAAGTGAAGTCAAGCTGAAGGTTGCTGATGCAACCTATGGAAATTTTGGGGCACTTGCCTTAACTGGACCCGGTGCAAAAAATTATGAAACAGATTTAGAAAATGGATATGGTTTTGAAATAAAGGTTGGCGATGTGTTAAACACTGAAACAGGGGCCATGGCCGGAAAAACATATACGGCTGTTACAAAGCGGATTCAAGCATGCCCAAATCAGACTTATTTAGATTACAGCGATGATTGCAAACGACTTATTTTAGTACCAGTTTTCAAGCCGATTTTAATTGATAATGCGAAACAGGTGAAACAAGTTGAGGTTGTTGGCTTTGCCACTTTCTTCATAAAAAATGTTACATCAACAAGCAGTAATGCTGAAGTCATTGGAACTTTTATTCAAACAACCTACCCAGGAAGCATATCTTCCACACAAAAAAGCTATGGCACTTATGGGTATAAATTAACAAAATAGGTGGGGTACTATGAACCGAAAAAAGCTTTGGATTTTTGCAATCACCTTTGGATTGTTTTCAGCGACTTTATTCTATTTGATAACGGAATCTAAGAATGTAGAGCCTGTAAATGCTGCTGATTCAGAAGGCATTGCTTCAAGTGAACAAGCGGAAGAAAGCACTGAGCAAATAAAACAGCTACTGCCAATAGAAAATGGAAAGAGGGCCATTACAGTTTCTGTTAATGAGGTTCAAGGTGTTTCTGGGTTTATTGTTCCAGGCTCTTATGTAGATGTGATTGCTACTTCTCCAGAGAATAACAGTCAGCTTTTGGTAGAAAATAGTAGGGTCCTGGCTGTTGGGAGAACAACGGCTGTAGCCGAGGATGCGAGTGTAAATAATTATCAAACCATCACACTAGAGGTAGCACCTGAAGCTGGGATTGCCATTGCGAATGCAACAAGTAAAGGTGCAATCAGTCTGATGTTGAAGGGGAGTCCTGCTACAGAGCCAACATCAGGATCTTAAGTGGAAAAAGGTGATCTGAAGTGATTCATTATTATATTTTGATGGATAAGAATGTCCATATCGAAAGAATGAAGGGCTTTATTGGCAAACAAAACGTAATTTCAAGTTTTCATACCGTTACGGAACTACATTCAGCATTGAAGGGTACTGAAGGGGAGTCGATTATTTTACTTGGTGAACTCTCGACAAATGATCCGTACTTAGTTTGTCAGGAAATCACGTATCACTACCCTCAAACTGCGGTGGTCTTACTCTTACCAGATGAAAGCATCGATTTAAAAAAGGCTATGTATTCCGGCGCTGTTGATGCAGTTAATATTTACAGTGATCAAGAATGTGTAAAAGCGATTGAAAAGGCAAGAGAAATCGTCCACCTCAAGAGTCAGCGATTCCCACAGGAAGAACCAACCGAAGGTAAGGTTATAACAGTGTGTAGTACAAAGGGTGGAGTGGGTAAGACAACAATAAGTGTCAATCTAGCGGTGGCTTGTATGAAGAAAAATTTGAAAGTAGCGGTTATTGACCTAGATTTGCAATTTGGAGATGTGCCCCTTTTATTTGATCAAAAGCCCAAAAAGACGATCTATGAGTGGATGAAAGAAGGATATGATGAAGGGTCGACTTCCCTTGAAGGCTATCTTACAAAAGACGAGACTGGTATTGAAATACTAGCCTCTCCTCATTTACCGGAATATGCAGAGCTTGTTACGGGTGAGCACATTTATACGATTATTCAAGAAATGAAAAAAACGTTTGATGTGATTATCATTGATACGCCACCTTCATTTGTCGAAACAAGCTTAGTGGCTTTAGAAAACTCGGATGAGATCTTGTTAATCACTAGTCTTGATTTACCGTCCTTAAAGAATGGAAAGTTAGCTCTTGATACGCTTGGTATTTTAGGGTTGAAGGACAGAATCAAAGTGATTTTAAACCGTGACACAGAGTCTGCTGAGCTAACTACAGACATGATTGAAAAAGTGTTAGGATTACCTATTAAACAACGGATTCCGAGTGATTATAAATTAGTGATTTCTTCTATTAATAAAGGGGACCCTTTTGTGTCTATGTCACATCGCTCCCCAGTAGCAAAATCGGTTCTTGCATTAGCAGATGAACTTATCGAAAGACCGAAACAAAAAGAAGTTACAAAGAAAAAAACGTCATTTTGGAAGTCTATTACTCGAAAAAAGTAAGGAGGGTTTGGTTTGTCACTATTAAAACGACTTAATGAAAAAACAAATACTGTAAGTAGTACAAGCCCTCAAGAAGTAAAACGAAAAGAACCCAAGAAACCAAAAGAATCAGAGCTAAAGACTCAATTGCATCAGCATATCATTTCAGAACTTAAGAAACACCCAGCGATGACTGAGGAAGAACAAATCACATTTATTGAAAAAGAATCGATGGAATTTCTGAATGAACATGCGGATCGCTTTTTAACACATGAAGCTAAAAAAGAGCTTATTGATACGATTACAAACGAATTGATCGGTTTTGGTCCAATTACACCTCTTTTAAATGATCCAGATGTATCCGAGATTATGGTGAATGGTCCTTACCAAATTTATATCGAAAAAAAGGGAAAGTTGATTGAAAGTGATAGCTATTTTCGAGATGACGACCATGTGATGCAGGTGATTGAAAAGATTGTATCACCGCTTGGGAGAAGAATTGACGAATCAAGCCCAATGGTTGATGCAAGGTTGCCGGATGGGTCTCGTGTGAATGCGATAATTCCACCCCTCTCATTGGTTGGTCCTGTGATCACGATTCGTAAATTCCCAAGTAAACGCTTGGAAATGAGAGATTTAATTGGTTTTGGAACATTAAGTGAGGAAATGGCTAAGTTCCTTGATGGGTGTGTAAAAGCAAGACTTAATATTTTTATTAGTGGTGGAACCGGTTCTGGTAAGACCACACTATTAAATGTATTATCATCGTTTATTCCAAATGATGATCGGATTGTGACGATTGAGGATGCCGCTGAGCTTCAGTTAATGCAGGACCATGTCATTTCACTTGAAACGAGGCCTCCTAATATTGAAGGAAAAGGCGCTATTGCGATTCGTGATTTAGTGCGAAATTCCCTTCGGATGCGACCAGACCGTGTGGTAATTGGGGAGGTTCGTAGTTCAGAAGCACTTGATATGCTTCAAGCAATGAATACAGGTCATGATGGCTCTCTTGCAACAGGTCACGCAAATACCCCGAGGGATATGCTATCACGTTTGGAAACAATGGTTTTGATGGCGGGGATGGATTTACCGGTGCGTGCCATTCGGGAACAAATTTCAAGTGCCGTTGATCTTATTATCCAACAATCTAGACTTAAGGATGGAAGTCGGAAAATCACGCATATTACCGAAGTTATCGGTATGGAGGGAGATACAATCATTTTACAGGACCTCTTTACCTTTAAACAAACTGGTACTACTAGTGACGGAAAAATAGAAGGTAGACATTCCTCAACTGGAATTCGCCCGTACGTATCTGAAAAACTAGAAAACTACGGAATTGACTTACCAAGCGATTGGTTTAATGAGGTGTAATGAGATGTTTTTAATCTACTTTCTCGTCTTTATCCTTTTATTTTTGGGGATTGGATTCTCTTTTTTTCGTGAAAAAAGTGTTGTAAAACGAAGAATCGAAACGTTTATCCCAAATGACATTAGAAACACGATGATTGTTGATGAGCCAGAGGCAAGTAAAAAAGAGCGTCTAAAAATGAAAGAAATCTTTCTCAAGCTATCAACAGTCATCCATCCGAGAAAGAATAAAAGTGAGAGATTACAACAAGAGCTAGAGACAGCGGGAATTCCATTAAAACCAGAGGAGTTTATCTTGTTACGACTAGTGATTGTGGGTTTTGTCCTGGTCATTTCACTATTGACCCAGCTACACCTGTTTGTCATTCTCTTGTCAATTATTATTGGATGGGCATTTCCTGCATTCTATTTAAAATATAAAAGGGGAAAGCGGCTATTAAAATGTGCTTCACAACTTCCCCAAACGCTTGAAACCATGTCAACAGCTATGAAATCGGGTTTTAGTTTTATGCAAGCGATGCAGATTATTGCAAAAGAAGTACCCGATCCGATCGGACCTGAATTTTTACGAGCAATCCAGGAAATCAATCTTGGAGTCTCCATGGAAACGGCTTTTGAAGCTATGTTAAAACGCCTTCCAAATAAGGACCTAGATATTGTTGTCACCGCTTTACTGATTCAGAGAACAACTGGTGGGAATTTAACACAAATACTAGAAACGATTAAAGACACAATTACAGAGCGTGTTCGAATGAAGGAAGAGTTAAATGCCTTAACGGCACAAGGGAAAATGT
Organism: Bacillus sp. JJ1533; assembly: GCF_036965045.1. Taxonomy (NCBI): domain Bacteria; kingdom Bacillati; phylum Bacillota; class Bacilli; order Caryophanales; family Bacillaceae; genus Bacillus; species Bacillus sp. JJ1533. The sequence goes on along the minus strand of NZ_JBALOV010000025.1, from coordinate 141,957 downwards.
CTGCGTGGGTAATATCTTTACTTCCAGTTATATTAGGACTGCTCCTTAATGTCATGAATCCAGAATATTTTAGTCCATTGCTTTCACACCCACTCGGGTGGACATTACTTGGTTTTGGAGCGATTTCTGGAATAATTGGTTGGTTGCTTATTCAAAAAATCATCAAAATTGAGGTGTAGCATGACTTTTCTATTTTGGCTTACATCATTTATTTTTTTTACTTCACTATTCCTTTTAGTTGTTTTTCAGACAAATAAGACAAAATGGAAAATGCAACAAAGGATTTCACCTTTTGTGAATGGAAGAAAAGTCTTTGAAGAAGACTCACATGAACTTGAACAAAAGGATCTAGCATTTAAAGAGCGGGTAATTGCACCTATATTGACTTATGTGCGAAGAATAACGTTTGGAAAAATGTCAAAGTCCAAAATGGAAAATCTGGATAAAAAATTACTGGCAGCAGGCCATCCATTTAGACTTACTGCTGTTGATTTTAAGCTCATCCAAATCTCATTATCAGTGATTGTCTTTATCGTGTCATTTTTCCTTTTTAATTCAAAAACAGAGGAAACACTTAAAGTATTTATGATGTCATCCGTTTTTTCAATCTTCGTCTACTTGTATTTCAATTTTTATTTAAATGCAAAAAAGAAAGCTAGAATCAAAGAGATTGAAAAGTCGATGTCTGACTTTTTTGATATGATTACCGTTTCGATTGAAGCAGGGATGGGGCTGGATGGGGCATTGAAAAAGGTTTGTAAACAAATGCATTCCCCGCTTTCAACTGAGTTTTTGTATGCGTTAGAGGATATGAAGCTTGGAAAAACAAGGCGTCAGGCATTTATTGAATTGCGAGAACGGGTACCTTCTGAGTTTTTTAGAAGTATTATGAACTCCATTATTCAAGCAGATCAGCTAGGGATTGGAATGACAAAGGTTTTACAAGCCCAGACCCAACGGATCCGCGAAAACCAACGACAGGTTGCAAAAGAGCAGGCCATGAAAGCACCAGTTAAAATGTTAATGCCTATGGTGATTTTTATCTTTCCGACCTTATTTATTGTCCTCTTAGGTCCGGTTGTTGTGAACCTTGTAACGAAGTGGTTATAAAAAAGTTTAAGAAGTGAAAGTAAGCTCTTTATTGACTTTGTCGGCTGTTTTTTCTGTTTTTCTCAACACCAATAATGGGAGGAACCACACATTTAAAAACTCCCTCAATGTGTGGTTCCTTTCGTTTTATCTCTCCAATCTAAAATACCAGCAATAAAATACCCATAATAAATATAAAGTAGCGTAAATAGATAGCCAGGACACATACCAGTCCCAATGTAAATAATGAATAAGATTTGTGTATTTTTCAATGATGACTTCCAATAGTGTTAGAACTGAACAGAACCCACTTATATATATAAATTTCTTCCAAATTGGCTTTGTACGTGGATAATGGATACAAAAGAAAATACTGATTACAGGATAACATAAGAATTCAAATAAAAAGCTAGTGCCGTTGATGCTGGATAGTTCCCTGTCAGGGTATTCAAGCAAATGGAATTCGACCGTTATTAACCCAAGAGACCATGTAATAGTTTGTTGAAACAAAAAGGCGATACTTGCTTCTCTCCATTTACTCTTTGGAATATACGCTAATGAAATGAAAGTACATCCGTAGATGATGTATAATATCATATGTTCCAGCTTCATGAGTATCTTTCCTCGCTAGACAGAGGCTGGTCAATCACCCACAATACATATTGACGGCATAACCATAACTCAATCAAAAAATTAAAGAAACTTCTTATTAAACTATCCTTAGTAACAGACATAATATTGGTAAATGCATCTAATAAAAGCATGATTAAGAGAATAATGCCAACCCAAAGCAAATAGTGAAGCGACCGTCTTTTATAAGATGCATTTTTGGGAAAGCTCAACTGAAAAAAAACGGCGATGCTAGGAAAAACAAAAAATTCCATTGTAAAACTAATCTTTGTTGCATGTTTAAAAAATCGAACCGGTGATTCGAGTAAACCTGCATAGGTAAGCCCAATGCTAAAAACCCAGGTTAACATTTGAAAAAACAAAAAGGTTGCAATTGCTTCACGTAATCGGTTTGCAGGAACTCTTCTCCATAGCACTACGGGTAATACCAACCAAAATAAAATGAGTACATAATAATCGAAATTCATATCCATCACCCTTTAAACTAATATGTCAGGTGAAAATAAAATCCATCCATATTTTTGAGATATTCTACCCAAAATTTGGACATACTACTACTGAAGAATTCTTCAAGCACTCTCATCTTAGAATCCACACAAGTTACCATTCATAACCCGCCTTAGACATGCATATATTTTTACACCTACACATATTCTTTACAAATTTACATTAACAGCATATTAAGTGAGAAGTGGAGATCGTTATTGTGGGCAACCTGTGTCCCTGAACCACGTTAACAATTTCACAATTTCTTCATATTTCCTTTACAAAAAAGAAGGAATTGAGGAGGTGTGTGTAGAATTAGTACATATAACCTTAAATCAAACAAGGTTATATTGTTTCACAGGTTGGATACCCTAAACAGGGTCTGGGCTGTGTCCAATGCATTAGAGTTAAAAGGAGGAGTTCATGTATGAATTACAACGTTCGTGGTGAAAACATTGAGGTAACTCCAGCATTGCGAGAGTATGTTGAGAAGAAAGTTGGTAAGCTTGAACGCTATTTTGACAGCACTCCGGATGCGAAAGTAAATGTTAACTTAAAAGTAAATAATGCAAAGGATCATAAGATAGAGGTTACGATTCCAATGCCGCAGCTTGTGCTTCGTGCAGAGGAGTCTCATGAGGATATGTATGCAGCGATTGACCTTGTGACTGACAAGCTTGAGCGCCAAATTCGTAAACATAAAACGAAAGTTAACCGCAAGCTTCGTGAAAAAGGTTCTACCAAGACGATGTTTGCTAATGGTGGAGCTGGTACAGCAACTGCGGTTCAGGAAATTGAGGATGAGGATTACGAACTAGTTCGTACGAAGCGTTTTGATTTGAAACCGATGGATAGTGAAGAAGCGATTCTGCAAATGAATATGCTAGGCCACAACTTCTTCGTTTTCACAAACGCAGAAACGAATACTACGAATGTCGTGTATCGCCGTAAGGATGGCAAATACGGCATCATTGAACCTAGCTAAACTAACAAATACCCAAGAGTGCAGCCTATTCTAAAGGCTGCCTCTTTTTTGAAAAAAATAGGGGGAATCCCCCATAGCCAAACTCTTCAACATCGTAGATAATACTAATTGCGGGACAACTCGTAGACTATCGATTTTTCAATAAAGCAGGGATATCTATGATTACTATTCTACAACCAACCCTTTCTAATATTGCGATTATTTTGTTCATGTATTTATGCATTAGCATCCTGGTGACGAATCGAAAATCGATTAATAAATATCTATTTTCGGCAAGTGTTCTTTTCCTCACCTCGGTATGTGTGATTTTTCTTTTTTATTTGCCGATTCGCATTGAGGACTATAAGTTTGATCTTCGTCTTGTTCCTTTGGTGGTGTTCACCCTTTTGTTGGGGTGGAAGCATGCGATCCCTGCCCTTGTTATAGCGGTTAGCTGGAGGCTTGGCATGGGTGGAGTGGGAGCTATGCCCGGCGTGGTATTCGGCATGATTCTCCCGGTGTTCCTGGCTCTTCTTTTTCATAAAAAGGATCGAGCGATGCCAAGTCCGCTTGCGTTGTTCATTCTCATGACGGCTTGCTGGCTTACATCTGATTTGCCGATTCTTTTTCTAGTGCCAAATGGTGGAGAGGTGTTCGGTCAAATATATCTTGTGCGGATTTTGGCGCTCCAGGTGTCGGCGTTCATTCTGTATTTTTTCATTTACCAGCTGGACAGAGAAGTGGTGCTGAAGCGAAAACTAAGGTTCTATGCGGAGCGTGACCCACTGACTGGACTTTATAATATGCGTTATTTTGAAAGTCGGATGAAAAAAGTAGCTAACTCTCGTCAAACGTATATCGTGATGATTGATATTGATCATTTCAAAAAAATTAATGATACGTTTGGCCACCTTCATGGGGATTCTGTTTTGAAGAATGTAGCTATGACGTTATCAAGGCTCATTCCGCCTCGCCATTCCTTACTTGGGCGCTATGGTGGTGAGGAGTTTATTTTGTGTTTAGAGGTAGATTCGAAGGAAAGCTTGATGAGCATTGTTTCGGAGATTCACAGCGGGATTGAGCATACTCCATTTTATGTGGAGGATCAGAGGCTAAAGGTCACGGTATCCATCGGGGTTTCTGAGCTTAAGGATCCTGCAAGACTCTACCAAGCGATCGAAAAAGCGGACAACTCTTTGTATGCGTCAAAGCAAAATGGCCGGAATCGAGTTAGTTATGCGATGTAAGTATCCTGCGGGGTACTTTTTTTTGTATTTGTCTAGTTCCAGCGCCTAGCCAGTTTTCCCCCAGAATAATCTTCTTAGGGTATCTTGCGAAAAGCTTTCGGCAACAAGCAAAGCTTGTTCCTGCGAAGAATACTCTATGAGGCCTTCCTTAGTGCTTTGAGCAGCTCGAGGTCACAAGCCAATCTGTCAAGAAGGTCAAAGAACAACCTTCATGCCAGCTCGTCTTGTGCTTGTCGGGGCTGTACAGGCACTTGCGCTTTTCGATTTTGTCGAATCGCCTCACATCGCGAAACCCGATAATATTTTACCCTTGTCCTTTTTAATGGTAAAATGAATGATATACAATTTTCCTATTAGACGAATTTACGATAGAGGAGCGTACATAATGCTTGGAATTTTAAACAAAGTTTTTGATCCAAACAAACGCACAATCAAGCGCTTGGAATCACTTGCAGATAAAATTGAGGCACTCCATCCTGCCATGGAGAAGCTTTCTGATGAGGATCTTCGCAACAAAACCGAAGAGTTCAAGGAACGTTACCAAAAAGGTGAAAAACTAGATGATATACTCGTTGAAGCTTTTGCTGTTGTTCGTGAAGGAGCAAAGCGTGTGTTGGGTCTGCACCCATACCGCGTACAGCTCATGGGGGGGATTTCCCTTCATGAAGGAAATATTTCTGAGATGAAGACAGGGGAAGGTAAAACCTTAACTTCCACAATGCCTGTTTATTTAAATGCAATTACTGGTAAAGGGGTTCATGTTGTAACTGTCAACGAATACCTTGCTAGCCGTGATGCGCACGAGATGGGTCAGCTTTATGAGTTTTTAGGTCTATCGGTTGGATTGAACTTAAACTCGATGTCTCGTGAGGAAAAAATTGAAGCCTACCGCGCTGATATTACGTACGGTACGAATAATGAGTTTGGTTTTGACTATCTTCGTGATAACATGGTCCTTTATAAGGAACAAATGGTGCAGCGTCCGCTATATTTTGCCGTCATTGACGAGGTTGACTCGATCTTAATCGATGAGGCGCGTACTCCGTTAATCATTTCGGGTTCCGCTCAAAAGTCGGCAGCCCTTTATGTACAGGCGAATGGATTTGTGACCACTCTAAAAAAAGAAGCAGATTACACCTATGATGAAAAAACAAAGGGTGTTCAGCTTACTGAAGAAGGGATTTCAAAGGCTGAAAGAGTGTTCGGCATTGAAAACCTGTTTGATATTCAAAATGTGACTTTGATTCACCATATCAACCAAGCGTTAAAAGCGAATGCGAGTATGCACCGCGACATTGACTATGTGGTTGACGATGGACAAATCGTCATTGTGGACCAGTTCACAGGTCGTTTGATGAAGGGTCGTCGTTATAGTGAAGGCCTTCACCAAGCGATTGAGGCGAAGGAAGGCGTCGAAATTCAAAATGAAAGCATGACGCTTGCGACGATTACGTTCCAAAACTACTTCCGTATGTACGAAAAGCTTGCAGGTATGACCGGTACGGCGAAGACAGAGGAAGAGGAATTCCGCAACATCTACAATATGAATGTTGTCGTGATTCCAACAAACCGTCCGATTGCTCGTGATGACCGTCCTGATTTAATTTACAAATCAATCGAGGGCAAGTTCCGCGCGGTTGCTGAGGATATTGCTGAGCGCCATGCGAAGGGACAACCTGTTCTTGTTGGTACGGTTGCAATTGAAACGTCTGAAATTATTTCGAAGTATTTATTGAAAAAAGGTATTAAACATAATATCTTGAACGCGAAGAACCATGCGCGTGAGGCGGAAATCATTGAGCAGGCTGGTCAACAAGGCGCGGTTACGATTGCGACAAACATGGCCGGTCGTGGTACTGATATCAAGCTAGGTGAAGGTGTCAAAGAGCTTGGTGGTCTTGCTGTTATTGGTACGGAGCGCCATGAGAGCCGTCGTATCGATAACCAGCTTCGTGGTCGTTCTGGTCGTCAAGGGGACCCTGGTGTGACGCAATTCTATCTATCCATGGAAGATGAGCTCATGCGCCGTTTCGGTTCCGACAATATGAAAAATATGATGGAGCGCCTTGGCATGGATGATACCCAGCCAATCCAAAGTAAAATGGTTTCAAGAGCGGTTGAGTCTGCGCAAAAACGTGTTGAGGGCAATAACTTTGATGCGCGTAAGCAGCTTTTACAATATGACGATGTACTTCGTCAACAGCGTGAGGTTATTTACAAACAACGTTTTGAGGTACTGGATTCCGAGAATCTTCGTGAGGTTGTTGAGAACATGATTAAGTCTTCCCTTGACCGTGTCGTTCAAGCCCATACACCAAAGGATGAGGTGGAGGAAGACTGGAACTACAAAGGAATCATTGATCATGTCAATGCGAACCTTTTAAATGAGGGCGACGTGACGGAGAATGACCTACGTGGAAAAGAGCCAGAAGAGATGTCCGAGCTCATTTTTGCAAAGGTAAAAGAGCGTTATGATGAAAAAGAAGCGCAAATTGAGCCAGAACAAATGCGTGAATTTGAACGTGTTGTTGTGCTTCGTGCCGTTGACAGCAAGTGGATGGATCACATCGACCAAATGGATCAGCTTCGTCAAGGGATTCATTTACGTGCGTACGGTCAAACGGACCCACTTCGCGAATACAATTTTGAAGGCTTTGCAATGTTTGAGAATATGGTTGCTTCCATCGAAGACGATGTTGCGAAGTTTGTGATGAAGGCGCAAATCCGCAGCAATCTTCAGCGTGAAGAAGTGGCGAAGGGCCATGCTGTTCAACCAAAAGAAGGCGGAGAAGCAGAAAAGCCAAAGAAACGCCCTGTTCAAAAAGCCGTTAACATCGGCCGTAACGACCCTTGCTACTGTGGTAGCGGGAAAAAGTTTAAGAATTGTCACGGAAAGTAATGGGACAGGTTTCATGTCCCGGATTATAGATTTTGGATAGGTGAGAGGTGAGCTCTCACCTTTTCCTTCGAAAAAAACCGGGACTTCTTGTGAAAAAATGAGTAAGATGATGAAGTAGGATAATGATAGTAGTAAATGACAACATCTTGGAGGAGAATTTATGGATTTAGTAGATATTAAGCATGAACTGGATAAAATGGCTAAGAAATTAGCGGGCTTTAGGGGGTCTCTTTGACTTAGAGGCCAAACAAGCGCGTATCACCGAGCTTGACGAAATCATGTCAATGCCGGATTTCTGGAATGATCAGAACGCCGCACAAACCGTGATCAACGAATCAAATGCGTTGAAGGACCAGGTCGTTGAATATAATAATCTAAATGATGCCTTTGAAAATCTTGAACTCACGTATCAGCTTGTGAAGGAAGAGCCAGATGCTGATTTACAGGCGGAGCTTGATGAGGAAATTCAGGAATTATCGAAGAGTTTAAGTGAATTTGAGCTGCAGCTTCTTTTAAGCGAGCCTTATGATAAAAATAATGCGATCCTAGAACTCCACCCAGGTGCAGGTGGTACGGAATCACAGGACTGGGGCTCCTTGCTTCTTCGCATGTACACGCGTTGGGCGGAGAAAAAAGGCTTTAAGGTTGAAACATTGGACTATCTTCCTGGAGATGAAGCCGGGATTAAGAGTGTAACTCTTTTGATCAAAGGCCACAATGCTTATGGCTATTTGAAGGCTGAAAAAGGAGTCCACCGCTTGGTTCGTATTTCACCGTTCGACTCATCAGGTCGACGTCACACTTCGTTTGTGTCATGTGAGGTTATGCCTGAGTTTAACGACGATATCGAGATTGACATCCGCAGTGAAGATTTAAAAATCGATACGTACCGTGCCAGTGGAGCAGGTGGTCAGCACGTTAACACAACTGACTCAGCTGTTCGGATCACACACATCCCAACGAATACCGTTGTAACGTGTCAAACCGAACGTTCACAAATTAAAAACCGTGAACAAGCGATGAAAATGTTGAAGTCTAAATTGTATCAGCTTGAAATCGAAAGACAACAAGCCGAACTAGACGAAATTCGCGGCGAACAAAAAGAAATCGGATGGGGCAGCCAAATCCGCTCCTACGTCTTCCACCCGTACTCCATGGTCAAAGACCACCGTACGAATGTGGAAGTTGGGAATACAGGAAGCGTCATGGACGGGGAGATTGATCTGTTCATTGATGCGTATTTGAGATCGAAGTTGAATTAATGAGTGTGGGAAGGGGCAGCCTTGGGGCTGCCCCTTTTTAAAAGGTGAAAATAAAATAGCCATATAAATGTGTCCCTCCATATGACCTGGACTACTCTCAACTTCCTAAATACTGGAATATGGTATCACTCCATTGTACCTGGACTACTCCCAACATACTAAAAACTGGAATGTGGTATCACCCCGTTGAACCTGGACTTCTCCCAATATCCTAAAAACTGGAATGTGGTACCACTTCATTAACCCTAGACTACCACCAACATCCTAAAAACTGGTACATAGTATCATTCCAAGCAACCTGGACTACCCGAACCCTCAAAATGTTGAAACCCAGTCTCGTTCCAAATAGCTAACCCCTCAACAGTAGCTCCATCCCTTAAATTACCCCACCCTCCTGAACGCGAAGTTTTCTATATAAAACCACACAACAAAGCGAACATAGGATAGCGAGTGTTGCGATAAAAATATATCCAGCTTGCAATCCAAGGAGATTACCGACTTGGCCTTTTCCAAAATACTGATTAACAGAACTAATGATGACCCCAATCAGCATGTTGCCAATTACACTTGCGATTCCCATTAGCGTCACTGTAAATGTCATGGCGACCCCAATTCCTTTTGTATACCTTTTGGCGAGTAGAGCCATAACGGTCGGATAAATCGGGGCAATGCCGACTCCGGCAATCGCAAATAAAATCGCACCCGGTTCCCCAACAAGAACAGCAACCAAACTACAAATTCCAGAAAAAGCAGAGAACAGCATGATTGAAAAAGTGTAGCCGATTTTATCAGTAATTGGGCCAGCAAACAAACGAGCGAGTGTAAAAAAGATGAAAAACAAGGATAACATTTCCGAAGCTCTTTTTAGTGACCACTCATAAGCATGCTGTAAATAATAGACAAGCCAGCTCCCAACTGCCAATTCAGATACTACGCCAAATGACAGGACTCCTACAATCAACCATGCAATTGGATCGCGAATGAGACCACGAAATGATATGGATTCACCTTCATTTTCACCTTGATTGATCTTTGGAAATTTCCCCAATAGTGCGGGGATGATTGGTAAAATCGATAACGAAAGAATGATCAAATACATGCCACGCCATCCAAGCTCACCGTCAAGTAGGTTCCAACCCATTAACGAAGCACCTATGACCGGAGCGCCAACTGAACTCAGACCATAAAAAAAGTGGGAAAGGTTCATCATCGTCCCTGTGTTTTTGGTGAAAATATGAGCCGCCATGATTCCGAGACCAATCTCAAGCATTCCGTTTCCGATATATAGTAAAAAGTAAGAAGCTATAAGGGAAATATATCCTTGTGAAAGATACAAAAAGATACCCGACACAGCCATGGAGGCAAAAGCGAGAATACCCGTCAGTTTCATTCCAATCTTGTTTGTTAGGAATGAAGTAAAGGAACACGCCAATAAATAGCCCAAAGAATTAAGGGCAAGCAACAATCCAAGCTGCGTCTCGTTAAGTGAAAAATCTTTTTCCATACTTGGTAAGGCAGGACCTTTCACATTTTCGGATAAACCAAAAATAAGAAATCCGCCAAAAACAACAAATAATAAAATGACATAATTTATTTTAGGTTTGAACACCATGTTGACCTCCATCTTCATCACATTCTCCTAATATAGCAAAAACAATCTAGTAATTCATTATAAATCTTTCCAATTTTCAAACAAACGATTGTTTAGATTCTGCCCTCCTTGATCCAGTTACTAAACAAGTGTCAATTAAAGCCGAATCTCCAGCATAATTATGTTCAAATCTCTGAAAAAAATGTAAAATAGAGGGAGATATCAAAATTGGGGGACAACCTTATGAATGAAACGATTTTATCTATCGAAGAGCTAAAACGAGAGGATCTCATTCGAAAAAACAAATTGGTCGGTCTTGTTTCACTTATTTCTGTCATTCTGGCAATCATTGTTGAGGCTTCAATTGGACAGCCCCTTCAAATGATTCTCACGATTGGAATTGGTGGGGCGATTTTTCTATCAATCTTACACGTATTAATTTATAAGAATCTATTTTTAACACAAACACCCTATTTTTCTGTTATAGGGATTGCTGTGGTTCTTTTCATCATTATGTCTAGCTCGCAATCAGCGCCAATTGTTCTTTTACCATTTTACCTACTGACGACGGTTGCGATCTACAATAAGCGAAAGACATTATACTTTGGAGTGGCCTGCGCTATATTAATCACGGTTATATTTTTCGTGACGAAGGGTCAGGACTTTGGCTATACCCCTAAGGAGCTTGTTATCTATTATTTAATCTTTACAGTTATTATTGCAACTCTATTTTTCCAGAGCCTTGTAACAGGAAAACTTACTCAGGAAATTCAAGCTACCCAGGAACAAACGGAGCATCTTTTAAAATTGAGAAGGCAGCATGCAGTTCAGCTTGAGGAGAACTCACAGACCATCAGCGAGAACATTACAAACATCCGTCGCCAAGGTGAGGAGCAAATGCACACCTTCAATGAGATGACCATCGCTGTTTCTGAAATATCTGCTGGGATGAATACGCAAAACGAATCGGCGTCAACGATAACGGAGTCGATTGAGAGCCTTAACCTTGTGGTTCAGGAGCTTGTTAAAGGATCAAACCACCTTAGCACTCAGACAGATAAAGCGAATGAGGCAGCTGATAATGGAAATGAAACGATTGATCTATTACTCACAAAAATTACGGACTTTCAGGCATCTGTCACATCGATGTCTGAAACGATGAATTTATTAGTTGAAAAAATTAATGAGACAAATGGATTTACGGATCGTATTCAAGAAATCGCATCACAAACGAATTTACTTGCTTTAAATGCGTCAATTGAAGCTGCCCGTGCAGGTGACAGTGGCAAAGGCTTTGCCGTCGTTGCGGCCGAAATTCGGAAGCTTTCAGAGGTAACATCCAACACAGCGAATCTCATCGCTGAAAATTTAAAAGAGGTAAATGAAAGCACCACATTAACGCAAAAACAGATGGCAGAAAACGCAGAAAAAATGGATGAGAGTGTCAAACTCACAAAGGATACAAAAGGGGTCTTCACAGTCATCGATGACACTGTTTCTGAGCTAAACGAGGCGGTAAAGCATTTCGAAAAAAGTACGAACGAAATCGGGAAAACAACGGTTTCCATCGAAACCTCTGTTAGTGAATTTGCGGCCATCATTGAGGAAACAACCGCATCACTCGAGGAAATCACCGCCTCTATCGAAAACCAAAACAGCCAAATGCAGCACCTCGTCTCTTACGTCCAAAACACAGACGATGCCACTGCTGAACTAATGAAAATATTTAAGGAAAAATAGGGACAGCCCCACTGTCGCTATTCACATAAAAAGGGTACGAGGGACCTGTCCCTAGTCCCAATAAAGGAGAGATACATATGGTCTATCAAGCTAGTGAAAATCGGTATAGTGAAATGAAGTTTAATCGTGTTGGAAAATCCGGTTTGCTGTTGCCAGCCATTTCCTTAGGGTTGTGGCATAATTTCGGAGGAGTCGACAACTTTGAAAATGGACGTAATATCCTAAGAAAGGCTTTCGATCTTGGGATTACCCATTTTGATTTGGCAAACAACTATGGTCCACCACCAGGTAGCGCTGAAGAAATGTTTGGAAAAGTACTGAAGCAAGACTTTGCGCCATATCGTGATGAAATGGTGATTTCCTCGAAGGCTGGTTACACCATGTGGGAAGGTCCATATGGGGACTGGGGTTCCAGAAAGTATTTGATTTCTAGCCTTGACCAAAGCTTAAAACGAATGGGACTTGACTATGTGGACATTTTTTACTCACATCGTCCAGATCCTAACACACCGCTTGAGGAAACAATGGGAGCGCTTGACCATATTGTAAGACAGGGAAAAGCTCTGTACGTTGGAATTTCCAATTACAGTCCAACTCAAACGTTAGAAGCAATTCGTATTTTAAGAGAGTTAGGGACACCACTACTCATTCATCAGCCAAGATATTCCATGTTTGACCGCTGGATTGAGGATGGTTTGCAAGATGTGCTGACTGAAAATGGTGTAGGCTCTATCGTCTTCTCCCCGATGGCTCAAGGGTTGTTAACAAATAAATATCTTGGTGGCATTCCGAGCGACTCAAGGGCGGCGAAGGAACACACACATCTTCAAAAGGATATAATTACAGAGGATGTCCTACAAAAAATACAACAGTTAAACGAACTTGCAACAGAAAGAGAACAAAGCCTTGCGCAAATGGCACTTGCATGGGTTCTGCGTGGAGATCGTGTCACATCCGCATTGGTCGGAGCAAGCAAAGTGAGTCAAGTCGAGGACAGTGTAGCCGCGTTAAAAAACCTCGATTTCACAGAAGAAGAATTAACAAAGATTGAGGATATTTTAAACGAAAAGTAGTTATACTAGAAAAGCGCATAATAGAAGAGGAGTAGCCTGTGTACGAGCAGGTTGCTCCTCTTTTATATTGCATCGATGATTGCCCTTTATTATAAATATCCGAATTATGAGATTTCGGACTATCACATTCGGTGTAGCTGTGATATTTTCATTTATAGGAATACACAAATAAAGGAGATTGAGAGAATGGCAGTTTCAGCAGTTGTGATTGGGGCAGGTGACCGCGGGGAGAGGGCATATGCTCCGTATGCTCTAGATCATCCACACGAACTCAAAATAGTGGGTGTGGCAGAACCTAATGAAGAAAGAAGAAAGAAGTTTCAAGCACTTCATCAGATTGAAGATACATACGGATTTACATCATGGGAAGAGTTGATGGAACAAGGGAAAATCGCGGATGTCGCCATTATTTGTACACAGGATCAGTTCCATTTTGAACCCACAATTCGAGCATTGAAGCAGGGGTATCATGTCCTTTTGGAAAAACCGATGTCACCAGATGTACGGGAATGTATTGAAATGGAACGGGTTGCCCGTGAGTGTGAACGTAAATTGACGATTTGTCATGTTTTACGTTATACAGAATTTTGGTCGACTATTAAAAAGGTAATTGAAGAAGGCAAAATAGGGGAGGTTGTCTCCTTACAATTAAATGAAAACGTTGAAGTTATGCATATGTCTCACAGCTTTGTCAGAGGGAACTGGAGCAATAAAGAGAAATCCAGCCCGATGATTTTACAAAAGTCATGCCATGATATGGATATTATTAGCTATATCATGGACAAAAAGTGCGAACGAATAAGTTCATTTGGGTCGTTGATGCATTTCAAAAAAGAAAATGCCCCAGAAGGTGCTCCAAAAAGATGTTTGGATGGGTGTCCTGTTGAACTTGAGTGTCCATTCCATGCGGGTAGGTATTATCTTGGTGAGGGTAAAGGCTGGGCCAAAAAGTTTACAGAGGACGACTCACGGGAAGGGATTATTAAGGCACTGCACGAAACGCCATACGGAAAATGCGTTTATCAATCAGAAAATAATGTCGTTGATCATCAAGTCGTAAATATGGAGTTTGAGGGTGGTGCAACTGCAACCTTTAGTATGTGCGGGTTCACGCGCGAACAAACCCGTATCGTACAAATCATGGGAACAAAAGGTGAGATCCGTGGAAAGATGGATGAAAATAGCCTATCCATCTATGATTTTCTCACGAAACAAGAAACGATTATACGCCTTCCCAATTCCATTGGAGGACATGGTGGCGGTGACTTTGGCATTATCCGCTCCTTTATACGAGACATACAAAACCAATCACAAAAAGAAAGCATTACCTCTGCAGCAATCTCGTTAAGAAGCCACATCATGGCCTTTGCTGCCGAGGAATCCAGATTGTATCAAGGAAAATCCATTCAGTTAGATGATTTTTATCTGCAGTATACAAATTAATTTAATGCTCCCCTTAGAATAATAGGGGGAATCTTGTGGAATAGGGAACTCAAGAATTCCTAAGTGATTCAGGATAAAATCAACAAATATTGCAATTATATTTTATTGGCAATCATTTTGTTTTAACCGTCCCTTTGCACCCTCCCTCTATGTAAAGTTAAAATGTTTACTAAAAATGTTTACTTTACGCTAATTTCTGTATACTATATAAGTAGAGGAAAGACAGAAGGGATGAGAAAATATGGCCACAATTCGTGAGATAGCCCAAAAATCTGGCTTTTCAATTGCGACCGTTTCTAGGGTACTTAATAATGATTTGAATTTATCTGTTAGTGAAGAAACGAGAGATAAAGTGAAAGCCGTTGCTGATGAATTGGGATATAAAAAGAAGCAGGGGATTACACAGCTTAACAATATCGCATTTCTATATTGGATATCCAATGAAGAGGAGCTTGAGGATGTCTTTTTCAGGGGCATTAGGACAGAGCTCGAAAAGCAGGCAAAGGCAAGGAAAATAGAATTAGTTCGATATCATATCGATGATGGCATTGAAAAGGTTGATAAAAAGACAACCGCTTTTATTGCAATTGGAAAATTAACCGACAAAGAGATCAAATATTTAGAGGAAATCACCCCCCATGGCGTGTTCTTAAATACAAGAAGAGACCCGCAAAATCTAGATTCTGTTCTACCAGATTTGAAGCTTATGACAGAATATATGATTCAGTTTTTTGAAGGCCTCGGCTACAACCGAATTGGGTTTATTGGTGCAAGTGATTACGATGTTGAGACATATGAACCTATTCCTCAGTTACGAGAGGTTACGTTCAGAAACTATCAACGGGAACGGAACAAATTAAGAGAAGAGGATGTTTTAATTGTACCTGCCAGTACGGTGAAAAATGGTTACAAAGTCGCGATGGAGGCAATCGAAAAAATGGGTGATGACCTTCCGGAGGCATTTTGTGTTGCGACAGACCCACTTGCGATTGGTGCCCTTCAAGCATTTAATGAAATGCAAATTCCGATACCGCAAAGGGTAGCTTTTTTTAGTATCAACAATATCAGTGTTACGAAATATGTTTCCCCACCCTTAACAACCTTCCATATTGATATTCCAACCCTTTGCGAAACGGGTTTGGATTTGCTGGAGGAACGATTAACAAAAAACAGAACAACTGCAAAAACGGTATATATACAAGGGAAACCAATTTTTCGAAAAAGTACCCCACCAATAGAGGAAAAAAAGTGAGCAAAAAATGCTCACTTTTTTTGTGCCATGAAAAACTGTGTTTACTTCCTCTTTATTTTACACTGTATGAATCCAAATAACATGGAGAAAGCTAAATTGATTTTGTTAAGGAATGGAAAAGATGGTATATAACTAGTAAAAACAAAGTTATTTTTTAGTAAAACATATTAAATTAAACGTTTACATGTTTAGTTAAAAGTGCTATGATTTTATCAGTAAACAAATTACTAAAAGAGGAAGGTGTTCTTTATGAAAAATAAATTCATCTTGTTTATTTCGGGGATCTTATTAATAGGTATACTTGCTGCTTGCGGTAGCTCAAGTAGTCAAGAGGGCGCAGATGATGATGTAGTTACGATCTGGGCAAATAATATTAACGTTCCAGTATTAGAAAAGGCTGCAGAAATCTATAAACAGGACCACCCAGATTTTAAAGTGAAAATTATTGAAACAGGCGGTCAGGATATTAAGAGTAAAACAACAACAGGATTGCAGGCTGGTGGTAAAGGCCTACCCGATGGAATGCTTCAAACAGACGATGAACTTCAAGGTAAATTAGAGGCGTTCCCTGGTGCGTTTGCAAACCTAAGTGAACTCGGGTTTGACGAATTTAAAAATGAGTTTCCGGATTTTAAGCTAGAGGCTGTTTCTAAAGATGGGAATATCTACGCAATGCCATTTGATACAGGCCCAGCAGCAATATTTTATCGTACCGATATTTTTGAAGAAGCAGGCGTAAATCCAGAAGAAATTAAAACATGGGATGATTACGTTGATGCTGGCGGAAAAATTAAAGAGGCAACTGGTAAAGCAATGCTAAGCTTCGATCAAGCGGATGCAAACGTGTATACAATCATCTTAAATCAGCAGGGAGAAGGGTATTACGACGAGAATAATAGACTAACAGTTGGCAGTGAAGCTTCTGTCAATGCTCTTAATGTACTGAAAGGCTTACGTGAGAAAGACGCTCTATTAGGTGTAACCGGTTGGGATGCATGGGTGACCTCGATTGCAAATTCAGAGACAGCATCTGTTGTTGCAGGTGGCTGGTTAGTGGGGACAATTGAACAACAAGCACCAGAAACAGAAGGTAAATGGGGCTTAATGCCATTACCAGCACATGAAGAAGATGGATCACGTTCATCTGTTCAAGGTGGTAGCTCATTTGTGATTCCTTCAACTGGTGATCAGGTTCAAGAAACATATGATTTCTTATCATGGTTTACAACCAGTGTTGAGGCACAAGAAATTGCGATGGAAGGTGGATTATTTCCTACCTATGCACCAGTATTTGAATCTGAAATGTTTGATGCAGAAGAGCCATTCTTCGGAAATCAAAAAATCTGGCGTTTCTTAGCAGACGAAATGGACAAGATTCCAACAATCATTTATACAAAAAATGATCCAATCGCTCGTGATGAAATTGTAAAAGCGCAAGGTGAAGCACTGAATGGAAAAAGTGCCGATGAAGCGATGGAACAGGCTAAGAAAAACATTGAAAATCGAGTAAAATAATCAATCTAACAAAATGAGGTGATGAAAGAAGCCTTTCATTACCTCTCCCATGAGTAAGGGGGTTGACAACATGATGAACCAATTCAACAAAACAAAATGGACGCCGTATTTATTTTTAGCTCCAGCGCTCATTTTATTTCTTATATTCACGGTGTATCCAATCATTTCATCTTTTATTTTGAGTTTCCAAACGTCTGAAGGTGGCGTTTATGTATTTGCTGGGCTTGATAACTATATCCGATTATTGAATGACACTACATTCCATCAAGCCCTTTTTAATACATTTATTATTTTTATTGTTCAAGTACCAATCATGATTCTTTTAGCGCTTATGCTAGCGGCACTACTAAATAGTAAACTATTAAAGTTTAAGGGAATGTTTCGTACAGGGTTCTTTCTACCAGCTGTAACCTCATTAGTTGCCTACTCTATTCTATTTTCTATCATTTTGATGGACAAAGGTATCTTCAACCAATTTTTATCCCTTATTGGAATTGAGGCTATTCCTTGGTTGAATGATCCATTCTGGGCGAAGGTTTCTATTATTATTGCGATGACTTGGAGATGGACGGGCTATAACATGGTGATTTATCTGGCTGCCATGCAGAATATTTCGGAAGAAACGTACGAAGCAGCTTCTATTGATGGTGCAGGGAAGGTTCGACAATTCTTCTCGATTACCATTCCGCAATTGAAGCCAATTATATTATTCACTTCGATTATCTCAACGATTGCCACCTTACAGTTATTTGATGAACCGTTTAACCTTACGAAAGGTGGACCTGGAGATTCAACGACAACACTAGGATTAATGATTTATAAAAATGGATTCCAATACTATGACTTTAGCTATGCATCGGCCATTGCATATGTGGTTGTCGTGATTGTTGCAATCCTATCACTAATTCAATCAAAAGTAACGGGAGATGGTAAATAATGCAGGAAAATAAGGCATCTAGATTCTCGAGAAAAGCAGGTATTTATCTTCTTTTGCTAATCGGTATCGTGATTTCAATCTTCCCATTCTATTGGATGTTAGTTGGTGCAACGAATCATACGAGTAAAATGTTCTCGAATCCTCCAACATTGTTATTTGGAGATCAATTTTTAACCAACTTTACGAATTTAAATGAGAGCATCAATATTTGGCGGGTATTGTTTAACTCCTTATTTGTGTCGGGTGTTTATGTCATTTTGGCACTTTTCGTTTCAACAATGGCTGCTTATGCTTTGGCAAAATTTCATTTTAAAGGGAATAAAATTATCTTTACAACATTTCTCTTATCGATGATGATTCCGTATCAAGCCCTCCTTATTCCTCAGTTTAGGATGATGGCTGATTACGGATTATTAAATACGTATGTTGCTCTTATTTTACCAACCGTTTGTACACCTTTTGCCATCTTTTTGATGAGACAAAACTTTATGGCGTTTCCAACTGAATTGATTGAAGCTGCCCGGATGGATGGAGCAGGAGAAATGAAAATTTTCTTTCGTATAGTTATCCCATCTATGAAGCCGGCACTTGCGGCCACATCCATTTTCTTATTCCTATCACAATGGAATAACTTTCTATGGCCATTAGTCGTAACGACAACAACGGATATGTATACATTTCCAGTGGCGTTATCAAGCCTAAAGGGTGTTTCTATTATTGATTATGGTCAAATCAATGTCGGAATTTTGATTGCAACTATTCCAATTATCATTTTCTTCCTTGCACTACAGAAGCATTTTATCCAAGGTATGCTGGGAAGTGCCATTAAATAAAGTAAAGCAATACAACCAACTTTTGGAGGTCAATATGAAGCAGCTTAAAGATTACGAGAATTTGAATGTACTTCAAAAGAACCGAATAAATGATCGTTCTTATTTTATGTCTTATCAGAATCTAGAGGATGCGCTTAGCTTTGAAAGAGGTCGTGCGCATGGGTTTTTTTTATTAAATGGAATGTGGAAGTTTCATTATGCGAAAACACCCGAACATGCTCCAGAATCATTTTATAAAAATGACTTTGATACTAGTAATTGGGATGATTTACAAGTACCATCAAGCTGGCAGATGCATGGGTACGGAAACCCGCATTATACAAATGTTCAATATCCATTTCCAGTTGATCCTCCCTTTGTTCCAACTGAAAATCCAACCGGTTCTTATCGAAGAGGATTTTATGTGACCGATGAAATGCTGAATGGACTTGTTTTTCTTCGCTTTGAAGGGGTAGATAGTGCATTTCATGTTTGGATCAATGGGCAGTTTGTTGGATATAGTCAAGGGAGTCGTGTGGCTTCCGAATTCGATGTAACAGACTTTGTTCAGGAAGGGAATAACACGATTGCTGTTCGGGTCTATCAATGGTCTGATGGTAGCTATATAGAAGACCAGGACATGTGGTGGCTAAGTGGTATTTTTAGAGATGTGTATTTACTTGCAAAGCCGAAAGTGTATACCCATGACTTCTTTGTAAAAACAAACTTGGATGAAGCGTATAAAGATGCAGAATTACAGCTTCAATCTGTGATCCATTCACCTATTGGTAGTTCAAAAGAATACCAGTTAGAGATTCAGCTTTTTGATGGGAATTTCAAAGAGATTGAAGAAGCGAAAAGAGATATACTAGTTCCGTTAAGCGGGTCAGAAGAAACGAAAATAAATACTAGTATACCGGTAAGTGACCCTTTTAAATGGACAGCAGAAACACCATACTTATATTACTTAGTAATGACGTTAAAAGATAATGAGGGTAGCATCATTGAGGTAATCCCATCGAAAGTTGGATTTAGGCAGGTAGAGTTAAAGAATGGTTTAATCCAGGTAAATGGGGTGCCTGTACTCTTTAAAGGTGTAAACCGTCATGACCATCATCCTGATTTAGGGCGTGCTGTTCCGCTTGATTGGATGAGAAAAGATATTGAACTGATGAAGCAGCATAATATCAATGCGGTACGTACTGCGCATTATCCGAACGACCCAAGATTTTATGATTTATGTGATGAATATGGCCTATATGTTATCGATGAGGCAGATCTGGAATCTCACGGATTTGACAGAATCGGAAAGCCTCACCAATTAGCTCAGGATCCAGAGTGGAAGGATGCGTTTGTTGACCGAATGAAGAGAATGGTAGAACGTGATAAGAACCATCCTTCTATAATCATCTGGTCACTAGGAAATGAATCTGGATTCGGCCAGAACCATATAGCGATGGCTGAGTGGGCAAAACAAAAGGATCCAACAAGACTTGTCCATTATGAAGGAGAGACTCGTTCGATCATGACCAAGGAGAATAATAATCCAACGCGTTTGCATGAAGCGGCTGACATGTTCTCGACAATGTACACCCCACATGGAATTATGGAACAATTAGGGAGCAGAAATGATTTAGCTCAGCCACATATTTTATGTGAATTTGGTCATGCAATGGGGAATGGACCAGGTGGAATAAAAGAGTATTTTGATTTGTTTTATAAGTATGATCGTCTTCAAGGTGGGTTCGTCTGGGAATGGCTTGACCATGGTATTCGTCAATATACAGATGATGGTGAAGAATATTTTGCATATGGTGGTGACTTTGGAGAAACACCTCATGATGGGAACTTCGTCATTGATGGGCTCGTCATGCCTGATCGTACACCCTCTCCAGCGCTTTTAGAATATAAAAAGGTGATTGAACCTGTAAGGGTTGAAGCGGTTGATCTAGCAAATGGTACTGTTCGCATTCAAAACTTATACGATTTTATTACTTTAAATCACCTTACCATTTCATGGTCTCTCGTTTCAGATGGAAAAGTGATAGATCGTGGAATGGTGGAGATGCCAACGATTTATCCAGGTGAGTCGAGTGAAATTTCAATTCCATTCGCATTGCCAGCTATAAAAAAAACCAATACTGATTACTGGCTTAACCTCCAATTAAATCAGTCGTTTGATACAAACTGGGCGAAAGCTGGACATGAAGTGGCGTGGGAACAATTTGAGTTACCTGTAAATCAATGGATAGAAGTGACTGATAATGGAGTGTATTCTCCGTTGCAAGTAAAGGAAACCGATCATAAGCTCGTAGTTAGCGGAGAATCCTTCGAGTATATCTTTAATAAAATTTACGGGGTACTCGAATCATGGAAGCACCAAGGTATTGAATTGTTAGAGCAAGGTCCGAATGTGAATATTTGGAGAGCTCCAACAGATAATGACAAACTGGGCTTAGATGAATTTAGTGTGAAAAAAGAAGAAGCAGAGTGGCGAAAATTCGGTCTGCATCACTTGCAAAATCGCGTAAAAGCTGTTGAGTATGAGGTAGCGCCAACTAATAACCAAGTGAAAGTATACGTGCAGTCTCGATTTGCTCCTCCGGTACATGCTTGGGGCTTTGAGACAATGGTGACGTATACCATTTCGAAAAATGGCTCAATGAAGATTGATGCAAATGGAAAAAAACAAGGCGAGTCTTCAACTACATTACCTAAGATTGGTCTGCAAATGAAGTTGAAGCCTCAATTAAATCAAGTCGATTGGTATGGTAGAGGACCAGGTGAATCCTATGTTGACAGCAAATTAGCGAATCGCTTTGGAGTTTGGTCAAAGACGGTTGATGAACTACACACACCATATGTCGTTCCTCAGGAAAATGGAAATCGACATGAAGTAAGATGGGCTTCATTAACTGACCTTTCAGGTATTGGGTTACTGGTAGTAGGACATCCTAGCTTTGATTTTAGCGCAAGCTATTATTCAACTGACACTCTTGAAAATGCGAACCATACCTATGATTTAGTGAAGGATGATTTTATCACCTTTAATGTAGATTACAAGCAACAAGGTTTAGGATCAGCAAGCTGTGGACCTGGAGTTTTAGAACAATATCAATTAAAAAATGAGGACTTCCACTTCACAGTAAGCTTCCGTGCTTATTCAAAAAGTGAGCACTCACCAATCGAATTAAGTAAAATGATATAAAACATAACACCTGTCATCATTGGGACGCAGGGACAAGTTCATTGTCCGACCCGGTGATGACAGGTGTTTTTTATTTTTACTAAAATTTAAGTAAAAGTAATTGACCTTTTTTACCAACACCTCTAAAATGAAGATAGAAACAATAGTATTGGAGGCAATCTACCATGGATCTTAAGCAACTTTCAGATAAATTCACTACAATCTTTAACGAAAACGATTACAGAAGCTTCTTCGCGCCCGGGCGCATTAACCTCATTGGTGAGCATACCGACTATAACGGTGGCCATGTCTTCCCAGCTTCCATCACAAAGGGAACTTATGCGCTAGCAAGAAAGCGCCAAGACAACAAAATCAGAATGTACTCATTGAACTTTGAAAAGCTAGGGATAATCGAGTTTGACCTCAACAACCTAGACTACAACAAAGCACATGACTGGGCGAATTATCCGAAGGGCATGCTCCGTTACCTCAAAGAAAAAGGCTACGAGATCACAACAGGTGTGGACGTACTATTTTACGGAAACATTCCAAACGGCGCGGGTCTTTCTTCATCTGCATCCATTGAGCTCGTATCAGGTGTGATGTTTGAAAAATTATTCGACCTGGCAATCGACCGCGTTGAGCTTGTAAAAATTGGCCAACTTGTTGAAAATAAGTTCATTGGTGTCAACAGTGGCATCATGGACCAATTTGCAATTGGAATGGGTAAAAAGAATGCGGGAATTTTACTAGATTGTGATACATTAAAGTATGAATATGCACCATTGGAACTTGATGAGCATCTCATATTAATCATGAACACGAATAAGCGTCGTGAGCTTGCGGATTCCAAGTATAATGAACGTCGCAGTGAGTGTGAACAAGCGCTTTCTCTGCTTCAAAAAGAGCTCGATGTTCAGGCACTCGGCAACATCAGCAGCGATCAATTCGAACAGCACAAGGATCTAATCGAAAATGAAACAATACAAAAGCGTGCAAAACATGCGGTGTATGAAAATGAACGAACACTTGATGCACTTAAAGCCCTCAAAGCTGGCGATTTAATAGAATTTGGTCGCTTACTCAATGCATCTCATACATCATTACGTGATGATTATGAAGTAACTGGAAAAGAGCTTGATACGTTGGCGGAAACTGCATGGGCGCAGGATGGAGTGCTTGGTGCGCGTATGACAGGTGCCGGATTCGGTGGTTGTGCAATTGCCCTCGTCGAAAAAGACAAAGCACAGCAAATCATTGAAAACATCGGAAAAATTTACGAAGAAACTATTGGCTATAAAGCTTCCTTCTATGAAGTAAGCATCGGTGATGGCGCAAAAGAACTATAATAGGGACAAAGGTGTCCCAACTACAAGGAGCGATTCTACTATGAGTATTTTAGTTTTAGGTGGAGCAGGTTATATCGGTTCACATGCCGTTTATCAATTAATTGATGCAAACGAAGACGTTGTCGTTGTTGATAATCTTCAGACTGGCCACAAAGAGGCAGTTCATCCGAAGGCAAAGTTTTACCAAGGCGACATTCGCGACCGTGCCTTTTTACAATCCGTTTTTGAAAAAGAAAGCATTGACGCGGTGATCCATTTTGCAGCGAATTCACTTGTTGGTGAATCGATGGTCGAACCGTTAAAATACTACGACAACAATGTGTACGGAACACAAATTGTGCTCGAAACCATGAAAAACAATAACGTGAAATATATAGTGTTCTCCTCAACAGCAGCAACCTATGGTGAGCCAAAGCAGGTGCCAATCACCGAGGACATGCCAACGGTTCCTACGAATACGTACGGCGAAACAAAGCTTGCAATGGAAAAAATGATGAAGTGGTCTGAGATGGCGCATGACATCAAGTTCGTGTCACTTCGCTATTTCAATGTGGCAGGTGCGCGAGCAACTGGTGAAATCGGTGAGGACCATGATCCGGAAACACATCTAATCCCGGTTATTTTACAAGCGGCCCTCGGAACAAGAGAGTTTATCACGATCTTTGGTGAAGATTACGATACGCCAGACGGAACATGTATCCGCGACTATATCCATGTTGAGGACTTAATTAACGCACATATTTTAGCATTGAAATACCTCCAAAATGGTGGCGAGAGCAACTATTTTAACCTTGGCAGCAACAGTGGCTTCTCGGTGAAAGAAATGGTCGAAGCGGCTAAAGAAGTTACACAACGTGATATTCCTGTGAAGTTAGGCGATCGCCGTGCAGGTGACCCAAGCATTCTCATCGCATCATCTGGAAAAGCGAAGGAAGTGCTCGGCTGGGAGCCGAAGCGCACATCAATCAACGAAATCATTAAGGATGCGTGGAACTGGCATGTAAATCACCCAAATGGGTATGAAAGCTGAGGGGAGAAACATGAACATTTATGGGACCGTACAACAGCTAACAGAGCAAGCAGTAAAAGTCGGACTCATTGAAAAAGAAGATAAAATTTACGTTCGAAATCAGGTTCTTTCTTTGCTTGGTCTTGAGGACTTTGTGCCAACCGAACATGTCTTACCTGAAAAAGATATCCCAACTTTGGTTGAGGATTTAGTGGACTATGCATGTGAGAACGGAGTCATTGAAGACTATTTTGACGCAAAGGAAATTCTTGCGAGCAAAATCATGAACACGATGATTCCACTTCCATCTGCGGTTACAAACCATTTTTACGAGCTTCATGCAAAAGACCCGGCTGCAGCAACAAAGTATTTTTATGAGTTAAGTAAAAATAGCAACTATATTCAAATGAAGCGAATCGAAAAAAACATTGAATATAAGGTGGAAACAAAGTACGGAGAATTGGATATCACGATTAATCTCTCAAAGCCGGAAAAGGATCCAAAGCAAATTGCGCTTGAAAAAGAGGCAAAAACAACTGGTGAGAAATATCCAAAATGCTTACTTTGTGTGGAAAATGAAGGTTATGCGGGCCGTATCGGTCATCCGGCTCGCTCCAATCACCGCATTATTCCAGTACAACTTGAAGGCGAGAACTGGTATCTTCAGTACTCACCCTATGTGTACTACAACGAGCACTGCATCGTCCTGTGTGAGGACCACCGCGATATGAAGATCAGCAGTGACACATTTGCAAGATTACTTGGTTTTGTTGAAGAATTTCCACACTATTTCCTTGGTTCGAATGCGGATATCCCAATTGTAGGCGGTTCGATTTTAACCCATGATCACTACCAGGGCGGTAACTATGAATTTGCAATGGCGAAAGCTGAAGATGAGATGAAATTTACCTGGGATCGCTACAGCAACATCGAATTCTCAACGGTAAAATGGCCAATGTCTGTTCTCCGTCTACGAAGCAGCGACAAGGAATCCTTAGTTGAAGCGGGAGATCATATTTTACAAGCATGGCGCAAATATAGCGACCCAGAAGTCGATATCATCGCATTCACCGGGGATACGCCACATAACACGATTACACCAATTGCACGAAAGCGAAACGGAAAATACGAGCTTGACCTTGTGCTTCGAAACAACCGCACAAACGACGAGCATCCACTCGGCATTTTTCATCCGCATGCCGATGTGCATCATATTAAAAAAGAAAACATCGGTCTCATTGAGGTGATGGGATTAGCGGTTCTTCCGGCACGACTCAAAACGGAATTACATGAGGTCGAGAATTATTTAATAGGTGAAGCGAATACTATCAACCCGATCCACCAGGAGTGGGCGGACAAGCTAAAACCATTCAATCCAACAAAAGACAATGTCCACGATCTAGTGAAGCGTGAAGTCGGTAAAAAATTCATGCGGGTGCTTGAGGATGCCGGTGTCTACAAGCGCGATGATGCAGGCCAAGCGGCGTTTAAGAGATTTATAGAGTATATAAAAGGTTAATTTTTACTAAAAGAAGGTGAGTATATGAAGATTTCGACAGACACATTTGGAAAAATAGATAATCGATCAGTTCATGCATATACAATTGAAAATAACAATGGGATGTCGTTTCGTTGTATTAATTACGGTTGCATCATAACTGATATCATTACACCTGATAGGGATGGTAACCTGGAGAACGTTGTTCTGGGTTTTGATCACCTTGAGGACTACTTACAACACTCTCCTTATTTCGGAGCAATTGTAGGTCCAGTAGCCGGACGAATTAAGGCGGGGCAATTTGAACTGGATGGAACTGTCTATCATCTCGAGAAAAATGAGAATAACAATCATTTACATGGTGGTGAAAAAGGCTTTAGCAATCTCATTTGGGAAGCAGCGGTAATTGAGCAACAGGATGAAGCAGGTGTAGAATTTCAATATGTAAGACAAGATGGTGAAGATGGATATCCAGGGACAGTTACTTTTAAAGTAACATATATCTTGAACAATCATAACGAACTCAAGATTACGATGTCTGGTATTTCAGATAAAAATACCATTTTAAATCTTACCAACCATACGTATTTTAATCTTTCCGGTAATGTAACGGATGATATTCTCCAACACGAATTAACACTAAAGAGTGATCGTTTCCTGGAGTTAAATGATGAATTGCTTCCAACAGGCAATATGCTTGAAGTAAAAGGAACGTCATTTGACTTCCAAAATGGCAGAAAGATTGTAGAGGGGACAGCTGCAGATCACCCACAAAACATATTAGCTGGTAATGGTTATGATCATCCATTTCTATTAAATAGTAATCAAAATCAAGAAATCCAGCTAAGCGATCAAGAATCTGGAAGAACTCTTATTGTTGAAACAAATCAACCAGCTGTAGTTGTCTACACAAGCAATCAGTTAGAAGGTAACTTTGAAATAAGAGGAGTAAAGGCCAGACCGTATCTCGGAATATGCTTAGAAACACAAGGGTTACCGGATGCTATTAATCATCCAAACTTTCCATCCGTCGAAATCAAAAAGGGCGAGAAATACTATTGGGAAACGAAGTATACATTTTTAACTAAATAGCGACATAAATGCGACTCAAATTCGTTACAAGTATACAAAATTCACAAAGAAAGAAGGTGAACCATGGCAACGATTAAAGATATCGCCGAAAAAGCGGGTGTCTCCATTGCGACAGTATCGCGGGTTCTCAATTATGATGCTAGCCTTTCCGTCGGTGATGACACGAAAAAGAAAATTTTTGAAATTGCTGAGGCGCTTTCGTATAAGAAGCGCCCCTCCAAAAAGTCACCTTCTGCACGGATTGGAATTCTTCTTTGGTACACCGAAAAGGAAGAGCTTAACGATCTTTACTACATGTCGATTCGACTAGGGGTTGAACAACGCTGTGAACAGCTTGGTATCAAAACAGCCAACTTTTACAATAGCATTGAGAGCATGAAGCAGGAGGAGCTTCAGGGGATTATTGCGGTTGGTAAGTTCAGCACTTCCCAAGTTGAAGACTTATCAAAAATGACCCAACATCTCGTGTTCGTTGATTCTAACCCAGACGAGGATGTTTACGATGCAGTTGTGGTTGATTTTGAAAAAGTAACGCGAACAGTGCTGAAGCATTTCATCGACAAGGGACATACGAACATTGGCTATTTTGGTGGTCGCGAGGAGTACAAAGACCACTCAGCGGAAATCGAAGAAATCAGGGAGAAAACATTTAAGTCTTATCTATCAGAAGCAAATCTTTTAGATGAAAGTAACCTATATATTGGCAGCTTTACAGTAGAGGATGGATACAAACTTATGAAGCAGGCAATTGAAGAAAAAGGCGAAGACCTACCTACAGCCTTCTTCGCTGCCAATGACCTACTTGCAATCGGAGCGTTGCGTGCGCTTAATGAAGAAAAGGTCGATGTACCTGACCGTGTAAGCCTCATTGGCGTCAATGACATCAGCGTGTCCAAATACGTTTTCCCGCCGTTATCAACGGTGAAGGTCCATACCGAAGTCATGGGTGAAACAGCCGTCGATACCATCCTTGAACGCATCGAAGGAAGACAAATTGCCAAAAAAATATTCATCACTACACAATTAGTAATAAGGAAAACCTAGTCCACTCGACTAGGTTTTTCTCGTCGTATGTCATAGCGGTATAGCACACCGCGTATTTCAATAAATAGTTTATCGAAATAGAGCCACTCGATATACCGTCAGGTCAAGAAA
This sequence comes from Bacillus sp. JJ1533, assembly GCF_036965045.1. NCBI lineage: Bacteria > Bacillati > Bacillota > Bacilli > Caryophanales > Bacillaceae > Bacillus > Bacillus sp. JJ1533. The sequence continues at coordinate 113,727 of NZ_JBALOV010000025.1, read as the reverse complement.
CGATAAATGGTATATCGGAAAAGGGTTAATCGATATGTCGTCAGGTCGAATATCAATAAGTGGTAAACCGAGAAAGAGTTAATCGCTCTACCGTACTTCCGAAAAACGATAAGTGGTATATCGGAAAAGGGTTAATCGATATATCGTCAGGTTAAATATCAATAAGTGGTAAACCGAGAAAGAGTTAATCGCAATACCGTGCTTCCGAAAAACGATAAGTGGTATATCGTAAGTGAGTTAATCGATATATCGCAGGTGGAATATAAAAAATTGGTATAACTGAACATGGTTCTTCTACACATACCGCTCCTGTTAACAATAAAAGACAAACCGATCATTCACTTTTCAGTCTCCTAACAAGCACTTCTGCCTCGTACAATATACGGAACCTATTCTCAATAACACACCCTATTTAATAGGAAAGAAAGAGTGCAAAACTCCCCACAATAACTGCGAAAAACCAAGAAACCTTAGTCCAATCCTCTCATTTTCCTAGTAATTCTATTTCTGATTTTCTTACACAAAACTCCAGAATGACAAAAAATGGGCGCTCTTTTACAAATCTATTACTTATTTTTAGAGGTCCTCGACTTTTACCATCCATCAGGAGTGAAAAAGCTTACAAAAAGCAACAACCTCCAACGTACATGTCAAGTTACATTTATATTACAAAAGTTAATGACAAAAGGACTATTTTCCTACTAAATGTAATAAAGTGCTTCAAGAGACTTGAATTCGAGATATTATGTCGTGATGTATCAATGTTCTTCAGTTTTATGGAATGACTAAAGGTACTAGTTTAATAGTACACCTTAGGTAGTAAGCGAGTCCGGTAGTATGAATGATTTGTAGAAAAATGTAGATAAAACAGGTCTTTCGTATTGGTTTTATAGTTAATTGAATATTCTGTAGAAATTGACCTAATCCGAAATATCGGGTAATTTTTAGTATATATTTGGAAAAAATGTGAACGTATTCTGTAAGTTTTGCCCTATATACAGGCATTCCACTATAAAAACTTATTTACGATAAGCAGGTGATTATTATGGGAATTAACGTTTCTGCTGCCATTTCCCAAGCAAACCAACTTCGCAACTATGCCTCACAACTTCGGAATCTAAAAAGCTCTCTAAATGGATTTAAAGGGAATATCAACTCAGCCTGGCAGGCGACGGAGGTTCAGTATATCAATCAAGCCATCGCCGAGATCAACCGTGAACTTAATCAGATTGCCTCAAAGCTTGATTCAGTCGCGCCAGATATTATCTCGGTCGCAAACCAGATCAAACGTGAAGAAGAGGCAGCTGCACGTGCGGAAGCTGAAGCGAGACGGAAAGCTGAAGAGGAAGCGAGAAAAAGAGCTGAATTAAATGGACCATATCCACGCTTTTGATTGATGAGAGGTTCAAGAAAAGATGGCAGAGACAATATGTTACGAAACTAAAATAACGAGTTTTTTTATCTAATAGATTATGTTTCTTTAATGGGTTAGTCAAGAAGTGTGATATAGCCCTTCTTTGGTTTACCTTTGTCATCGGTGCATTTATGACTTTATTCGTGGGTGATGTGTTACGAATACATAGCCGATTGAGTCTACTGTCAATTTCATCCCAACGGGGGATTATCAATGAGTAACTCAAATAAAGATAATAGCCCATTTAACCCTTTTAAATTCTAATGTAGTTAAAACCAATATCGCATCCGCGGAACACATGATGAAAGGAGAGGTAGACTTTGTCAGTAATTAAAATAAAAACAAATTATGTCTTAGATACGAATCAACATTTAACAAGTGCGTCTACCAGGCTCTGGTCGATCAAAATGGATCTATCTAGTGTCAGGCACTCGATTGATAGTCGCATTACATCGAGACAAAATATTGCAAGCAGACTATCAGAAGCCTATCAAAAGGCCGGTGAAGTACAAAATAAAATAAAACAGGTAGAGACCTTTATTCAGCAAGCAGCACAGCGTTATAACAGTACGGAAAATAAAGTCTGCAACCAGGCAAAAGATATCGTAGAAAATAATGGCTGGAAATATGACTTGGCTCGTAACGCCACGATCGGTGCGGGAGCTGCGGTCTTAAATTCCAATAAACTATTACGTGTTGGAAAAGGACTCCAGTTTCATATGTATAAGAAAAATGGGCAGACCTTTATCAAACTAATGGGAGACAAGATTAAGAATCTTAGAGATTTTGAGAAGTACTACGGTCTCCTTAAAGAAGGTCTGGGTGGAACGGCGAAGTGGACACGTGACTATGTAACAAACCTTGTGAATAAAGGGGTTCCTCTTTATCAAAAAGGGGACCCTGGACGGTTTTATAATAAAAACGCGAGTAAGCTTATTAATTCAAACTTTGAAGCGTTTGATGATGCCATTAAGCGTGTTGATGATCCATTTCATAAAGTTGCAGGACGTACATTTGTTGATGAAATGAAGGTTTGGGAAAGCTTTACAGGGTGGAAGGATGCGACGAACCTTACTAGATTTGGTAAGGGTCTTGGGATTTTAGGTATAGGTATCGATGTTTATAGTAATTTTGACGAAAACATTCCAAAAGATGCTCAGGGTAACCGCGTATACACCACAGAAAATCTAAAAGAATTTGCGATTGATACAACTGTTGATATCGGGGCTGGTGCTGCAGCGATGGCCACAGGTGCTGCAGCAGGTTCCTTTTTCCTTCCTCCTGTAGGAACAGTTGTTGGTGCAGTAGCTGGTACAGTCGCATATGGGGCCATAAACTGGAAGGTATTTGGTGATAAAAGTATTGTTGATATCGCAAAAGATGGAGCAAACGCTGCATTCGATAAAGCCGTAGAGTGGGGCGGAGAAGCAGCAGATTTCATTGGAAATACTGCGAAAGAAGTAGGTAAAGGAATCGAAGAAACAGCCGAAAAAGTGGGAGATTTCATCGGTGGTATTGGGAAGAAACTGGATGAAGTATTTTGGTAGGAGATGAAACAATGCTAAAAGACGCAAAAGAAGAGGATTTACACATTATAAAAGTAGTTGCACAACATCGATTAAGACCGGATAAAATCACAGGTTTCTTTTGGCTGACTCTCATCTTTAGTGGGATCATGGTCGCCTTTACATCATTAGCATTAAGCGAGAGTCCAGTCATAACGAATCCAATCTGGCCAACCGTTTATAAAATCCAGATTGCCTTGTTTGTTTTAAACATAATTGTTGCTCTTTTCTTTACACCCGAAAAAAATGCATACCGTTATCAACGCCTTCAAGCTGTTTTCCTAAGCTTATTTGGTTTGAAGTTATCGATTGATTTCTTCCCGTTTTATTTCCTTGCAGCTGAGGATAAAATGGCGCCAGGTTACATGAACATCTTTGGTCTCATTATTCTTTTAGGCGGGCTTGTGTTAACTGTTTATGCCACTTTACGAGCGTTGAAAAGAGTCCAAAAGGGAGAATTTCGAAAAGACGGTAACGGACTCTATAATTTCAAGGAATCGAAATCACAGATAAACGTTCCAGTTATATTTGGAGCAGTCATGATCGGCGGAGCTATTATTCAGCTTGCATCAGATGCCCAAACCACCATTTCAAGCATGATTGGTGTTTTGTTTGTCTTACTTCTTTGTACAGTACTTCAATATGCTATTGCGTTAGTGTGGCCGGAATTTCTAATTCTAACGTTAAGTAAATTTCAATTCGAATCATATCGTGTCCCACCAAGAAAGAGAAAGAACTTAAGTCATAAGGTACAAACCAATGGTAAGAAGGTTAAGAGGTAGTTCTAATCTGAAAGGCGGTCTACATTCTTGGTTTTTATCATTAAACCCATTCAATTTATATGCTTGTTCTTTGCGATGATGTTTTATATCGACGTACTGGAACAAATCTATCAAGGGAACTTAACAAGTGGCTTCATTATGCTTGTGATACTACTTCTAGCAACCATATTCATTTTAAAATGGATTAGCAAATATCCGACTGCTTTCTTTGGCATGTTTTTCGTTAATGGGATGCTTAGTTTAATTTCCTTTATGGTCATACTGTATATCTTCTTTTTCATAACAGGCACCCGTTCCTTCGGCGATGGTATGAGTCTCACGATGCTTTTTGTAGGAATGCTACCCATCATTTTTTGGTGGAATTTTAATATTTTAGAAGTGTTTAGAAAAAAGGAACGTTCGTGAAATGAAAAAATAGGGGGGATCGAATAATGAAAGTGAAAAGAAGTCCTGTCACCTTCCATAATGTGATAAGTACGAAATCAAGAAGCAAGGTTAGCGAATGGCATCAAACGGCAAAGCAATTTCGTAACGCCATTATTCGAAACGAACTGTACAGTACAGGACCGATCATATATCGTGTTTCGAACTTTTCAGAGGATACACAGGAAGCAGACTATACGTTTTACATACCGGTGAATGCACCAGTCAAAATGGCTGATAATGATCGCTTTGAATTTACAAGTGTCCTAGAGTTTGAGGATGGTTTAAGTTTTCGACATGCCGACCTGGATGAAGACATCGAAATTGCCTATGACCTACTTCGAGAGGCTGCAGAAGCAAATGAACTCGAGTTAGAGGAGCCATTCTACAATATTTTTCTAGATGTGTACGGATCAGGAATCATTGATGTGTATGCACCAATCGTGAAGGTGTCTGCTAATGATTAATCCGAATGACTCAATCCGTTATACAAATGTGATTTCGAAAAAGTTCCGGTTTCATTACCATGAAATGAATGCGGTCATGAATGGCTTTTTCCAGGATGTTGCGAAGCTTGGCGTCACAATGAAAGGCCCATTCTTCTATTCAATCAACAATGTGCCGATGGATGAAATAGTCCATGCCGAATTATTTATGCCGATTCGTGAGGACGCTGCACCAGTTCACGACGATTTTGAATTTCACAGCTATTTTAGCATCGAAGAGATGGCTTCAATTTGTCTACATAAGGAATTTGAAAAAAATACACAGGTTGCATACCATATGTTGTTTTCATACATCGAGGAATCCAATCTACGACCAATCACCCCGATTTTTCATGTGGTTTCAGGGGATGAAAATTTTAGATATATGTTCATTAAAATAGGGCATGTCCCTAAGGTTTCGGAAGAAGTTGTTTAAAAAAGGAACCATTTTTGTCTAGCTCCAGCGCCTAGCCAGTTTTCACCTTGTATGGGCTTCTGTGAGAATCTTGCGAGAAGCTTTCGGCAACAAGCAAAGCTTGTTCCTGCGAAGAATATTCTAAGAAGCCTTCCTTAGTGGTTTGAGCAGCTCGAGGTCACAAGACGTTCCGTCAAGAAGGTCAAAGAACGACCTTCTAGCCGGCCCGTCTTGTGCTTGTCGGACTTGCACAGGACAAGGAAAGCTTCGGCAGCATAATCACCGCACGAAGAAAATGCTGTGCATTTTCGAGGATGTGCTGACATCGACGTTTGCCACAGGACGTGGCAGTAGTTAGTCGATGATCCATATTAGGCGCTTGTGCATTTGTTATAAGGGAGAGATTTGCTTTGATATTAACTCTATTTGATCGGGAAAAGGCTTTTACATTTGTGCTGCCAGAGCGCATTACTGGGCGTTATATTTTAACGTCTGAGGATGCGCATGGAAAAGCAGCGGATATGATGGCTATTGAGGCGGAGGACGGCAAATGGTTTTTGAAGTCCAACAAATCCGCGTTTCTAACGAATGACAAGCAGGAGACGCTTGTTAAACAGGAAATTGAGCCATTTAAAACATACACGATATCCCGTAATCATGATGCATCAGCGCTTTTATATGTGGAGCCGCCGACAAGTGATCGAAATGAGTATACAAAGCACGAGGTGACGGGAAGCAGCATTCGTATCGGCCGTGGCAATGACAGCCACATCCGGTTCTCAAATAAGCTCGTATCCAGCTCCCACTGTGTAATTCAGTATGATGCACAAGGTCATGCTATTATCCGCGACAACAATAGCTCGAACGGAACGTATGTCAACGGAGAACGTGTGACGGAAAAAGTTCTCTCAACCGGTGATGTTATTTACATCATGGGGCTAAAAATTATCTACAACGGCAAGCTGCTCTCATTGAATAACCCGCATCAACTGGTATTTTTAGACCGCAATGCCTTTCGTCCGTTTGAGGTGCAAAAGCCAATTATTGAAGAAGAGGAACCTCTGGACGATTTCGAAACGGAAGAAATAAATGACGACCTGTTTTATCGTTCGCCACGTTTTAAGCGAGATATAAAAAGGACAGAAATTCGAATCGACCCGCCGCCTCAACAACGCGACCTTGATGAAACACCATTGATGTTCATGCTCGGACCATCGCTCACAATGGGGATGGCGTCCCTCTCCATGGGGTTGTTCACGTTAAACAACGTGTTGGCACAAGGCGAGCCAATCAGTCGCGCGATGCCGACATTAATCATGTCGTTCAGTATGTTAATTGGAACCGTACTTTGGCCGATTTTAACGAAGCGCCATGAAAAAAAGCAACGCATCAAGCATGAAGCAAAACGTCAGGAAAAGTACTCGAAATACATTGAAGAAATGGCACAGGTGATTGAAGAAGAATGTGTTCGCCAAAGTGAAATTCTTCATGAAAACCATGTCGCACTGCAAAATCTGATTTCACGGATTACGATGCGAAAAAGAAATCTCTGGGAGCGTGCCATTGGGCAAGACGATTTTCTCAAGGTTCGCCTTGGAATCGGTGATCTCCCGTTAAACGCTGAACTGAAATATCCTGAGAAAAAATTCACATTGGAGGACGACAATCTCCAGGATGAGCTTTATAAATTGGTAGAAGCACCGCACATCTTAAAACAGGTGCCTGTGACCTTAAGCTTTGTCGAGGAATATGTCAGCGGTGTGATTGGGCGTCGCAATCGTGTGCAGGACTTTGTGAAGGGACTCATTTTTCAATTAACGGCTCTTCACAGCTATGACGAGCTCAAGCTTGTGTTTCTTTACGATAAGGATGAGGAAGAGTATTGGAAGTTTACGAAATGGCTTCCGCATGTGTGGGATGAGGGAATGCAAATTCGTTTTATCGCAACAGATGCAACCGAGGTAAAAGAGCTTTCCGCTTATTTTGAAAAAGAAATTGCCTATCGCGCGGAATTAGATGAGGAACAGTTAAAGGACCTTGACCAGCATTATTTGATTTTTTCAATGAGTAAGTCGCTCGCGTCAAGGGCCGAGATGTTCAACCTTCTTTTAGAGGAGAAAAAGAACATCGGAATTAGCCTTGTTACTTTGTATGATGAGCTTAAAAACTTGCCGAAGGAATGTACGATGGTTGTTGAACTTGCAGACGATATGTCGAAGATTTACGACAAGGACGACATTTCCGGTTCGTACACAGCATTCGATGCGGAATTTTATGAGCGTGAAGATGCGGAGGAGGTTGCGATTCGCTTAGCCAACATCCAGCTTGCATCCTCTGTTGAGGCATACACCTTACCAGATATGATCACTTTCCTTGAGATGTTTGGGGTTAGTAAAATTGAGCACTTGAACGCGCTCACTCGCTGGAAGGAAAACAACCCCGTGCTCTCCATTGAAACGCCAATTGGGGTCGACACGATGGGTGAGTTGTTCAATCTAGACCTTCATGAAAAATACCATGGTCCACACGGACTCATTGCGGGAATGACAGGGTCTGGTAAATCTGAGTTCATCATGACTTTTATCTTGTCACTTGCAGTCAACTATCACCCGGACGAGGTTGCGTTTATTTTAATCGACTACAAGGGTGGCGGAATGGCAAATGCCTTTTTAAATCTGCCGCATCTAGCAGGTACGATAACAAACCTAGATGGAGCCGCGGTGAAACGCTCATTGATTTCGATTCAAAGTGAGCTGAAGCGTCGCCAGGCGATTTTCAGTGAGACGAGTCGACGTATGAATGTGAGTAATATTGATATTTATAAATACCAAAAGCTGTATCGCGAGGGGCAAGTATCTGAGCCACTCCAGCATTTGTTCATGATTTCAGACGAGTTCGCCGAGCTTAAAACCCAGCAGCCAGAGTTCATGGAGCAGCTGGTGAGTGCGGCACGTATCGGCCGAAGCTTAGGTGTCCATTTGATATTAGCCACACAAAAACCGTCAGGTGTCGTGGATGATCAAATTTGGAGTAACTCGAAGTTTAGAATCAGTCTGAAGGTACAGGAAAAAGCAGATAGTATGGAGGTCATCAAGCGACCAGATGCTGCCGAACTTTCACAAACTGGTCGTTTTTACCTGCAGGTTGGCTATAACGAATTGTTCGAGCTTGGTCAATCCGCATGGGCTGGGGCACCCTATTACCCAGCTGAAAAAGTGGAAAAATACGTGGATGAAAGCATAAGCGTCATTGATCACTTAGGTCGCGTCATCAAGAGTGCGAAGATTGACCGCAGAACAATGGTGAAGAATCCACCGAAACAAATTGATGAAGTGACCAAGTATTTAGAAAGTCTAGCAAAACAAGAAAATATCACTGTGAATCAGCTATGGCTTGAGCCAATACCTGCAAAGATTTATTTGGATCAAATAGCTGAAAAATATCCGGCAGTCACAACGAATCGCTTTGAGTTAAACCCGGTGGTTGGGGAATACGACGATCCGGCAAACCAACGCCAAAATGTGATGAGACTACCAATCACGCAGGATGGCAATACTATCATTTATGGGGTAGCGGGAAGCGGGAAGACGACGTTTGTTGCGTCAATCATGTACTCACTCATGGAATCTCATACGCCAGACGAGCTGAATGCGTATTTACTAGATTTTAGCTCAGAAACGTTAAGCTGGTTCCGTGAAGCGCCACATGTTGGGGATGTTCTTTTATCCCATGACAGCGAGAAGATTGATAATCTCTTTAAAATGATGAATAGCGAGATTGAGAGACGTAAAAAGCAGTTGTCCAATTATGGTGGAGACCTGCAGACGTATAACCGTTTGTCTGAAGATGGCCTGCCATCGATTGTGATTGTGATTCATAACTACGCAGCGTTTTCTGAAATGTACGAGGGGCACGAGGAAACGATTTCCTACCTCACCCGTGAAGGTACGAAATACGGGATTTATTTTATCGTCACAGCTGCTCATACCGGTGCGGTGCGGTACCGCTTAATGCAAAACTTCAAACAGCTATATGTGCTTCAGCTTAATGACACATCTGAATATTCAGCGGTGCTTGGAAATGTCGATGGCGTTTTCCCTTCGAAGCATAAAGGCCGAGGTATTTTCAAAGCTGACGAGGTGTATGAGTTCCAGGTTGCCTTGATTACCGACGGTGTCGAGGACATGTATCAATACATCACCGATTACTGTCGCAACTTGCGCGACAATTGGGGCAAAAGTGCTGCGAAGCGAATTCCAGTCTTACCGGAAAAAGTCGATATCGAGTATCTGAAAGATGAAATTCGTTACAACAAGTCTCATAAACTACCTGTTGGGGTTGAAAAAGATTCACTTGCCGTTACATATTTTGATTTCGGTCAATCTTTTGTGAATCTAGTATTGGCTAGCAGTAGTGAGTCAACTGCAGGCGTGATGCAGGGAATTTCTGAAATCGTTCATATGAATGAGAAAAACGAAGTCATCGTGCTTGACCCGAATGCGGAGCTTGTTGAGATGGGCGGAAAACATGTGTCGAGTTCAACGGATATCGAGGACACGATCGTTTATCTGTTTAACACATTAGTCTTCCGCAACAACACAACAAAGGATGCAATTGAAGAGGGTGCAACACCACCAGTGTTCGAACCGATTTACTGTATCGTTCATTCGTTCAACGACATGATGCTGCTGTTATCAGATGATGGTCAGGATAAGCTGAAAGTATTTTTAGAGCGAATTGACGGGCTCAATGTATATATGATCATCTCCGACCGCGCCGATTCCTTGAATTCTTTCGCTTTCGAGCCTTGGTTTAAAAAGCAGGTTTCGTTAAGCGACGGAATCTGGGTTGGAAACGGCATAACCGATCAGTATTTAATGAAAGTTTCAAAGGTCACAAACAGCATGTATCAAGAAATCCCAGAGGACTTCGGATACGTGCTCACAAAAGGAAAACCAAAGTTAGTCAAACTTTTAAGAGGTTCGGCAGTTCGTGAAGAGGAGGCGGTTTACCATGGATAAAGTGCTGGTCGAGGTATTTATCCCGGCCTCTGGCGAATCCTACGACGTCTTCATTCCGGCCCAAAGCAAGCTCTATGAAGTTACATTTCTACTCGCAAACACCATGACGGAGCTCTCTGGCGGCTACTTTGTCGCAACCGACACGACAGTCGTCTGTGACCGCGAAACCGGCACAATCTTTGACATCAACAGGACCGTGGAAGAATTAGGATTTATAAATGGGAAGAAACTGATGCTGGTATAGGGTGGGTTTGGAACATGCCAAAACCCAGCCAAACCGCATCAACCAAGTGGCAATAGACACTTTTTATAAGCTAACAAAGTCTTTTAAGTTAGGAAGGTGCCAAATGAGGTTACAAAAGAGGGTAGTTTTATTCCTTCTTCTATTCATTCTCATAATAGGAGGAACAGGGTGTATGAGTTCAAGTAGCGCGAGTACCGAAGAAAAAGCCATTCAGTATTTAGAAGATAAATATGATAAAGAGTTTGAAGTATTACATGCGAAAGAAGGCAGCAAACTTTTTGAGAATCTATATGGTGGAGATATTGTAACCGTACACCCAAAAGGTGAGCCTGATACTATTTTTACGGTAAACGGTAGTGAGGAACCATTTACAGAAACATACTTACAGGCTAAATGGGCACAAGAATTGCAGGAAAAACTTAAATCAGATATTGAAAAAGAGCTACCAATCGATACTCCCTATAAAGTCATTATTAGTAATACAAGAATGAGTGACTCATCTAACCAGAATAAAACTGTTGAAGAGGTATTAACCGAAAGCGAGACTGTTCTTGTCAGTATCATGGCCGCTATAAAAACAGAAGGGGAACCAAACGTAAGTCAATATAGCCAAGGAATTTATAATCTTTATAACTTACTAAAAGGTCTTGGAGTTAATAAGTATGTTGTTTCTGTTGGTTTTGTTGATGAATCGGATGATGTAACGGACTTTATACGAACCTCGTATGTAAACAATATGACATGGGAGAATTTGAAGGCGAATGTCCATGGGGTAATTGCAATCGATGATCGAAAAAATCCTGACAATCCAAGTGACCTTGTGAACCCTAAGTTGATTATTACAGATGTAAATAGTGTGGTAGAAAACTATACACCGATTGAGGAGTGATATTTAGTGTCTCTCTCAAATTTATCTGAACAAGAAAAATATATTCTATTACAGCTGTCCTATTTAGATGTCCCGAACTATATTGGGGAAATTTCCGCTGATAGCCCGCATTCCATTCAAGATATTTTGGGATATATCGACTATGACAGCCTACCACCAGGACCCAAGGCTACCTATGATGCAATTGATAAGTACATTTCAACTAACTCAAATACTCCATTAAAGGAAATCACGTTAGTGGGCTATCAAAATAACAACCCTAATAAGGAAACCAACACAGGTGGAGACTCTTATTCAGGATTCGTAGGCTATGCCTTTGCCGACAAGGAAGGAAACGGCACTGCTGTTTTTCGAGGAAGTGAAATGGCTGGAATAGGTGATTTAGCAACCGACTGGGTGTCCAATGTGGAGGCAGGTATCGGAATTACCATTCAGCAGCAAAGAGAGGCAGATGCCTTTTATGAAAGATACATTAAAAAGTTAGATGGAGAACAGTATGTATTCGGACATTCCAAAGGAGGAAATCTGGCCGAATATGTACTCGTAAATAATCTAGAAGATGAAAAATTGACCTCGTATGTTGTGAATGGAGCACCTTTATATTATTGGACGCTTACACAGGCGCAAAAAGATGCTTTAAAGGATCGAAACACCTTCATTGTACATGAAGGGGATGTAGTTTCCTCGCTTGGATATGCTCCATATGTGGATAAAACGGTTGCCGTTAATTCTGAGGATAGTGATCCACAGTATGCACATGGTTTAGACAGCGTGGACTTTACTCCGCAGGGAGACTTCCAAAATGCATCTGATGGTGCATCTCTAGTACGGGATATAGCAAATCCAATTGCCGGAGCCATCGTACTAGCAGCTTCACTTCATCCTAAAGTGTTGGCGTATAGAGCGGCAGCAGCGATTCGCGATGCTACTTTATATATCCTGGATGCAGCAAAACGAGGACTTGAAAAAGCTGTTAACTGGGTTAAAGAAGAAGCAACAAAATTCATTGCGAAGGTAAAAGAATTATCCCAACAGGTCAAGGCAGAAATTAACCAATTTATCACGAACGTAGCCACAAAAGCTGCGATGTTTTTTGTAAAAGTAGTGGCTAAACTCGGTGGTTACTTTCCGGTTGAGCCTTATTTAAAAGTGAATGTCGATCGGCTTTACTATTATGCTCAAAGGCTTGAAAGCATTAAACGTCGTGTGGGTGCACTAAATGACAAAATTGATTCCCTCTATTGGGAGGTTGACTTTTTAGATATGCGGCATGTGTTGAGTGCCGACATTTTAACGTCATTCACACACAGGATCAATCAAAACATTAATTACCTAAATACTGCAGCCCGATTGCTTGAGTCAAACGAAACGAAGTTAGTCGGAAAGGCAAGGATTATTCGATAGGAAAAAATTATAGGAGGTACCCCAATGAAACCTCATGTCCAACGGAAGATTAATAGCATTATAGCTGAAATCAACGCCATCTCGCGGGAACTTGATGAAATCTCTAATGGCCTCAATCGGGAGTTCAAGGGGATTGGCTCTACCAAAAGTGCATCCAGCCTACAGAGTGCAGCAGATAAATACCGAAGGGTTGGCTATAACCTGAGACGAATTTAAGCTCTTAAGCTTGTAAGCTAGCAAACTAGAATAATCGTACCGGTTTTGGCTAACCTTATTGGAGAATGGGAACGAATCTGAGGTTTTCGTACCCGATTGCATGCAGTTTAGGTGAAAAGGGTAACGAAAAATGTCTATTCGTTCCCAATTGGTTGAGATTAGATTGAAAAAGGGTACGCAACGACGTTAATCGTACCCGATTTGATAGATTTTGAGTAAAAAGCGGAACGAAAGCAGGTTATCAGTATATCCGAGAGCCAGAAAGACAGTC
>NZ_JBALOV010000025.1:0-100468 GCF_036965045.1 Bacillus sp. JJ1533 | reverse complement strand
ACCCGATAATCGGTATATCAGAGAGCCAGAAAGATAATCTCGGTATATCGTAAACTCAATAATCGGTATATCAGATGACCAGAAACACAATCTCGATATACCGCAAACACCATAATCGGTACACCACCAAGCCCGAAACGTATGCACGATGCATCAATACTATACTCAGTGGTATACCACAAAGCGAGAAACACAAACCTGGTAGACCGCAAGCCCAAGCACGGTCCAAACCCGTGCACCAACACGAATCCAAAGTTCTCTCGGCTCAACCCGAGTTAACTCATACATATCCCACTTAAAGGAGGTGAAAAAACAATGGCACGTTCAATCACAGTTGATCCAGCGAAATTAGACACTGCCGCAACTAAAATTGACCAACAATCTGCTGACTATGAGAGACTGTACAAGGCTCTTTACACAGAGGTCGAAGGCATGGGTGCAGCATGGCAAGGTACTGATAACCAAGCATATGTTTCTCAAATCAAGGGCTTCATGGATGACTTCCAAAAAATGACGAACTTGATGAGACAATACTCCGAATTCTTAAAAGTAAGCGCAAAAACATACCGTGAAACTCAAAATGAGGTAGTAAACCAAGCACGTCGCTTAACTAACTAATCTCGTTACCTATTAAACTATCAAAAAAGGAGGTGGCACTATGTCAGTTGATGGAATCAAGATTTCCCTTGGCGAGGTAAGTAAAACCGCTGGGCAAATTCGTAACCTAAACCAACAGCTTGCGACTGCATTAGAAGACATCAAGAAGGAAATGAACGGCTTAGCCGCTACATGGAACTCGGACGCTTCTAATACCATTCGCGGAAACTTCAATGCATTGGCTCCACGTTTTGAGGAGTATCGCCAAGTTATTGATAGCTACGCGAAATTCCTAGACAACACAGTTACAAACTACAACGCAGCTGAAACAGCAATTAACAACAACGCTAGCGCATTTAAATAATTCATGAGGAGGGCAATGGGCCTCGCCGATTGTCCTCACCTCATAACTTTATTCAGGGAAGTTTTTACTGGGAACGTGAAGACAAAATAATTCAGTTGGGCTTATCCCTGACTGAATAAAGTTATAGCCTCCGGCGGAGACATGCGATTTTCAAAGGAAACTTTTCGCGCGTAAGATCAAAGACTAAGAACGCCACATCCTGTGGCAACGTCTTTGTGACCCACATCGTGTGGGCCTAAAAATCTGGGCGCAAATACGCCAAGGCGCATTTGATAAACAATGGGAGTGCAAGAAAAATGATCAAACATGTTGATTTACATATTGAGAACTATGGTGTTTCGAAATTCATCTTTTATAAGGTGCCGTCTGAAATTCGTGTTGATTTTACCGAAGCCGATAAGCTTAAAAACAACAAGGTACCAGGGCTTTTGCCATGTGTTGTGATCAACAAGGAGGATGAGGGGTACTTCCGCTATGACTTGGTATCTGAACAGACCCTGGCCCAACAGACAACGAACGTACTCAACAAAGAGCAGATCCACTCATTTTTCACCAACATCGTCGAAACATTGATTGAGACCGAGCGACTTGGGTTGAATGTGAACAACTTTGTTTTTGATGAGAACTACATCTTTATTGATAATTTTTCAAACAGATTAATCCTACTGTACATGCCAATTAAAAATAATATTTTTGAAAAGGTATCAATCCGGGAATTCTTCACCAGCTTCTTACACTCCCATTCCTATGATGAAAATGATGACCTCACTTATTTTGTGAGATTGCATAATTACTTCGCGACAGCAGAGGAAATCAATCTTTATGCGCTTCAAAAAAAGCTGCACGAGCTGCTCTTGAACAAGCCGGCTTCACCTGAGAGTTTTAAGAAGCTGCCAATCCAGGATGAGGAACCAAGGACACCGAATTACTATAGCCCTGGTAGTGAAATCAAGGTGTCTGAGGAAAATGGGGCGATCACATCAGAATACAGTAGTAAAAGGTCTGATAAAAAGACAAGTCAAAAGCTTGAGATTGAGGAAGAGGTCCAGTACAAGCGAATCACTCGCACCGAGCTCGGCGAAGGAAATTCCCTGTTAGCCGGAGGAACCTCTATCAATATTAAGCCGAATGTTGGCAGTCCGATTTCGTTCGACACAGACGATCCTGAAGAGGAAGAAGGCACAACTGTCCTCACTGCCATTAAGGAACCGGAAGAGGAAGAAGGAACAACCGCACTAGGTGTGGGAACAAGCTTTCACCAGCAGCTTCCATTCCTTGTTACAGCTACTCAGGAAAAAATCATGGTCTCAAAGAAAGTGTTTAAAATCGGCCGTGACCCACAGCAAACGGACTACACGTCAAAAAATAAGGTTGTTGGGCGTGTGCACGCAGAGCTGATTACCGAGAACGGGGAATATTTTATCGTCGATCAGGAATCGCGAAACGGGAGCTATGTAAATGGCGTTAAGCTTGTACCGAAAAACAAGGTCAAAATCAAGCACGAGGACAAAATCAAGCTGGCAAACGAAGAATTTGAATTTAGGCTGTTTTAAGTTTCAAAAGTAATAAATACTGTTTTCTAAGTTATTAATGTCTAGCTTTAGGCGCCATCGGCTCGAGGTCACAACCCAATCGCTTCGGAAGACAAAAAACGCCTTCTGTCAGCGCTTGTCTTGTGCTTGTCGCCTAAAGCCCAGCGCCTGACGCATTTCTAATTGAGGTGAAAAAAGTGGCGTTCATACATGCGTACCATACAGATGTTGGAATTAAGAAAAAAACAAACCAAGATGCCATGCTCGTCAAGACGGCGAAAACGCCAAACGGATATGTTGGGATGTTCGTTGTTTGCGACGGAATGGGGGGGCTTGACCACGGGGAACTGGCAAGTGCCACGGTCGTTCGCGGTCTCTCAGATTGGTTTGAGCAAGAGCTGCCAAACTTGCTGCATTCAAGCCAACAAGATGAGGACATCCGCGAGGCACTCGAAACCTGCATCACGGAGCAAAACGAAAAAATATTAGAGTATGGGGAAGAAACGAACACCCAGGTCGGAACAACGGTGACTGCGCTCCTCATTATTCATTCGCGTTACTATATCGTACATATTGGTGACAGCCGCGCCTATCAAATTCAAGATGAGGTGACAAGGCTGACAAAGGACCAAACCTTGGTAGCACGGGAAGTGGAGCGCGGGAACATAACACCTGAGCAAGCCTTGAAGGACCCGCGTCGCAATGTGCTTTTACAATGTGTTGGGGCAACAAAGGAGCTCGATGTCGTCATCCTAACAGGTGAGACCGCACCCGGAACGGTGTTCTTGCTGTGTACCGATGGTTTTTACCATAAAATCACGGATGCAGAGCTGCTCGAGGAACTCCGACCGAATCCATTTTTAAACGAAAAGCAATTAAAATACAAAGCGATTAAACTAATCGATGCCGTAAAGGAACGAAAAGAGGTCGATAACATCTCCATCGTTCTTGCGCATGTCGTGTGAATGGCCAGATTTTGAGGCCAAGAAGATTTGACTTCGAATATAGTATTCGGTGTCTAGCACAAGCGGCCTATCCAAGGCGCTCGCGCTTTTCAATTTTGGAGGAATTACGTTGATTAAAATTGGAAGTTTTATAGATGATAGATACGAAATATTGAAGGAAATTGGGCGCGGTGGGATGAGTATTGTCTATTTGGCGATGGACAACCGGCTCAACAAGTCCCTCGTCGTTAAGGATATCCGCAAACGCGATAACAGCAACAATGAGCTTCTCATTAACAGCTTAGTTGTCGAGGCGAATATGCTCAAGAAACTCGACCATGGCTCCCTTCCAAAGATTTACGACATCATCGAATCAGAGGGCGACATTTATGTCGTGATGGATTATGTGGAGGGAGAATCACTCAAGCAGAAGCTGAAACGGGAAAAAATTATTTCCGCAAAGCTCGTGATCAACTGGGCAAAGCAGCTAGCCGAGGTACTCTATTATTTGCACACAAGAAAGCCCCATCCGATTATTTACCGTGACATGAAACCGGATAACATCATGCTCACACCGGAAGGGAAAATCAAGCTGATTGACTTCGGAATTGCGCGTGAGTTTAAGGATGAGAGTCTAACAGATACGACGAATCTCGGTACGAAAACCTATGCTGCACCCGAGCAGCTGTCCGGCAAACGCACCGACGCCCGAACCGATATTTATAGCTTGGGGTTAACACTCTATCAGCTGATCACCGGTAAAAGTCTAGCAGATCCACCGTATGAGGTAAGACCGATTCGTCAGTGGGACCCGACCTTACCTGAAGGGCTTGAGCATATCATTTTAAAATGCACACAGGCTGAACCGGAAAATCGCTACCAAACATGTGCCGAGCTTTTATACGATCTCGAAAATATCAACAAGCTCACTGCGGGCTACCGGAAAAAAATGATGAAGCGGCTCTACCTCTTTTTAGTACCTGCCGTCTTATGTCTTGGTTTTACCACAACATCAGTGTTTGGGTATCAAGGTATGAAAAATGTGCAGTTCCAGGATTACATGGGTCTTGTCAATGAATCTAGTATTGCGTTAATCGAGGGCGATGATACAGAAGCAATTAAGCTTTTGGAAAAAGCAATTAAGGTTGACAAGGGGCGCGCATCTGCCTATAACAATCTGCTTGATGTCTATATCAATCGAAACGAAGTCGACACTGGCTTGTCAAAAATCGAGTCCTATATGAATGACGAATACGGGAACATTCATAAAAACAGCGAGGTTCTTTTTAAGTTAGGGATGACGTATTTTGACCGGAAACGAGATTATCCTGTAGCACTGAAATATTTTAAACAGGTAGATGAAAAAGAGATTCCGGATGCAACTTACTATATTACGCTTGCGACAACATTGGGCGGGATGAACATTGATTATGACGAGTTCTCTACGAATCTCCTGGAGTTTGAGTCGTATAATGACAACCTCCCGAACAATGCGAAAAAGGTAGATAACTACAATTCGCTTGCCAATATTTATATTTCGTATAAGGGACAAATCGCTGATGCCAACACGAAGGCGATTACCGTTGTGCAAAAGGCGCAGGGAGTTCTTGAGTTAGCTCCTGATGAACATCTTCAGCTAAAATATGAGATTGAATTTGAGCAAAAGCTTGCCCAGGCCTTTTATAGCAGAGGGGTTAATTCTGAGGATCAAGTTGCCGCACGTGACGATTTTGAGCAGGCGATTGAACACTACAATAATCTTCTTGATTTGAATGTACCGAATAAGGAAGCAGTTATGGTTGATATCGGCGTCATTTATCAGGAGATGGGCGAACAATCTCAGGCGGTTGAGCAATTTGAAGGCATCATGAAAGAGTATCCGAAAAGCCTTAACGCGTATGTCAAGCTTGGCAATCTATTGCTTGATATTGAGCAAGGCAAGCAGGAGGACCAGCGTAACTACAGCAAGGCGAAGGAAGTCTTTGAAAAGTGCGGAGAGCTTGAAGGCGCTAAAGACAATGAAGCCTATAAAAAGCTTGCTAGACGCATGGCGAATTTAAATATCAGTTAGGGAGGAGGGCTCTCGTTTGGAATATCAAATCATGTTTTATGGGGGATTAGCGGGAGCGCTGGTCACACTCATTATCTCAATCATCGTTTATATGAAGCTACAAATCTCTCAAGTTTTAGCAGACCTGACGGGAAATCGTTTTTTCAAAAAGAACAAAAACGATCGTATTTCCCTTGAAGCACAGGAAACGAAGAAAACAACGAGTGAAATCAGGCTACGTAAAAAGGAGGTTCCGGTCGCTGCATCAGTTGAGGACACAGCGCTCATGAGCCAAGAACTCGAGCCTACCTCCTTGCTAAAGGAAACAAACATTGCACCTACCGCTTTACTAGCAGAGGAAACATCACTATTGGAGGAAACCTCGCTTTTATCCGAGGAGACGGCCCTGTTACAGGACGATGATGAGACAACATTGCTGGTGGATGACAATGAAACCTCAATCCTCCTTGAAGGCGATGGCGAGACAGCCATCCTCACTGAGCCTGAGGAAGAATCCGATTTTGAAATCGAAGTGGATGTAATGATTATTCATACAAATAAAGTGATCGAACAAAGGAGCGTAGTAAAGTGATAGCAATGATCTCAAAAAGCTACCGAAAAAACAAATCGGTCTTCTGGATCCCGATTGCGCTTGTGTTAGTGCTGTCGGCGGTTTTGTTTAGCCTGAATGTATCATCGCAGGGTGAATCAAAACAGTTTGTAGAATTCGGTGAAGACCAAAATCAATGGGAAATTGGCACGGAGTTTTCAAAGGAATGGTACATAAATGGTGATACCCTTACATTCCGGGTCAATTTAAATGATGACTATCAGAAACATATGGAGCCAACAGCTGAACCTGGGGATTCAGAGAATCCAGAAAGTGCAGTAACACCTCCTGATCCAAATATTATCCCTTTTGACATTAATGTAAAAGGCTCTGGAAATGTAGGTGGCATAACGCCAATTACAGATGGTGGATTCACAGGCAAATACAATGTAACCATAACTGGAATTAACAAAGACGAAAAAATACCGGTAACTATTACTTTTAAAAAGGACACTTGGGTAATTGACCCACCAAGTGAAAGTGAATTTCATGTATGGAAGGATTCAGTTAAGCCAGTCGTTACTTTGTCAGGTCCAAAAGACGGAGGTTATTATTGGAATCCAGTTAAACTTACAATAAATGTTGATGAAGAAAACTTCGTCCAAGATAAAGTGAAGATGTCAATTATAAAGGATGAATCCGAATATAAATCGAAAGATCAGATTGAATGGAAGGGGAAAACGGGTACCATTACCTTTAGCGAGGTTGGGTATTATGAGATTACCGTTACAGCAACTGATAAAGCAGGAAACGCTAGCGAAGCAAAAACAATTTCTTTTGGTAACCTTAGTGGCGGACCAAAGTTAAGTATTGATAATAAAACAGCAACTGATTTTTATAATGAAGATGTAAAATTTATTTTACAAACTCCACTTAATATGTCTTCCGCGTTTTTAACAGTAAAAAAAGAGGGTGAAGAACAAGAACAGAAAATCCCAATGGAAATTGGGGGATTGCTAAGTAAAAAATCTGCAACTGCCACTCTAACTGGAGACGGAAAATATGAGGTATCTGCGATTTATACGGATCGCAGAGGTACTGAGGAAAAGTTAGGATCCATCCTGAACATCGTCATCGACAAAACGCCACCTGAACTATCTGTGTCTGGTGTTGAAAATGACGGTAAGTATAAAGAATCAAAGAATATGGTCATATCAGCAACTGATGACTATTTTGATGAAGATAAATCCATCTTAAAATTAACAAAAAATGGCACGCTTGAAACCTTTACAGGAAAAGCAGCCCTTGGTACACACAATTTAACAGATGGTGTTTACAAGGCAGAAGTAAGTGTGTTTGACCAAGCTGGAAATGAAACGAAATCTCAAGTACTCAATTTTACAATTGATACCCAGAAACCAGTGATTGAAGTTTCCGGTATTGACAACGAGAAATATTATCCGGAAAATCCAACGGTTCATTTTTCAGTAGATGATCTAACACTTGATTTAGCAAAGACATCTCTAGTTGTAAAACAAAATGAAGCGGACTATACAGAGGAAATCAAGTTCAAACAAAACGGTTCAAAAGCTGAAGCTAGCCATACGTTTACAAAGGAAGGTACGTATACAATCGAGTTAAGCTCGACTGACCAATTTGGGCATGAGGCCGAAAAAGTCACGAAAACATTTACACTCGATAAAACAAAACCTACCGTATCCCTTTCTGGTGTTGAAAATAACAAAAAATACAACAGTGAAGTGGAAGTAGAAATTGTTGCAAAGGATACAAACAAAGATGATAGCAGAACGATTTTTACCGTAACAAAAGATGGTAAGACGGAAACATTTAAAGGTGACAAAGCACATCAAACTCATAGCTTCAAACAAGAGGGAGTTTATGAAATTAATGTAGACTACTTTGACAAAGCCGGGAACAAGGCTGACTTCAATCAGTTAACTTTTGTTATTGACAAGACAGCACCTGATCTTTACATCGAAGGCGTAAGTGAAGGTGAGTTTTACAATGAGGAGGATGGAAGGTCAGTTGTATTTAGGGTCGAGGATTGGAATATTGATTTAGACAATATTGAATTGACCATTACGAAGGACGACAATGCCTATTCAACTGAAGGAATCAAATTCAAGAAACAGAAAAACCGAATCGCTAAGGCAGAACATACATTTACCGAAAATGGCGATTATGTAGTCAAACTAAAGTCTACAGACGAGGCAGGAAATATTGCATCAGAAAAAACAGTCAGCTTTACAATTGACAAAGTACCTCCAAAAATTGTCGTGACTAACATTGGAGATGACGGAAGATACAACGAAGACCGCGATGTTACAATCACGATAACGGACCTTAACATGGGTGAGTCAAATGCGACCGTAATGTACAATGGTGAATCCTATAAAATTGACCCGCTTGTACTAGATGGTCAAATGGCGACAACTAAACACAAGTTCACAAAAGAAGGTGTTTACGAACTACAAGTCGTTTCAACAGATAAAGCCGGGAACGAAGTGATAGAAAAGATTAAGTTCACGGTTGATAAAACAGGACCTGCGATTAAGTACTCCATTGAAAATGGTAAGTATTTTAACGACAACAATGTAAACTTAAAAGTTACTGTTGATGACTATACGCCGTTTGTACCTGAAATCACAGTGAAAAACGGAGATAAATCAGTTGAGGTTAAAAAGGATGGCTGGATTGAGAAAATTGTCTGGTTAATCACACAAGAATTAACGATTACACTAGAGGACGAGGGCGTTTATTCAGTTCAAGTAAAGGCAAAAGACTACTTCGGTGCTGAAAGTACGGAAGACCTTGGCTTTACAATTGACCGCACTTCACCAGACATAAAAATCAAAGGCAACATCCCGAACGGTGGTTTTGTACAAAAAGACAACGAGCTTATCGTTGACATCAATGACCTTCATTTTGACGAAACTAAAAATGAAATACTCGTAAACGGCAAACCTGTTAAGGATGCGAAGTGGAATGAAACAGCAACTGGTTATCAGTTCAAGCAAAGCTTCCCAGAAGATGGTGAATATGAAGTCATCGTCCGCTCTGAAGACTTTGCTGGTAACAAAGCGGTTGAACAAAAACACAAATTCACAGTGGATAATGTACCACCTGTGATTAAGATTGAAAATGTAAAAGACCAAACATATTACAATAAAAAACGTACAGCGACCATCAAGGTGAACGAACTGAATTTTAAAAACAATCATGTTGAAATTACAGTAAACAATAAACCTTATGAGTGGAAAAACCAAGGTGTGGAATCAAGTGTAGAGATTCCTTTCAATAACGATGGTGACTATGTGATTAAAGTATCCGCGAAGGATGCTGCTGGAAACATAGCGGACGCACAGGAAAAAAGATTTACAATTGACGAAAGCTCTCCTGCGCTAAAAATCACAGGCGTCGATCATATGACGAACTACAATGTAAATAAACAAGTTTCGTTTGAAGTAACTGATGCAAACATTGACCAAACGTCAATCCGCGTCACAAAGAACGGCAAGACGTATGAGGCAGGTGCACCTGCACAGTCCAGAACGAAAGCAAGTTTAACACATACGTTCAAAGAAGAAGGAAGCTATGTTCTTTACTTCAATGCAACTGACAAATCAGGAAACAAAACAACGCATGATGAAATTGCATTTATCATCGACAAAACGAATCCGGTTGTCAAAATTGACGGAGTAGACCACCAGTCCTTTAACCCAACTGGGAAGCGAGTAACAGTTTCTGTTGATGAATTGAATTTTGGTACGAATGATGTATCGCTTGCTGCAACAAAGGATGGCAGAGCATTTAACATCGGAACTTGGAAAAACAACAATAAGCTCTCAAGCTTAAACTATAATTTTAATGATGATGGCTTGTACACGATTGCGATTAGTGCCAAAGACAAGGCTGGAAATGGTCCAATCGCTGCGAACAAAACTTTCACAATCGATACAACAAAGCCGACAATCGAAATTACCGGTGTTGAAAATGCGGCACATTATAATGTCGATAAGCCAGTAAGTGTTGTGATTCGTGATGTGAACCTTGATGTGAACCGCATCAACGTGACACGTAATGGTCGAGGCTACAATGCAGGTGGATTTGCTGTAGCAAATCAGACTGCACGACTCAGTCATAATTTTAGCCAGGAAGGTGACTATGTCATCAATGTTGAAGCGATTGACAAAGCGGGCAACCAGTTCAGCAACCAGATTGCTTTTACAATCGATAAAACAGCACCTGTCATCACACCGAAGTTTAAAGGTCAAAGCCGTGTAATCAAAGATGGCGAATATATCAATGAAGTGCTCACTCCTGAATTTGCGCTGGACCAAGCTGAAGACACGATTGTTTCAGTAACGATGAATGGTTCAAATGTGACGGGCCGAATTCCTACGGCTTCTCTTGAAATGACGTACAAATATAGTGTTCTTGCTCGAGATAAAGCAGGAAACGAATCGACGATTAATGTTAGTTTTATCCTTGATACGACAAAGCCAACGTTGAATATTACAGGGGTGATCGATGGATTCTTCAACAAGAACCAAATGCCGACTGTCACATATTCAGATCGCTATTTAGACACAAGTCGTACAAGAGTCACACTCAATGGCCGTCCATTTGTGAATGGTTTGCAGCTAAGTGATGAGGGAGATTATATTTTAAAAGCTGAAATTTACGACTTAGCGAATAATGTGTCATCGCGAACAATCGTGTTTACGATTGATAAAACAGCTCCAGTGATTAAGTTTAAGGAAGCTATTTCAGATCAATATTTCAAGGAAAGCTTGCTTCCAGAACTGTTGATTGAGGATCTAAATGCATATGACATCATTTCACAAACTTTGAATGGCCAGCCTTATAACTTAGGCGACCCAATTGAGGAAGAAGGAAAGCACGTGCTTTTCTTCGAGGTAAAGGATAAAGCAGGTAATATCCAGCAACTAAGTGTCGAGTTTATCATTGATAAAACACCACCAAAAGTGAATTTCGAAGGTGTCAAGAAAAACGAAACATATCGTGACCCGGTGACTCTCTCAATCAGCCTTGATAATCCAAGTGATACTCTCAAGTCTGTGAAAATTAATGGAGAACTCTTCGATGGTGATGTAAAAGAAGTGAATGGCACAAAAGTAGTTTCCGTTACACTTTCTGATATCAACCAATACAAGGTTGAAGTATTAGCCTTTGACGATGCGGGTAACGAGCATAACGAAATCATGGAATTTGAAATCGTTGAAAAAAGCGTACTCGTCAAGTTTTACGAGAATAAAACATTATTTGCGGGCACAATGGTCGGACTTGTCGGTGCTGCAGCAGCTGGTGCTGTAGCAATCCGAAGAGTCATCATCCGCAGACGAGACGCGAAGGATATGTAATTTTAGAGCATAAGATCAAAGACTAAGATCGCCACGTCCTGTGGCAACGACTTTGTAACCCACATCGTGTGGGCAACAGGCATCCGCTTATATGGCGGGTGCCTGTTTTTTAAAACACGAATAGTAAATATAGACTATCTCTATAATCGCCATTGTGAGTCTTAATTCCTATTCCTTCCAATTTTATTATAATTTTTACCGTAAGTTTACAAGCTATTAACAGTATACAGATAAGATTTACATTGAAGGATAAAAATTTGCGGGAGGAACACAAGAATGATTTTAGGGAAACGAGTGAGAAACAAGCTGAGAAAAGGGTTGATTGTCATTTTCACCCTCACCATTTTACTGTCCAATATAAGTCTTGCGACTGGACCGAGGATGGTATTTGCGGAGGGGGGCCAGTCGCCTTATTCAACACCGGAGTCACCGAACCAACAAACGGAGGATCTTGGTGAAAAATCGCCTCCACAAGAACCAAACAAGGCGGAACCTGATACCCAGGAACAGCCTCCTGAAACTCAACATAATCAAACAACCGAGACAGACCCGGAAACTGAGGAACAAATTGAAACTTCAGATGAATCAGCGACTGAAGAGGTACCACAAACACAAAAAGGAACAACAACAGAAGGGGTACATCCAACTGAAGAAGAACCACCATCTGAAGCAGAACAACCAACCCAAGACGGAACAACAATCGAGGAGGGAACACCGCAAGCACCAAGTGGTGAATCAACTCAACCAACAGATGGTAACACAGACCAGCTTCCACACCTTCTCATTACTGAAATTTCACCAAACTCAAAGGGTGCTGGAACCGACTATTACGAGTATTTTGAGCTTTACAACAACACCAATCAACCGCAAACCCTAACAAATTACACGTTTACATATCGCTATACCGATACAGGGAAAGACTTGCTATTTCAAATCCCCGCTACAACCATTGAACCACAGGAAACCCTTGTTTTTTGGTTCAATAACGGTAATCGAACACTAGCTGATTTTAACGAGAATTTTGGTACTGCATTACCAGAGGAAAAGGTAATCCAATTCACAGATGTATTTCCTGGCTTTGCAAACGGCGGCAATCGTGCAATCGTCATCAAAAATCACCAAGGAACTGAAATCATTTCAGCTAGCTATTTAGCGGGGGAAACCGATAATACAGGAGCAGTTGTCGAATATAAATATCCGGAAACAGGCACAGAAATGGCGAAACACCAAGTGCTAGCACAGCCAACTCCAGGTGAAATCCAACAAACACAGGTTCCGGAAACTCCGGTGAATTTACCGGATGCACCTGAGGACATAGAAGCACCTGTGATTACACATACACCAATCACTAGCAGCAAGCCTCTGACGCCAATTCAAGTCGAGGCAAACGTAACAGATAATCTCGCCATTCCAAGTGTGACTCTTTTTTATAAAATCGGTGACTCGGCTGAATTCACGGCGTTGCCAATGAGTCCAAACGAGCAAACCTATATAGCAGAAATTCCGAGTTTCCATGTGTATGATGGAATCACCTATTATCTTGAAGCCAGTGACGGTGTAAATACGGAAAAAACCGATGAATTTACGATTCAGGTCGTGCAGCCAGAGGTTGATTTTACACAAATCCCTCATTTGCTTGTCACAGAGATAGTCCCTGATTCAACGAATGTAGGAACCGCTGATGGCTATGAATTTATCGAAATCTACAATAACAGCAGTGAGGCCATTCATTTTAAAGATTATAAAATGTACTACAGATACGGAACAGATCCTGGAACAGATGTTGTCTGGCCGTCAGTCCCCGAGGATGTTGTAATTCCTGCAGGGGAAACGCTAGTCTTTTGGATTATCAATACCCAAAACGGTGGGCAAACTGTAGCTGATTTTAACGCAAACTATGGCTCTAATTTAGTTGAAAATGAAAATATTGTTCGCATATACAGTGATGGTATGGCAAACGGCAGCATGCGAGGACTCGTCATTGGAACGAACACACATAAAGAGATATCAGTCGCTTATTATAATGATGAGCCAAACGTCGATGACACCTTTGCTAATAAAGGAATTGTCTATCTCTATCCAACCGATAAATCCACGATTTCAAAAAAAGTGGGTATATTGGATGCGACTCCAGGTCGAGTTGAAGGCTTCCAAGTTCCAAGTCAGCCTGTTCAAATGGAAGAAGATACGGTCCCACCAACGATTGAAAACCTAACGAAAACGACCGAGGTGAACCAGAAGGACAATATCAATATTGTGGCAAACGTAACTGACGACAAGGATGTTAAATCTGTCCGTTTGTTCTATAAAATTGACCAGCAGGATAAATATAGCGAAGCGATTTTACAAGAGAATTACGATGATCTTCTTTATCATCACACGGTCTATTCACCTGATTTAATCGGACATAAGTATGTGGATTATTACTTCGTCGTATCTGATGGGAAGAATGAAGTGAAAAGTGAGAGCTATCGCGTCACCATTACAAATGATCTTGACGACTCAAGCCTGCGACTCAATCTAAATAATGGCGAAATGATACGAGGGGAAAAAATCATCAAGGCTACTTCTGCAGTTGATTCTTCAGATAAAATGAAGCTATTGATCGATGGTAAAGAGATAACGGAAGGGATTTATCCGTCCCTTGAACATACGGCCTATTTTGCGTTTGAGGTAAATGGCCTCAATACGTATTTCCAAAACGCCGTCACGATGGGCGAAGAAGTTCTATACGTCATGGATCAAGATTGGCTTACACAGTGGAAAACATTCAGCATTCCAATTGAGCCTGAGCGACTTCCAGTAGGCGACACAACGATAACCGTTCGTTCTGGTAACAAAGCATCACCATTTGATCTTGGGTCCGCAGAAAATCGAGATGACTATGATTTACGAAATGTCCGCTTAGTACTTGCCGATGGAACGGTAATCAAGGACCCAAACTACAGCGACCCAGCTCGTGTTTTGAAAATGAACGATAACAATCCATTCGTTGATTTTACGTTTACGATTACCGAAAAGGAAGCACACTCCCTAACCTATAAATGGGATACGACCGCTATTAAAGACAAGAAACACAAGGTCCTCGTTCAGGATACAGATGAAGAAATCAGCGCAGAGGTGTTAGTCGATAACACAGCACCTGATATTAAAACGAATCTGAAAAAGAAAGCATACAAGGGCGCTTTTACGATTGATGTTGATGTGAAGGATAAGCTTTCTGGGGTTGGAGAAGTATTAGTTACTTTAGATGGTAAGGAAATTCAAGTTCCTTTTGAGACAGCGTCTTCAAAGCTTGAGGCTGGTAAACATGAGCTCAAGGTTATTGCAAATGACAAAGTAGGAAACCAAAAAGAAGAAGTTTTTCATTTTGAAGTTGCCGATGAAAATCCAATGATGCCTGAGCTTGTCTCACCTAAAATAAATGCTCAAGTAGATGGCGACCCAGTTTTACAGGTTAAGGTGAAGGATCCAACGAAGGATCAGTTAGATGTCACATTTTATGAGGCGCATCAATACGATGTGAACTCAAGTGTGAAAGGCTTTAAAAATGCAGGTGACTTTGAGCCGCCACAAGAAATGATCCCTGAAGGGGAAACTGCGTTTACGTCAGAGGATAATTCCCTTGTTTCAAAAGCAGATGGCAAGTATTTGGTATCTGACTCGGATACACAATTCCCTTATCATCGCTTTGAAGTCACAGTGGATGCGTCGCTTGATGACAAAGACCGAGTTGAGCTGTTATGGAAAGGAAATTCCCTTGAAGGCAGAAAGGTTTCGATGTACGCCTGGAACCACAGTACGGAAAAATGGACATTAATTGATTATAAGGTAGCGGGTAAAGAGGATTTTGAACTAGCCGGAGATGTAGGGGTGGGCGACTTTGTACGTCAGTCAAAAATAAATGTAATTATCCAAGATGAAATTCCAAGCTCGCCAGATGAATATGACTATACTTTTGTCTGGATGTCAGATACACAATTTTACTCAGAGAGCTATCCGTATATTTTTGACCGACAAACACAGTGGATTGCCGAAATGAAGGAGAAGCTCAAGATTAAATATGTGTTCCATACAGGTGATTTAGTGAATAAATCAAACCAGGAGTATCAATGGAAGAACGCAGATAAAGCGATGAGGACCCTTGATGATAACAACATTCCATACGGAGTTCTCGCCGGAAACCATGATGTGGACCAGGTGAGCAATGATTATTCTCAGTTCTATAAGTATTTTGGGGAAGAACGATTTAAAAATAAGCCGTATTATGGGGGTTCTTACCTAAACAATCGTGGTCATTATGATTTAATTTCAGCCGGTGGCAATGATTATATTATGGTGTACCTTGGCTGGGCTGTGACGGACGAGGGCATTCAGTGGGTAAATGATGTACTTGCCGCTCATCCAGATCGCAAAGCAATTTTAAACTTCCACGAATACTTGCTTGCGACAGGCACGAGGCACCCACTTGGTGACAAGCTTTTTAACGAAATTGTTGTTCCGAATAAAAATGTATTTATGGTGTTGAGTGGTCATTACCATGAGGCACAAACGCTGGCAGATCAGATTGATGATGACGGGGATGGTACACCTGACCGTACTGTGACTCAAATGCTTGCTGATTATCAGGCAGGACCTGAGGGTGGTCAAGGCTACATGAGACTGCTGCATTTTGATCAAGATAACAACCGCATTGTGGTAAATACGTACTCACCTTATCTGGACGATTACAATTTTTACAACACAGATGCTTATCCTGAAAAAGATGAATTTGTGATTGAAATGGATTTAGCACCAGTTACAAAACGAGTCGCAACTGATTATTTCTCGGTAAATGTCTACACCGATCATGTCATCGGAACTGACAAAGCGAAAAGTGGAAAAATTGCTGAGACTGTTTGGAAAGGGCTAGAAAAAGGCCGAACTTACTCATGGTACGCAATAGTTGAGGACAAATACACAGGCAGAACCGTTTCAGATATTTGGACATTTCGTAAATAGGACAGTATGAAAAAGGAGTCCGAGATGCCTCTTTTTTCGCTTGCAAACTCCTTTTGTAATAATTATTCATCTATCGTTACAAACTATTCCTGTAGATGTATATTTTGTCGCTTTACCACGTTATTTTGCTGGCGTTTACTTACTTTTGAAGCCGTGATATACTGCCATAGGCTTTAAAGTGCCATGATCTTATATGGAGGTATTTTCATGAATCAGAGAAAGCGTCAGCACGAGGTACATCCAATCCTTCAACAGGTAAAGGAATACATATACATACTACTTGGTTCGGCCACTGTGGCTCTTTCTTTTAATATGTTTTTGTTGCCAAACAAGGTAGCATCCGGCGGTGTAAGTGGGATTAGTACGATCCTGAACTCCCTTTTCGGATGGGAAGCGGCCTATGTTCAATGGGCTTTTAATATCCCTTTATTCATTGCAGGAGTCATTTTTCTTGGAAAGGTCTATGGTGCCCGGACGTTAATTGGCACTCTTTTTCTGCCATTTGTTGTTTACCTTTCAAGAAATCTGGAACCCGCAACACTTGACCCATTGCTAGGTGCATTATTCGGCGGTATAGGAGTCGGTTTGGGATTAGGCATCACATTCCGAGGAAATGCGTCAACAGGTGGGACAGACCTTGCCGCTCAAATTGTTCATAAGTTTTCAGGAATCTCCCTTGGAAAATGTGTCGCTTTTATCGATGGTTTGATTGTTATTGCAGCTGCAATCGTGTTCGATATTGAGAGTGGGCTCTATGCACTGATTGGCCTTTTCGTGACAAGCAAAACAATTGATTTGGTACAGGTAGGTCTAGGTAATTCAAAAATGGCTCTCATTATTACCAACCATCAAGATGAAGTGAGACAGGAGATTTTTGACAAACTTGATAGAGGGGTAACTAAGCTCTCTGGATATGGGGGCTACACTGATAATGAGCGCCCGATGCTCATGTGTGTGGTCGATCAGAAAGAGTTCACAAAATTGAAACAAGTGGTTCAAAGTATTGATACATCTGCATTTGTCGTCGTTATGGACGCTGCAGAGGTATTAGGAGAGGGTTTTAAAAGAGCGTAAAAGGGGTATAATAAAAGTTGTATAATGGAAAAATTTATTACAGGGGGTAAATTCTGTGAAACGTAAGCTATTTGGATTTCTTTTAGGAACTACGCTTGTATTCGCTCTGGCAGCATGTGGCGGTGGGGACGACGACAATGCAGCAAATGAGCCAGCAGGCGATAACGGTGGAGCTACTGCCGTAAATGCTGAAGAAATCGCACAACAAAACTGTGCGTCATGTCACGGACAAGATTTAGCTGGCGGAGCTGGACCTGACCTTTCTAAAGTTGGATCTAAGTACAGCCAAGACGAAATTGCGGGAATCATCGAAAATGGCCAAGGCTCAATGCCTGGTGGAATCATTAAAGGTGAAGAAAAAGACGCAGTTGCTGCATGGTTAGCAGAGAAAAAATAATGTAATAAGTATGTCGGCCTTCCGGATGAACCGGAAGGTTTTTAATATGGGCTGATATTCTTCTTTAAATCTCATCAAGTAAGGTCGTATATTCTGGAGTCTATGGACCTCCAATCCACAGGTACTACCAAATTCAGAACCAACCACCTCCCCCAATTCCATTATTTACACACCATCACGAGAACCCTGTCCCCATCGCAACCTTAACTGCCATGAAATAAAAATGTAATATTTTTAGTCGTTTTTTGACGAATAATGATGTTATAATGAAAAAAGTAATGAAATCTAGTTCATTTTATCTTATAATTTCTAGTTGCATAGTCTAGGGGCGCAAGTATGTCTAAAAGGGCATGGGCGCTTCTATTTTCATTTGATAGATTACTAAACTCCCACTAATCCGGTGGGAGCCTTAAAGCCGGTGGGATTGGATAAAAAAACGATGATAGGTGATTCGTAATGATAGAAATGAAGGATGTTTATAAAAAGTATCCAAACGGCGTTATGGCCGTTAATGGAATAAATGTAAAAATCGAACAAGGTGAATTCGTGTATGTCGTTGGCCCAAGTGGAGCGGGAAAGTCGACTTTTATTAAGATGATGTACCGCGAAGAGAAGCCAACAAAGGGTTCAATCATCATAAACGGAATTGATCTTGCAAAATTAAAGGAAAAAAAGGTTCCTATTTTACGAAGAAATATCGGAGTCGTGTTCCAGGACTTCAAATTATTACCGCGTCTAACTGTATACGAAAATGTAGCATTCGCACTTGAGGTAATCGAGGAAAACCCGAAGAATATTAAGAAGCGTGTAATGGACGTGCTCGACCTTGTTCGACTCAAGCATAAAGCACGATTCTTACCAGATGAGCTATCCGGTGGGGAGCAGCAGCGTGTGTCAATTGCACGCTCAATCGTAAACTCTCCAGGTGCTCTTATTGCGGACGAGCCTACGGGTAACCTTGACCCTGAAACGTCATGGGAAATCATGAATATATTTGAAGAAATTAATTTCCGCGGCACGACCATTATCATGGCTACGCACAACCGTGAAATTGTGAATACCGTTAAAAAGCGTGTAATCGCCATTGAAAGTGGAAAAATTGCGCGCGATGAAGTAAGGGGTGACTACGGCTATGAAGCTTAATACACTCCGCCGTCATTTTCGAGAAAGTTCAAAAAACCTTGGGCGAAATGGCTGGATGACATTTGCATCTGTCAGCGCTGTGACCGTAACTCTACTCCTTGTAGGTGTATTTTTAGTCATCATGATGAACTTAAACAGCATGGCGACTTCTCTTGAAAGAGACGTTCGTATCAGTGTACACATGGACTTAACGTCAACGAAGGAACAACAGAATGCCTTGAAAACAGAAATAGTCAAAATACCTGAAGTTGCCGAAGTGACATTCTCCTCGAAGGATGAAGAGCTTAATAAAATGATCGACAGCTTTGGTGAGGATGGAAAAGTGTTTGCGTTATATGAGCAAAGTAATCCTCTTCATGATGTGTTTGTTGTGGAAACGAAGAAACCTCAGGACATTATGAAGGTCGCAGAGCAAGTTGAAAAAATGGACTATGTCCACAACGTAAATTACGGAAAAGGAAAGGTTGAAAAGATTTTCAGCTCCGTCGGTGTTTCCCGTAATATTGGAATCGGGCTTATCATTGGCCTTCTTTTCACCGCTATGTTCCTAATTTCAAATACAATTAAAATTACAATATTTGCGAGACAAAGAGAAATCGAGATTATGAAGCTAGTTGGAGCAACGAATGCGTTTATTCGCTGGCCATTTTTCCTAGAGGGCTTGTTCTTGGGGATTCTTGGTTCACTTATTCCAATTGGGATTATTCTTGGATTCTATAATTTCCTATATGACTTGATTCAACCACAGTTGAGTGGAACATTCCTAGAACTCCTGCCGTTTAATCCATTTGCATTCCAAGTAACAGCGTTATTGCTGCTAATTGGTGCATTTATCGGAGTATGGGGAAGTTTAATGTCTGTTCGAAAGTTCTTGAAAGTATAAGAAAAAGCACACCTACATGGGTGTGCTTTTTTACGTGTAGACATAAATAGGGGGAGTTTTAAGTACCTGTGAAATTCGGTAAGGACAAGCCCTGGCCTATCCCGCAAGAGAGGTTTTTGTTTTCTTCATTTTCATCCCACATTTGCAGCTTGTGCTGTGCTTGAGTATTTTAATTTCGGTTTTACATATTGGACAAATTTGCTTTGGCATCTAAACTTCACCTTCTATTCAAATTTAAAAGAATAGGTATCCGATTGGCGGATACCTAATTATATGTGAGAATAAAATTAATGAAACTTAAAATGCTAAAACTTCACCAGGTACTTCTAGTCCAAGGCCTTCAGCGATACGTGTTCCGTATTCAGGGTCTGCCTTGTAGAAGTGGCTGATTTGACGAAGCTTGATTTCTTCTAATTCGACTGGCTTCATGGATGCCACAATTGTCTCAACAAGACGAGTGCGTTCTTCCTCGCTCATTAAGCGATAAAGGTCTCCAGCTTGTGTGTAGTGATCGTCTTGATCGTAGGCTACACTATCGGCAATTCCTTCTACTGGGAATGCATGCTGCTTCGCTTCTGCTACTTCTTTTGGACCGCTAAAGCTATTAGGCTCGTAATATACAGAACTACCACCATTGCCGTCAAAACGCATTTGACCATCACGTTGATAGTTGTTTACATCAACTCTTGCTCGGTTGATTGGTAACGATTGGTGGTTTGCCCCAACGCGGTAACGATGTGCATCATGATATGCAAACAGACGACCTTGAAGCATTTTGTCTGGTGAAACATCAACGCCAGGCACCAATGTTCCAGGTGAGAATGTCGCTTGTTCAACTTCTGCAAAATAGTTTTCAGGATTGCGGTTTAAGACCATGCGGCCCACTTCAATGAGCGGATAGTCCTTTTGAGACCATACTTTCGTGACATCAAATGGATCGAAACGGTATGTATTCGCATCCTCCAATGGCATGATTTGCACGTAAAGCTTCCATTCAGGGAAGTCTCCTTTTTCAATAGCATTGAAAAGATCTTCCGTATGATAATCTGGATTTTCCCCAGCAAGTTTTGTTGCAACCTCATTCGTTAAGCACTTCACACCTTGCTCTGTACGGAAGTGGTATTTAATCCAAACGCCTTCGCCATCAGTATTTGTCCACTTAAATGTATGGCTTCCGTATCCATGCATGTGACGCCATGTTGCAGGAATCCCACGGTCCCCCATTAACCAAGTTACTTGGTGCAAGGATTCAGGTGAATGTGCCCAGAAATCCCATACAGCTGTTGGATTTTTTAAGTGTGTTTGTGGATGACGCTTTTGTGTATGGATGAAATCAGGGAACTTAATCGCATCGCGGATAAAGAAAATCGGTGTATTGTTTCCAACGATGTCATAGTTACCTTCCTCTGTATAAAATTTAACCGAAAAGCCGCGTGGATCACGTAATGTATCAGCAGATCCACTTTCCCCAGCAACCGTTGAGAAACGGATGAATAGAGGTGTACGATTGCCAACTCCATTAAATAGTTTTGCTTTTGTATATTTTGATACATCATTTGTGACTTCAAAATAACCGTGCGCTCCGCTACCTTTCGCGTGAACAACACGTTCAGGAATACGTTCTCTATTAAAATGTGCTAATTTTTCTAGGAGGTGCACGTCCTGGATTAATACAGGTCCTCTTGAACCAGCTGTGATTGAGTTTTGGTTATCTCCAACTGGAGCTCCCCAACTTGTCGTAAGTTTATTGTTCGTCAATTAGATCACCTCTTGGTAGTATTTTTGAATACATTTATTATAATAACATCTACAAATAAAAAATCAATACTTTTTTATAATTATTATAATCTAGATAAAAAGATTTTTAGATTTAGGGCTTAAAACAGCGCTAAACATACGTGTAATCACAATAATCTGCTGCGAAAAATAAACCGATTTACTAGTCCGTGCTAATTTTCTCTACTCTATTAATTTTCAATTAGGACTCATTTGATTGTTTCTTTGAGAATGCAAAACGTTTCTTCCATATCATTGGTTTTTCAGTTACATAGGAAAAATAGTAGTTGGAAATAATTACATTGAAATCTCAATTTAGGAGGAAATATAAAATGGAGGACAAAAAGCATCATCCAAGTGTGGAAGGAGTGGGCGGTCCATATGATGAACGGTTAGGCACCGGGGAATCTAGTGATTCGTTAACAAATAGGCAGGGTCACCCGGTAACAGATAATCAAAATATCCGAACAGTAGGGAATCGCGGACCTTCCACCTTAGAAAATTACGATTTTATTGAAAAAATCTCCCATTTTGACCGTGAACGAGTACCAGAGCGGGTCGTGCATGCAAGGGGAGCAGGTGCCCACGGGTATTTTGAAGCGTATGGTAAGGTTGGTGACGAGCCGGTTTCCAAATATACTCGTGCCAAACTATTCCAAGAGGCAGGTAAAAAGACTCCGGTTTTTGTGCGTTTTTCTACGGTGGCAGGTGCAATGGAATCACCTGAGACGGCTCGAGATCCACGGGGTTTTGCAGTCAAATTTTATACAGAGGATGGGAACTGGGATTTAGTCGGCAATAATTTAAAAATCTTTTTCATCCGTGATGCGATGAAGTTTCCCGATATGATTCATGCGTTTAAGCCAGACCCGGTCTCCAATCTATCCAGCCCTGAAAGAATGTTTGACTTTTTATCGAAAACGCCTGAAGCGACACATATGATTACTTTTCTTTTCTCGCCATGGGGAATCCCGGCAAACTATCGACAAATGCAGGGATCAGGCGTAAATACATATAAATGGGTGAATAAGGATGGCGAGGCGGTATTAGTGAAGTATCACTGGGAGCCGCTTAAGCAAGGGATCAAAAACTTAACACAAAAGGAAGCAAATGAAATCCAAGCGACCAATGTAAGCCATTCAACCCAAGATCTATATGAAGCAATTGAGCGCGGCGATTATCCAGAGTGGGAGTTTTGCGTGCAAATCATGAGTGACGATTACCATCCAGAGCTTGATTTTGACCCACTTGATGATACTAAGCTGTGGCCAACAGATAAGTTCCCATTTTTAAAGGTCGGTAAAATGGTGTTAAACAAGAACCCTGAGAATTATTTCAATGAAGTCGAGCAAGCGGCATTTGGAACAGGTGTCCTTGTGGATGGATTGGATTTTTCCGATGATAAAATGCTTCAGGGGAGAACGTTCTCCTATTCAGACACGCAACGGCATCGTGTGGGAACGAATTATTTGCAATTGCCAATTAATGCACCGAAAAAGCGGGTTGCAACCAACCAACGTGGAGGTCAAATGTCCTATCATGTTGATGTACCGCCAAGTGGTAATCCTCATGTTAACTATGAGCCATCAACAATTGGGGGCTTGAAGGAAGCGAAGCAGGAGGGCAAGCTTCACAAACCTCACTATAACGATAGACTAGTACGTGAAAAAATTGATCGTCCGAATGATTTTGGACAAGCGGGTGAGACATATCGCAGCTTTTCCGATGCCGAGAGGGAAGAGCTTATCAGCAATTTAGTAGATAACTTAAAAGTGTGCCGTCCAGAAATCCAGAACAAAATGCTTGAGTACTTCACAAATGCCGACGAGGATTATGGCCGACGTGTTAGAGAAGGGCTGGCCAGCGCAATGGACACGACCGACACAAGCTCTGCTGCAGCCAACGAGGCAGTCGAGAAATCGAAAAACATGGGACAAAAAACAGACGGATATTAACAAGTTTTAGCATCGGTCATCGGGCAGGACCGATGCTTTTTTTAAAAAACAGTTTTTAGGCTAAAAAATGCCCAGATCCACTTTTACAGCTCCTTCACAAACGCAAAACTCTTTCGCTCATACCCCATTTTTTTCTCATAAAAACGATGGGCATCGACACGCTGCAGTCCAGACGTCAATGCCACCTTGCCGCAGCCCAACTCCCGGGCAAGTTCGTGTACATAGGAAAGAAGTGCTTCACCGTAGCCTTTCGAGCGCCCGGCCTCATCTGTAACCAAATCATATACATAAACATGATTGCCATAGTACAGATTTAGTTGTTGAGCGACGCCTGTAACCGCCCTAACCTTTCCCTCATCAAGTAATGCAAACAAGCGATAGCCTTGAGGCTGCATCTCAGTCACTAATGCTAAAAATTCTTCGAGCGCTAAATGTGTCCGAAGTTGCTTCATAACCGGAAATGCCCTTTTCCACTCATCAACCGTCTTCAACTCATGGATTTCATATGCCAACATTGTCACTCCTCAAAAAATATTTCCTTTATCATACTGCGGAAATCCACCAGTTACTACATTTTTCTTTACTTCATTCTAAAAAAACTTTTATAATGGAAAAGAAGCGAAATTTTTACCAATTGCACACCGAGGTGCGAACCTCTTTTTGTCATAAAGGGTACAAGCATTACATATTTTTATACAAAGGCATCGCACTAACGCATGTGTGGTGCCTTTTCATGCAACTCTAACCAGGTAGTCAAAAAGGCCAGGCCCAAGTCCAAACCATGACTTTTTGACTATCCTATATGAGCGAAGAGATGAATAAGAACATTAAAGCTACAAAAATTAAGGTATGCATTTGTATTTAGAGATGAGGAGGAACACAGTTGAGTCGTAAAATTGTCGCATTATACATGGTACTATCCTTACTATTAGGGGTGAGTGTTACGTTTTTAGTGGTCCAGTTGCTCGATCAAAATGAACAACCACTCGTTCAGCAGCCAAGCCAGAACAAAGAAGGTACTACAAAAGAAGACGCTAAAAATTTATCAAAAATCAGTCAAGCGTACGACGCGATTTTATCAAGCTATGTTGAGAAGGTTGACGAAAAACAATTAATTGAGGGAGCCATTCAGGGGATGGTTAGCACGCTGAATGACCCATATTCTGCATATATGGATGAAGAAACCGCTGCACAATTCAATGAATCATTGGAATCATCCTTTGAAGGGATTGGCGCAGAGGTAAGCATGATGGAAGGCAAGGTGACCATTGTTGCTCCATTCAAGGATTCCCCAGCTGAAAAAGCAGGTTTAAAGCCAAATGACCAGATCATCAAAATTGATGGGGAAAGTATCGAGGGCCTTGATCTTTACGAAGCCGTTTTAAAAATCCGCGGTGAAAAAGGGACCGTTGTTACACTGCAAGTTATGAGACCGGGTGTAACAAACGTAATGGACATCAAAGTAACGCGTGACACCATTCCGATTGAGACGGTGTATACAGACTTAAAAGAATACGACAACAAAAAGTTAGGCTATATTGAAATTACATCATTCGCACAGGATACAGCAGAGGATTTTGTTGTTGGCCTTAATGAGCTTGAGGAGAAAGGCATGGAAGGCCTAATCATCGATGTTCGTGGAAATCCAGGTGGACTTCTCGA
The DNA here is from genome assembly GCF_036965045.1 of Bacillus sp. JJ1533. Classification (NCBI taxonomy): domain Bacteria; kingdom Bacillati; phylum Bacillota; class Bacilli; order Caryophanales; family Bacillaceae; genus Bacillus; species Bacillus sp. JJ1533. Next base: position 75,135 of record NZ_JBALOV010000025.1, on the reverse strand, counting down.
GAGTGTCGAGGAGATCTTAAAACAGCTTGTTACAAAGGATAAGCCATATGTTCAAATTGAAAATAGAAACGGGGAAAAGCAACGTTTCTTCTCCACTCTTGAAAAACAAAAGGACTATCCTATTGTTGTATTAACAAATGGAGGTAGTGCATCGGCGTCCGAGATTTTAGCTGGCGCGTTAAAAGAAGCAGGTGGCTACGAGATTGTTGGTGAAAAAACATTTGGTAAGGGAACTGTTCAACAAGCAAGAGACATGGGCGACGGAAGCAATTTGAAGTTAACGATGTTCAAATGGTTAACCCCGGACGGAAATTGGATTCACGAAAAAGGAATCGAACCAACCGTGGAAGTAAAGCAACCTGAATACTTCTACGCGAATCCAATTCAGTTTGAAAAAGAACTTACACAAAACATGAACAATGAAAAAATCAAAAATGCCCAAATCATGCTGAATGGATTAGGATTTGACCCAGGTCGTGAGGACGGCTACTTCAGTGGAGAAACCGTAATTGCAGTCAAAGCCTTCCAACAAGCAAATGAATTAGAAGCAACAGGTACGATCAATGAAAAAACAGCAGGCGCCATCGAAGCAAAAGTCATCGAATCCATTAGAGACGAAAAGAACGACCAACAGCTCAAAAAGGCGATGGAAGTACTGTTTAAATAAAACCTAGATGCACCTCTCCGCGAAGGAGAGGTGTTCTTTGTTAATGTGAAAATCTAGAACTCAGACAACCTAAACTAATTTAGGGAAATCGGACAAATCCAAATTTGACTCCAAATCCTCCAGACCTCATTTCCAAAAAAATCATAGTATGCTTTACCCCGCATTAACGGGCAGTAACCCCCACCACTTAGTTGGGGGGGTACTGTCCGTAAAAGCCTGATTGGTTCAACTAACAATCAGTGGGGGATTTCTTTTTCCCCCACTTATTGAGTTTCACTTTACTCCAAGTATTTGGTACAATAAAAGTTAGTATATCGAACGAAAGTTTTTACATATTAAGTCATTTCCATAGGTGGTGAAAAGATTGATTGAGGCATGGTTACTTGAATTTGCAAAAGGAATTGGACGATTTTTTCTGCATCCATTGTTTTACTATTTAGCGGGTTACTGCGTGCTCCTTGGCTATTTCCGCGTCAAACGTGAGCGTCGCGCCTTTCATATAAGAGTTGAAGACGGATTTTTCGACCTAAGATCACTTCTTCCAGGTGGCTGGCTCGCGGGACTACTCATTTCCGTCGTAACCATCGCAGCTGGAGTAGTGATTCCGTTCGGCAGTATCGTGTTAATCGCAATCGTTACATTGTTACTCAGTTTGCCGATTAATACAAGGTTACTTTCTCCTGCGTACATTTTAGGAGTCTCCTTTTTCGGAATTATACTACTTTCAAATCTATCAGTTGAAAATAAATTTATTACAAGATTGCTAGAGGATATGAGCAACACTAGCCTTGCATCAATTGCAATCTTACTAGGTGTCCTTTTACTGGCAGAAGGAATTCTGATTCAGAAAAAAGGTCATATCGGCACTTCACCTGACCTATTAAAAAGTAAACGGGGACTTCCTGTCGGTGTCCATATTTCGCAAAGACTGTGGCTTGCACCTGTGTTTTTACTAATACCAGGAGAAACTCTTACCACACAATATGACTGGTGGCCAGTCTTCACGGTGTCCGGACAAGCTTACTCATTGATTTTAGTACCATTCGGAATCGGTTTTTACCATAAAGTAAAAAGCATGCTTCCGACTCAAAGCATTCCAGTTGTAGGTAAACGGGTAATCCTGCTTGGAATCATCGTTACAACCCTAGCAGTCGCAAGCATTTGGTATCCAGTAATTGCGATCATCTCTGCATGTTTTGCATTAGCAGGACGTGAGCTCATTTACCTGCTGCACTATTTTATGGACGAATCAAAACCACCGATTTTTTCACAACGAAACCAAGGTGTACTCGTTCTCGGGATTATTCCACACTCGCCTGCTGAAAAAATGCAAATTAAAATTGGCGAGACGATTTCAAAGGTTAATGGGACTCAAGTTAGTACAGTACAAGAGTTTTACATGTCGCTTCAAAAAAATCGCGCATTATGTAAGCTCGATGTGTTAGACATCAACGGTGAGGTCAGATACGTGCAACGCGCCTTATACGAAGGCGAGCATCATGAACTTGGCATCCTTTTCGTGAATGAAGGAAAGAGATGGAAGCATAGGGCGGTATAGATATAAATTTTTATAATTCGCTGGACTAAATGAAGATGAATCGAAAAATAGAGAAGCTAAAACTTCTCTATTTTTATTTATATCTGTAAATGACTTCTTAAGAAATTACATTCGGATTCTTTTTTCTTTCAATCGGCAAAGTACAGCAGCGGAAGGAACCTCCGGATTTTATAAGTTCTGTAATATCAACCTCGATAATTTCAAAGCCGCGCTTCTTAAGTTCTTCATTTACCTTTTGATTTACATGCAAACTGATGATTTTTTTATCTCCGATAGATAATACATTCGTACCAAGTGTAAACTCCTCTTCGTCCGTAACCTCAATCAATTCATATTTAGATTTAAGTAATTCAATATTCTCCGGATTTAATGCAGGAGGATAAATTAATGCAAGATCCGGCGAAACAATATTAAATACACAGTCCAAATGCAAATATTTCTTTTCAAAATCAATCGTAATAATTTCGAATTGCTTATTTAATAGATTTTTTAAGTGATCAATCGCTTCTTGGTTCGTTCGATTGCTCAATCCAATATAGACCCGGTCTTGGTCGATTATCACATCTCCACCTTCAATTTGATGACCAATGATATTATAGTAGGAGATTTCTTCATCCTCGAGCCAGACTTTTAGAACATTTTCTTCGCCACCTCGAATTTCGCTAGCCATATCAGCAACAAATACCGTTTCCCCAAGGGTAAATCCGATGTCCCTCGTAAACACTTGCTCAGGATATTTTTTATGATAAGGCAGTAAAATGACTTCAATTTTATGTTTACGCAATGTCTTTACAAAATGGTCATGCTGTTCAAGAGCTTTCTCGATATTGATTCCTTCATCTTTATAATGTTTTTGTGTTTCATTAATGACATCACGGATTGTCATATATTGCGGTTGGCAAAGGATTACTTTTTTTAACACATCGTATTCACTATAACAACTAATTTTATAAGGTTCATTTATTTGCTCTATTGCCATTGGGAATCCTCCTTTTAATAATGATATTGTCTACAGGAAATGGGAGGAATATGTTTTTAAATTCTAATTAGAAAGGACTTTTGAGAACAAACTTCAAAAAAGGCAGTACAAACTTTTATGTGTACTGCCTTTCATATTGGGTCATACATTACATATTTAGTTTATTGAAGCCAACATAGAAAAAGGATAGTCCCTTTAACGTAAGAAGTTTTCCTGAAGCAGGATTACCACACTAAAATGAAGAAATAACATTAAATATTCGGAGAGTTTGAAACAAAATGTAACGAAACCCGACTTGTTAATGAAGGGGGGATTTAATTGAGTAACGGGTTGGATATTGAAAGCTTATATAGAGAATTTCATTTAGATATATATCGTTTTTCTTTATATTTTTCCAGTAACAAACAAGATGCAGAAGATATTACACAGGAAACGTTCATAAAAGCAATACGAAATAGTCATACGCTGAGGGATCGTGCTCGTGCAAAGTATTGGTTACTTTCAATCGCGCGGCACACGGCAATCGATCATTTGCGAAAAACGAAGCGGAAGTCGATATTACCTGAACTACTAGAAAAAATGACAAACCAAGAAAAAAAGGTTTCCTTGGATGATCATCTTCTTATCAAGGAGCAATGGCAAGAAATTCAAAATGCTCTACTTAGAATAAAGCCTCATTATCGAAGTTTACTCATTTTACGTGGAATAGAGGAAATGACAATAAGGGAAACAGCCGAAATATTGGAATGTACCGAATTAAAGGTACGAGTTGACTTTTATCGGGCTGTAAAGGTTTTGAAGAAGGAACTACAAGTATTGGAAGGGGTGAATGAAGATGAAAAAGACCGAATCTCTAACTCAAGAGGCTAAACAGCTTCTTCTTCCAATTAAAGAAAGGCCAGACTTAGTACCTAGTCAAGGTTTTGTAAATGAATTACATGATCGAATCCTGTTGGAAGAAACAAAGAAAAATACAAGAGTACGGGTAATTCCTATGTTCGCGGCGATAGCTGTCATTCTAATCCTACCGTTACTTATTTCTTCTCTAGTTGAAAAAGAAAAAACCAAAGCATTTGTGATTGAGGAGAACTCACGCATTCAATTGGTCGATACGATCGAGTATGGAAATGAAGATGGTGAAATCGGTCCAAATGCCGCTTACGGTATGAACCCGGTAAGTAGTTTTGATATTCAGAATGGAACCTTATACCTCTTAGATGAAGTGAAGTTTCAGGTGCTGATTCGGGATCGTGATGGAAAAACAACTTCATTTCCTATCCGAAAAAAGCAAAATATGGTCGGTGTTCTTGAAGATATATTGGTCACAAAGGATGGGGATATTTACATTTTAAATTCAGGGGAAGAGATTGTGTATCAATACAAAGTCAATGGCGAACTTACACATATTTATGATCTATCACAACTAGATTTATTTTTCCCAGACTCATTATATGAATTTGATAATAATGAAATTGTAGTTAGTCAAAATCAAGAAAAATTTGCGAGCTTAAAAGCAATGAGTTTCATAGAGGAAGAGAATCTGCCTTTTCATTTTAAGGTAGTAAATCGTAAGGAAAGTAAATTAGTACTCAATGATGAAGGAAAGCAGACTGAGCTTTCGTTGTTCTCAGATTTAGGACATGGGAATTTGGCTTTACAAAAGGTGACGGATGAACAAATTATTTACATGCAGACCGTTACTCCACCTGTAAATACTCCTATTTCAGAGACGCATGTATTTGGGCTAAATAAGCAGGGGACTACGCTCGGAGGTGTTCGTATTCCAGGGGAAAACTTTATTGATAAACCTCAACGGATGGAGAATTATATTAAAACAGATCGAAATAAAATCTATCTTCTTATTCCTGAAAACGAACACGTAGCTCTATATGAACTAACCTTGGGAAAAGAGTATGAAAGCTTTATCGAGGAGCAGGTAGAAAAAGTCAATATTAGCTTTGATTATCAAACGTTTGGAAAGCCTTTTCCGGAATTAGAGGAGGAGATGCGTAAACTTTTTAAAAATGACGAAATCCAATACGGAAACGAAGATTCATTGAATGGAGTAGCCATCGATGAACATGGAACAGTTGTGATCGATTTTAAGGATTTCATGGCGGGAAGTCCAGCAAGTGCTGAAGCACAAGACCTCTTTAAGGCACTGCACGCAGCAACTTTTGAGAAATTCCCAGAAATACAACAAATCTATTTTCAATTTGATGGTAGTTTTAGCGCATGGGTTCATTGGTTAGAAAGTATTGAAGAACCTTGGAAAAGGCAAGACCCACAATAAACAAATTGCTAGAAAGAATTAAATTTACTTCTCTAAGCTAGGCTGCATTTGTACTTAATATGCAGCCTTATTTTACTAGTTGTCTTATAGGACAGTGACTTTCCTCTCCTCTTCCTCCACATTCAATTTTGTTAGCTTAGTAAATCGTAAAGGTACGAGGAAGGAAATGAATCCAAGAGTAAAGAAGATGAACCGGATATCTATAGCTTCAGCAATAATCCCCGTTAGAAACCCAGCCAATGGTAGTGCCCCCATCCCCAGCATTGAGATAATTCCGTTTACCCTACCAAAAATATAGGAGGGAACAAGTCTTTGACGCATTGTTTTAAATAACACATTGAACATAATTACAGGTGCACTTTGGATGGCGACAGCAAGTAATAAGGTTTGCCAATTCCAGCTGATGGAGACTGTGATAATGCCCAGTCCACTGATTACGATATTATTTAACATTAGACGAATATGGTTACCTTTGTTTCCTTGATAATTAACGATTGCGATAGCGATTATTTGTGTAACTGCTGCTCCTGCATAAACCCATCCAATTTCCTCAGAGGTTAACAATAATTTTTCACGAGAAAAATAGATTAGCATACTAATTAGTGCTCCATTGGCTACATTTGCAATTAATACAAGTAGGGTGAAGGGTCCTAAAATGGAGTGCTTTAACAAGAAGTTAGCCCCTTCACGGAGCTGTTGCCATGAATTTGATGTAACCTTCGAAGGAGCTTCCTTTGATAAAAACGTCAAAAATAATATAGAAACTGCAATTGGGAAAAATGAGAACGCATCTAAGAAAAGAACATTGTATACATTTATTTTTGATATTAAGATTCCTGCTAACATACTACCAAGCAGAACTGAAGAAGTATCAATAAACTGAAGAGTTGTATTGACTTTTATTAAGCTTTCTTTCTTGAACAGTTGTGGGACTACCGTTGCGTTCACTACAGAGAATACTGCTCCAAAACTTGCAATAAAGAAGCCCAGAAAATAAATATGCCAAATCTGTAACACTTGTAAAATGCTTAAAATTGGTATGATAGCCACCAATAAGCCCTGAAGAAGAGCACATGCAAAGAGTAATGTTTTTCGTGGGAAACGATCAGCAAGGACTCCGGCGATTGGAGACACAAGAATAAAGGGCAATGTTTGAAAAAGAAACATCATTCCCATACTTGCAGCCGATTGAGTTAATTCATAGATGAGCCAAGGGATTGCAATAATGTAAAATTTATCTCCTAATTTTGATAATGCAGTTCCAGAGAAATAAAGAATTGCATTTTGTTCCCTCCAGATTGAATGTTTAAACATAGAATTCATCCTTTCCATATTCACTTATAACTATTATGAACTTTCTAAAAAGGGGGAAAAAGGGTAATATTAGGATAAAAAAGTCCCCTTTTAGGAGGTTGAAGGATGGAGGAACGTTATTTCCTATTACGGTCACATTTAGAGCATTTTAAAAAAGGAAGGAACTATGAATTTAAACTTGAAGATGTTGATGCAATTTGGTGTTGTTCTAGAAAAAATACAAAACGTATTATCCGGCAATTAGAGGATAAACAACTTATAACCTATCAACCTGGTAAAGGAAGAGGAAATGTATCGAAAGTAACCTATTTTACTTCTTTTCAAGAAGAGATAGAGACCTTCATAAATGGTTGTCTAAAAAAGCGCGAACTTGAAAAAATCGCCGAAATTCTCCGTCTTCCAATTCCAAAGTCTTGGGTTGTGAAATTCTCAAATGAAATTAGGGGTTTGTTGGGAATTAAACACGATCAAACAGAGTTAAAGGATGTATTGTATGCATTTAAGGCGAGAGACATCAAGTCGCTGGATCCATTACGCGTTTCCTTTGCGTTAGAAACACATCTTTTAGAGTATTTAGGAGACACACTCATTCGATACAACAACGAGAACGATTGTTTTATACCGCATATTGCCCACAATTTTGATGTTGACACCTCAGGCAAAGTTTGGACGTTCTATTTAAGGAAGGGTGTATTTTTCCATAACCATGACTATGTTACGAGCACTGACGTAGCTTACATGATTAATCGATTTAAGAACGCTCCTCCCTCTTATTCGTGGCTTGTTAGAAATATACAAAAGGTGGAGTGTCCTCACCCATATAAGGTGGAATTCCATCTTGATGAGCCTAATCCGTTTCTTTTACGTTATCTTTCTGCACCAATATTTTGTATCTTACCAAGCAATGTTGAATTTGATGAATCAGAGTGGAGTGGTACGGGTCCATTCATTGTAAAGGAAAGAACAAATAAAAAATTGGTATTACAAGCGAACGATTTCTATTTCAAAGAACGTCCATTAATAGACGAGATTCAGTTCTACCATGTATCGAATGAAGCTGTAAAAATGCTTTATCTTTCAAGTGAGGAAGATATGTCTCAGATAAAACCAACCAGGCATAAGATTACGAATTCCGGAGTGCAACTATTATCTTTTAACCTAAATCGCAAGAATATTATCCAACAGCAAACCTTCAGAGAAGCCATATTCCATATATTTGACGTACAAAAAATGGCAAAGGACTTAGAAATAGATTTGGTTGAGGCAAGCAGCCTTGATATAGAACGTTCAAAATCAATATCAAAGTCATCAAATGATATTCATACACTCATTCAATTATCTGGCTATGGAGGAGAAATTCTAAATCTCTATTGCTTTGATCACGAACGCGCCCGTAGAGAAGGAGAGTGGTTAAAAAAGGAAGCAAATAAATATGGTGTTCATATGAATGTCTATCCAGCTTCATACCCAGACGTTTTAAAAGAGGGAATTGAGGAAGAGATTGATATTTTAATCATAGGTTTGTCACTTTCTTTTGATAAACACCTTGCATTCTCATATGCTTTTATGAATAAATCATTGCTGTTTAATAGGCTGTTTTCAAAGAAGGTTGAGGCTTTTGTACATAGAAAAATAAGATTATTTGAGCTTGAAGTTGATAGTGTAAAGAGGACACAAATAATGGATGAAGTCGAACACTACCTACAATCCGAGCTTGCGATGTTTTTTTTATATCATCCTATTATAACTAGAAATTTAGACTCTAACATAAGAGATGTTGAATCGCATTCCTTTGGACATATCGACTATACAAAGTTATGGATTCCAAGCTAACCCTAATGAAATAGCTAAAACGAACGAGAGATTCCAATCTCTCGTTTTTTGTTCTTATCATAATTTCCACTCTAAAACACATAGTAAGACCACCAAAAAAGCTAGTAAAATGGTAAAATTTACACTTATTTAAAACTGCATTAATAAAATTTACAAAACCTTTACAAAAGGTTCAATGAATCTTTACATTGAGCGTTTATTCTTTACATGTCGAATAAAATCGATCATTTTGGAGGTTTAAAATAATGACGTTAAAAAGAAAGACATTGCTAGGATTAGTGGTACTATTTTTAACCGCCATTTTATCAGCATGTGGAAATAGTCAAACCGATGGGGAAGAAGGATCAAAAGAAGCATCGGCGACTGTTTCGGTTTCGGGATCTACGTCAGTTGGTCCTTTAGCTGAAAAAATAGCAGCAAAGTTTACAGAGGAAAGTAATGTAAAAGTTGAAATAAATCAAATCGGTTCATCAGCAGGAATTACGAATGCATTAAGTGGAGTATCCGAAATCGGAATGTCCTCTCGTGATTTAAAAGATGAAGAAAAAGCAAGTGGGCTAGTCGAAACCGTTATAGCTTACGATGGGATTGTAGTCGTAACACACCCCACTAACAAAGTAAAAGACCTTACGATGGAACAAGTAAAGTCCATTTTTACAGGTGAAGTTACAAATTGGAAAGAGCTTGGGGGCGATGACATGGAAATAGTCGTTGTTTCCAGAGAAGATGGTTCCGGGTCACGAGATGCTTTTCAGGAAATCGTTGGGTATTCTTCAGGCGAATTAGTCAGAAGTTCAATCATTGCGAGTGGGAACGGAAATATAAAAACAACGGTTGCCGGAAATAAGCATGCAGTAGGTTTTATTTCGTTTGAATATATTGATGACTCTATTTCCACAATCAATATCAATGGAGTAGAGGCGACAGCGGAGAATGTATTGCAGCAAAAATATAGTCTGTCACGTCCATTTTTATTTGTTCACAAAGAGGATCAAATTACCGATGCAGGAAGGCAGTATATCGACTATATATTGAGTTCAGATGGCCAAGCAATCGTTGCTGAAACAGGAGCGATTCCTATTAAGTAACTGCATTAAAAAAGAGATTCATGGAGGAATACGTATGACAAGGCAGCCACAAGAGAAATCGAATAAAAGGAAGTACATATTAGAGAAGCTGTCATCGAGATTATTTCAGTTTTGTGCACTTCTTTCAGTTTTCAGTTTATTATTAATCGTTGGATTTGTATTTTATAAGGGGTCGCTCCCGTTTTTGATAGAGGGATATAGCTTTTTTGACTTTCTCTTCGGAGTCGATTGGGTTCCAAGTGAAGACAAGTTTGGCATTTTGCCAATGATTGTTGCATCGATCTACGCGACGATTGGTGCGTTGGTGATTGGAGTGCCGATTGGATTATTTACGGCCATTTTCTTAGCTGAAATTGCTCCAAAAAGTGTCGCAAGAATCATTTCTCCAGCTGTACAGCTGTTGGCTGGAATTCCGTCTGTATTGTACGGTGTGTTTGGTCTTGCTCTCATCGTCCCATTTTTACAAAATCAGTTAAACCTTGTAAAAGGACAAAGCTTGATTGCTGTTATCCTTGTGTTAGCCATTATGATGCTTCCAACCATCGTTACAGTGGCCGAAACGGCCATTCGTGCGGTTCCTAAAACATATCGTGAAGGCTCATTGGCACTAGGTACATCTGAGATTGAGACGATTTTTAAGGTTGTTGTCCCAGCTGCGAAGTCAGGGATTATGGCGGCGATTGTTTTAGGCTTGGGCCGCGCAATTGGTGAAACCATGGCCGTTATTTTGGTAGCAGGAAACAGTCTTATTTTACCAACTAGCCTCACAGACAGTGTACGTCCACTAACAACAAATATTGCGTTAGAAATGGGTTATGCATTTGGTACTCACCAAGAGATGTTATTTGCAACAGGTATTGTGTTATTCTCGTTTATTTTAATCTTGAATTTTGTGTTAGCAAGAATCAGTGCGAAGGGTGGTAAGTAAGTTGAGAAAGCTAAAAGATTATATGTACCGCAGTTTTCTTTGGGGATCAGCTTTCTTGACAGTTGCCGTACTCGTCTTGATTGTTGGCTATATCTTTTACAAGGGTTATCCGTTAATCAGCTTTGAGTTTATTTTCGGTGATTACTCTCCTACTGGTGGCGGTGGAATTTGGCCGATGGTGATCACAACCATTTATACTATCGTGATTTCATTAATCATTGCGACACCAATTGGAATATTTGCCGCTGTTTATTTGCAGGAATATGCAAAACAAGGCCGCTTGGTGAACATCATTCGCTTTGCAACGGAAAGCTTAACAGGGATTCCATCCATTATTTATGGATTATTCGGAGCTGTGTTCTTTGTGACAACCTTAAAAATGGGGATGTCCATCATCGCCGCTTCCTTAACATTAACGATTATCGTTTTACCTGTCATTATCCGGACAACAGAAGAATCATTAAAAACGGTTCCTCCCTCCTACAGAGAGGGGTCCCTAGCCTTGGGAACGACAAAGCTACAAACGTTATATAAAGTCATTTTACCGAGTGCAATGCCTGGTATTTTGTCTGGAATTATTCTTTCGATTGGAAGAATTGTGGGTGAGTCCGCAGCAATCTTTTTAACAGCTGGTACGGTTGCGGCGATGCCTTCAAGTATCTTCTCATCTGCACGTACATTAACTGTTCACTCGTTCTTAGTTACACAGGAATCAGGTGACATTGAGTTAGCTTCGGCAGTTGGAATTGTTTTAATCGTCATTATTCTTGTGTTGAATCTAACGGCAACGTTCATTTCGAAAAAATTAAATAAAGCGGATTACTAAAAGAAAGGATGTTCAAAAAGTCCGGTAAAAATGACACGTCGATAGAGGAACTTCGACTAACTACCGACACGTCCTGTGTCGAACGTCGAAGTCACCACATCCTGTGGAAGCTCGATGGCTTGCTTTTCCGTTCCTCACGTATTAATAACATACGTTCCGGTACGCGGGAGCTACGCCGCCTCGAACTTTCGACGCACAGGATGTGCTAGTGTCGACAATGCCACAGGACGTGGCGTTCTTGTCGACGAGGTCCTTTTTATCCTCCTTTTTGAACACTTACTAAAAGAGGTGCTGATATGAGTACAAACGGAATTAAAGTAAAGTTGAATAATTCAACGCAGAAGCAACCAGATAAAGAAGTCAAAATCAGTGTTCGAGATTTAAATTTGTTTTATGGAGAAAAACAGGCACTGTACTCCATTTCACTTGATATCCATGCAAACGAGGTTACAGCTTTAATTGGTCCTTCTGGATGCGGTAAATCAACGTTTATTCGTACATTAAATCGCATGAATGATTTAATCGATAGTGTAAAAATTGGTGGTAACATTACGATTGACAATGAGGACATCTACAAAACCACGGATGTGATAAAATTAAGAACAAAAGTAGGGATGGTTTTTCAAAAAGCAAACCTATTCCCGATGAGTATTTATGATAATGTGGCGTATGGTCCAAGAATGCAAGGAATAAAAAATAAAAAAGAGCTCAATGAAATTGTGGAAAGCAGCTTACGTGGTGCCGCAATCTGGGACGAAGTGAAGGATCGCTTAAAAACATCAGCGCTCGGGCTATCAGGTGGTCAGCAGCAACGTATCTGTATCGCTCGTGCAATCGCAATGAAGCCGGATGTGATCTTAATGGATGAGCCAACCTCCGCATTGGACCCAATCTCTACATTAAAAGTAGAAGAACTCATTGAAAAGATGAAGAAGGATTATACGATTGTGATTGTGACCCATAATATGCAACAAGCAGCAAGGGTCTCAGACAAAACCGCATTCTTCTTAAATGGAGAAGTCATCGAATATGATGAAACCAATAAAATCTTCTCCGTACCAAGCGATCAAAGAACAGAAGACTACATTACAGGCAGATTCGGTTAATTGGGACTAGGGGCAGGTTTACTGTCCCACCTCCCAACGGTAAAAATGGAGGGTGAATGAATGGTTGTTCGTGAAAATTTCGAAAAAAAATTAGAAGAGCTTCAAGCAAAAATGAAAACAATGGGTGACTTGGCTGCTGCATCCATTGAAAAAGCGTTTGAAGCGTTAAAGACGAAAGATGTGGAATTAGCCTTAAAAGTCATTGAGGAAGATGAGGTCGTGGATGATCTTGATACCGAAATCAATCATTTTATCATTTGGCTTTTGGCGAAAGAACAGCCTGTCGCAAGAGATCTACGCAGAATCATTGGGGCTTTAAAAATTAGTTCAGAAATTGAGCGTATTGCCGATTTTGGCGTCAATATCGCAAAATCGACAATCAAAATCGGAAATGCTGATTCATTAGTGAACATCACCAATCTTGAAAAAATGAAGGATATCTCGATAAAGATGCTTCAAAACGGATTAGATTCTTTTATAACGGGAGATATCGCGCTAGCCAAAGAAGTGGGTGATTTGGATGACGAGGTTGACGAGTTGAGTGGTGAAGCCTATAAATCCATCACAAGCTATTTAAAAGAGCATCCTGAAGAAACGGATCATTTGGTACAATTATTATTGATTAATCGCTACCTTGAACGAACAGCCGACCATATTACCAACATTGCCGAAAGTGCAGCCTATTTAATCAAAGGCCAAATGTATGATTTAAATTCATAAGATATGTAAAGAGAGAGAGCCTGAGTGCTCTCTTTTTTTTGTGGCCAAAGAGCCAGGTCCATCCTCCCAATTTTTAATGTCACCACCTCGAATAGGGACACATACACTATTATGCAGCTAAATCGAGGAGGAGAGATTTTATGGAAAGACAAATGTTAGGTACATTCCCTGGTTCAATGGCACAGCCTTTTATACCTGCTTATTCTGGTTCAGCTTATGGCTATGGCCAAGGAGGCTTTTATCCAGGCTATGGCCATCACCACGGTCATGGTGGTTTTTACCCAGGCTATGGCTATCACCACGGTCATGGCGGATTCTATCCAGGCTACGGCTATCACCATGGTCACGGCGGGTTTTATCCAGGCTATGGTTATCACCACGGCCACGGCGGATTCTATCCAGGCTTTGGCAGATAATTAATTGATAACGTTATAAGAAACTAGAATGGAGAGTGCTATTTACAATTAGTAGCACTCTTTTTCTAGTGTTTGCATGTAAAGTCAATATAACAAATCGAAAAAAATTAAGCCTTTTTTGTTATTACCACTAATGTTTATGCTGTTTTTGATATAAAACCTTGGACGAAGTTACGGCTATGTTAAAGTGTACATTATTTCATAAAGGTCATTTTTATTCGAAGAAAAAGGCGATGCCTTTTATAAAGCTTCGCCTCCTGACCAAAGAAGATTCGAATATCTATTACTGCCTAATTTCTGAAAAGTCCTGCTGCTCTTGCTGCTGCAAAACTTCTCCTAGCAAAATTAAACGGGTCATCTCCAGCATTTTCCCAGTGCATATACATTAACCGTGGATTATCAAAGAGCCAGTGATTATGAACTGCAGTGACTATTAATCCTCTTTTTCGTAATTCTGTCAGGAATGGGTTAATTTCTCTTTGAAGAACTACCGACTCTCCTAAGTTTAAACCGTTATCTTCAAAGGAAAGGGCAAAAGGAAGAGCTAAAGGGGATTGTGTCCGAAGTCCCAAAATCGTTGCATCAATATTACGGAGACGTTGAACTACGCAAACGGGAGTTGCTGTAACAACCATGCCCCCTATAATATCAGCAAGTTGCTGGCACGTAGAAGTACTTATACCCATAACTTCGCCACGTGAAATATGAGTGTTTCTGTTGTTTGAATTTGTATCCGTATTACGTGAAAATCCAAAGCTATATCCGAAGGGGGCAGATTCTCTTCTATTCATTAAAATCACCTCCTTTTTGCTTATGTATGAACAGTTTATGCTGAGATGTTTGAAAAGAATAGACTAATAGTATATGACAAAAGCACTTTTTTAAAAAATTGAGATTGCAAGTTAATAGAAATAATGATTTTATCTCTTACCTAAAACACTCTATTTTTATAGGTGGTTCTCCTGTCCCATTATAGAAATAGAAAATGGTCATTTATTATAGGGTATTGGCTCACTACTTTTTTGTTAGATAACATATGATATTTAAGCACTTCTATAATCAACCAAAAAGGTGGTAAATATGACTGAGAACCAAAAAAATAATAACTCAAATAAGCCCGTTGCCAATAAAAATTTGGATTTAATTAAAGACCTAACCAGTAATCTCCAAAAAAATGTAAGTTCAATTGACCTTAACTCTTTAGTTAAAATGGCAGCTCCTCTTTTAAAAAATGAGGCAGTAATGAATTCTGTTTTGGTAGTTAGTAAGAAGAAGCAAAGCTCTGATGTAAATTCAGCAAAGTCTTCAAATAAAAAAGATAGTATAAAACTTACTAGGTTAAATGAACAACTTGATAGATTAGGTCAAGAACTTTTAGAAATAAAAGCTCAAATAGTTAATGGGATCTCTGAAGTAAGTCAATCAGATGAACTTGCAAACATAAAATCAGAACTAATAGAAATAAAAAGCCAAAATGCATATCTAACAGGAATAGTGGAGGAATTATATAAATATCGTAAATAGAAAAAATAACAAACCTAATTAAACCTTGTGAATTCAAGGTTTAACTTTTGTATATCAAACACTAAAAGGACCCTCTTAGACATGCTAAGAAGGTCCTCTAATAGACTATTAACTATTATTGGAAGCAGAGGGTTGTAGCAAGACAATCTTCAAGACACTCTCTTACATCGTCACGAGCACCTAAAAGGATAGCGACAACCAATCCTAGAAATAACAGTAGCGCAACAACAACCTCAACAAGACTTACAGTACATTCAGGTTGAGCCATCTGAATTTCCCCCTTCCTATTTATTTAAGGAGATTTTTATTACTCCTTATATTAAACAAGCTATGTCCTACGGAAATATTTGTTCTAGGTTGTACCCTCAATCTATGAAATTTATGTTCTTATCCTAATAGATTTCCCTTATAGCTTTTCATCTATAAAGAGCGGTGTCGCCTCATAGGATGAACAGTTGTCTAAAAATGTTCGGCTAGCCAGCAAAATGATATTTTGTTTCGATTTTTTCTTAGTGTTGGAAAAAAACATCCTAACGTATGGATAAACTTCTTTAATATTTGAGTAGAGCGCAAGAAGGAATTCATCTTTTTTGGTCTTCCAATACAATTCATGATGAGGATACCTCTATTAGACAGTTTTTGATTTGTTAAGGAAAAAAATAGTTGAAGTTAAATGAATCGGTACCCCACTTTCGCTAAATGCATCTATCCAGCATTATCGTTTTTGACAAAGCATTCATGAAACAGACTTCAGATAGAGAGCATTTTTTAGACATTTATTCCAAAATGTTGGATAAGCAACAAATCCAATTTACTGTTGGTGTTCTCTTGTTTTTGTACTTGTTATAGTAAGGATACAATATAAATATGAGGAGGAAATAGAAATGGTTAAAATTGGTATTCTTACAGGAAGTACAAGAGATTCTAGAGTTAATCTTCAGGTAGCAGAATGGGTGAAATCAATCGCGGATAAAAGAACAGATGCAGAATTTGAGTTGGTAGATATTAAGGATTATAACCTGCCAAAATTTAATGAACCGATTCCGGCGATAATGTCCCAGGATTATCAAGCACCAGAAGCACATGCTTGGTCGAAAAAAATTAGCAGTCTTGATGGCTTTATTTTTGTCACGCCGGAGTATAATAAGGCTGTGACGTCTGGATTAAAAGATGCCATTGATTATTTATATGTGGAGTGGAACCATAAAGCAGCGGGAATTGTAAGTTACGGATCAACTTTAGGTGTAACTGCTGCGAATAATCTACGCCTCATTTTAACGGTACCAAAGGTAGCAACAGTAGGCCCTTCAGTAGCGATGAGCCTATTCACAGATTTCCAAGATATGAGCAAATTCAATCCAGCACCATACCACGAAGATTCCTTAAATAGCACATTAGACGATGTTATCGCATGGTCAACTGCCTTAAAAGGAATTAGAGAGAAAGAATTGCAAACTGTATAAAAAGGAGACTTGCCAATGCCATACGTATTACAGGTGGATTTTAAAATGGATGGACCATTTGGAGAGGAAATGGCAAATGCGTTTTCGGATTTAGCGAAAAGCATTAATGAGGAACCGGGCTTCATCTGGAAAATCTGGACAGAAAATCCTGAAGCAAAGGAAGCGGGTGGGATTTATTTGTTCGAGACAAAAGAAACCGCTGAAAACTACCTCGACATGCATACGAAACGATTAGGTGGCTTTGGGATTGAAGGGGTAAACGGAAAAATCTTTGCCATCAATTCGAAACTGACCGAGATCACAAAAGGTCCGGTAAAATGAAAAAAGGAGAAGTGGATTCTGCATAGAGTCTACTTCTCCTTTTTTAGACGCAGTGTGGCGGAAGCTGGAACCTCAAAACCAACTGGGAAAATAAACGTCCACGGCATACTGGTTTCAGGCGGTACTTGGAGAGCGGGAAGGGTAAAATGATGCTGTGCTAGCCGATCTTCCCCTGCCCAAATTTCTATAATTGTATTTTCAAAAAATAGTTTTTGATCCGTTTTATTATGTACAAGGGTAGTTACTAACCGTTCGTTTTTATGGTTAACCGCAACCCGGACGGTTGTCAATGTTACCCCTGTTTTCAATTTCGTAACAGCCTCGTGAAAAATGTGTTGTATCTCTTCTCGGTCCTTCTGCGAAATCGTCCGATCCCACGCTTCTTCGAATAAGAGTTTGTGCATGACTTCACCTCTTTTCAATTTGATTATAACAGAGTACTCTTTATTCATATACATATGGGTTTTGTCCGATATGAAAGGTGTAATGTCCGATAAAATTGAACCACTGACTGATATCTCGGTAACATTGATATATTTAAATTATGTCCTGATATCCGCAAAAACTCTTAAAAATTTCTTTGCCTTCCGGCTCATTAGGAAGGCTTTTATATGTATTCGGATCTGATTCTTGATATTTCTCCGTTATCCTTGCTGCCCATCCATAATTGGCCTCTCTTTAGGTTAAGCTAACTATAATTTAGTAGGAATAAAAAAGGAGTTTTTGAGTATGGTTGCATTTTTCGAGAATTTTCATCCGGTCATGCAGGCGTTACTTGCGACGTTGTTTACATGGGGAATGACCGCGCTGGGGGCTAGTCTTGTATTTGCAACGACAACAATCAATCAGCGACTCTTAGATAGCACGCTTGGATTTGCAGGTGGCGTAATGATTGCCGCTAGCTATTGGTCACTATTGGGCCCGGCAATTGACATGTCTAGCAACCACCCAATCGGTGCTTGGTTTCCGGCAGCATTTGGCTTCTTATTAGGCGGTATTTTTCTATGGGGAATCGATAAGATTTTGCCCCATCTACATCCAAATGCACCCATCAAAGACGCCGAAGGAATAAACACAAAAGGTCAAAAAAGAAGTACATTACTAGTGCTGGCAATTACGCTTCACAATATTCCTGAGGGGCTTGCGGTCGGAATTGCGTTTGGTGCCCTTGCGAATGGTAGTACAGAAGCTTCGTTAGCAGGGGCGTTGACCTTGGCTCTTGGAATCGGCATTCAAAACTTTCCTGAAGGAATCGCGGTTTCGATGCCATTAAGAGGCGATGGGATGTCTCGTCGCAAAAGCTTCTTTTACGGGCAATTTTCGGGAATGGTCGAACCTATCGCTGCTGTCATTGGAGCAATTGCCGTCTCCTTCATTGAACCCCTGCTTCCATATGCGCTAAGCTTTGCAGCGGGTGCGATGATTTTTGTTGTCGCAGAAGAAGTGATTCCAAGCTCGCAGGAAAAAGGAAATAAAGACCTCGCCTCGATGAGCTTAATGATTGGTTTTGTTGTAATGATGATTCTAGATGTGGCATTAGGGTAGGCTTTGATCAAAAATGAATCGCTACCAAACCTAAGAACCGAGCAAAGTTGCTTGGTTCTTTTTGGGCTTATATGCATGATTTTCCTTTTGGAGTAGCAAACTAAACCATCATATCATAGGTGGGTTTTCGTATGTCTTTTTTTAAAAAATATAAAAAGGAATCTCAGCAGGAACAATCATATCCTATCGAAAATTCGGGACCAAACGAGGAACTGATTAGCTTGCAACTGGAAGCGAATCTTGCCGAAATACAAAGTATTTTCACAAAAACGCCTGATTTGGTTGTGACAAAACTTGTGATAGAACAAACAAAGGCTAAAGCCTCACTCGTTTATCTAGGTGAACTAACTGATTCAACGATGGTCAATGAGCATGTGTTAAGACCGTTATTATTTCATGTTAAAACGAATAATGAGGATTCCTCACCAAAGGTATCAATCGCCCGAGTCAAAGAAGTTAATAAATGGTCACAAATTACGGACGGAATTTTGCAGGGAAAGAGTGTATTGTTTGTTGACGGTTCCCCAGTGGCTTTCCTTTTAGATACCGGAAAATGGCCGGAACGATCGATTGAAGATACTCCGATTGAATCTTCTATTTACGCAGAACATATCGGATTCACTGAAAATGGAAGTAAAAACATTGCACTCATACGAAAGCATATCCAAAATCAAAATTTAAAAATAAAAGAATACAGCATTGGTGAAAGAGGGAAAACGAAGGTTTCCATTTTATATCTAGATGATGTAGTAAATCCAGAATTGATAAAGGAACTCGAAAACCGTATGAAGAAGATTAAGGTTGATAGTATTATAAATACTGGGATATTAGCAGAATTCATAGAGGATAATCCTTATTCGCCGTTTCCACAATTACTTCTGACGGAGCGTACAGATTTAGCAGCTTCGGAAATTTTGGAAGGAAGAATCGTGACGGTGGTTGATGGGTCTCCTAATGTCTTAGTTGCTCCTACTACCTTTACTTCCTTTTTTAAAAGTATGGATGATTATACTTCGCGTTGGCTCGTCGCTTCCTTTATGCGACTGTTAAGGTATGCTGGTTTTTTTATGGCTATCTTTCTTCCGGCGACTTATATCGCAGTCATTGCGTTTCATTTTGAGGTAATTCCATTAAAATTGCTCATGTCTATTGGGGTATCGAGAGAGCGCGTGCCGTTTCCACCGTTTATTGAGGCATTAATTATGGAGATCACACTAGAGATGCTGCGTGAAGCAGGAATTCGACTCCCGGCAAAAATCGGACAAACAGTAGGTATTGTTGGTGGTATTGTCATTGGACAGGCTGCCGTAGCCGCGGGTATTGTCAGTAACATTATGGTAATTGTGGTTGCCTTAACGGCAGTGGCCTCCTTTATCATCCCAAATTATGAAATGGGGGCCTCCATTCGGCTGATTCGATTTCCGATGATGATAACTGCTTCTCTATTTGGTTTTGTTGGGTTGAGTGTAGGTTTCATGACATTAGTTGCACACCTAATCGAGTTAAAATCTCTTGGAATTTCCTATGCCAGTCCAATATCACCCTTGCGCATTCAGGAATGGAAGGATTTATTTATTCGTTTTCCACAATGGTCTATCTTCAAACGTCCGGTTAGTTCTCTGCCCCTACAAATGAGAAGAGCCGATTCAAACCGTCCAAAGGGTGACAAAAAATGATGAATGTTGAAGGAAAACAAATCTCATTATTGCAGTTCATCTTATTAATTCATGGTGTTCAAATGGGAATCGGCGTTCTTACCTTACCTCGAGAATTGGCAGAAAAGGCGGGGACAGACGGGTGGATCGCGATTATTTTTGGTTGGTTTATTTCCACAGTTTGTAGTTTGATTATTATTCAAATTATGAAAAAACACCCAAATGGGACAATACTCGACCTATTGACATTTTACTTTGGTAAGTGGGTTGGTAAAATAGGTGGTTTCCTCATTGCCTTGTATTTCGGTTTTTTTACATTCGTAGCGTTTACGAGGGAAGCCGTGTTTATTCAAGCTTGGATTTTACCTCGAACAAAAATTTATTTTCTGATTCTATTGTTATCTATCCCAACGTATTTACTCGCTCGAAACAATGTGCAAATCCTGGGGAGATATTCGGTGATTGTCTTTTTTATGACGCTATGGACCATTTTCCTTTATTTAATTCCTTTGAAGGACGCCCACTTCCTAAATCTCCTCCCCGTTTTGAAGGAGGGCTGGTATCCAGTCATTACCGCTGTAAGAACAACCGTTTTTACATATATTGGCTTTGAAATTTCGTTTTTCCTTTACCCATTTTTAAAAAAGAAACGTTACGCATCACTTGGGGTTGTGATTGCAAATACAATCTCCATGTTTGCGTTTTTGATTGTAACGCTTGTGTCATTCGCATTTTTCAGTCCTGATGAAATTACAAGATATAATGAACCAACCATTACCCTCCTGAAGGTCATTGAGTTTCGGTTTATTGAGCGACTAGAAATTGTATTGTTCGCATTTTATATCTTTGTGATTTCTACAACAGTCGTTCCACTTATTTACATGTCTGTATTTAGTACAAGCTGGCTATTTGGAAAAAAGGATCACACTAAACCGTTATTTTGGTTTCTTGTATTTACTGTGGTTTATGTTTTTTGTTTTCCTCCTTCTTTGCATATTGATGTTAAGTGGCAGAATGAAATACAGGGGGCAGGCCTAATCTTTGCATATTCGTTCCCTATTTGTTTATGGGCTTATATTCTCATAAGGGACCTCTTTAAAAGGAGGAGCGCAATATGAAACGTGTCATCCGAATATTAATGATCATTCCATTTTTAATTATGCTCACAAGCTGTGGCTATCAGGTGCCATTAGAAGAAACAACGATTACTTTCATCTTGGGAATTGATCTAGATGATAACAATAACCTCATTTTTTATGAATCTAGTCCTGTTTTTAGTAAGGGGGCAAAGGCGAAAACGGAGACATATGAAACAAAGGCAGAGACGTTAAGAGATTCCAGGAAGTATTTTGATGCTGTTACAGCTGGCGAAGTTTCAGGTGCAAAAATCCAAGTCCTTCTATTGGGAAAACGAGTTGTAGAACATGAAGAGTGGTTTCCTATTTTGGATACGATGTTTCGGAACACAAATTTTTCGATTAATTCAAGAGTTGTCATTGTGGAAGGTTCAGTATCCGATGTTATTCATTATGTGCCTGAAAACAATGCACAGCTAGTCCTGTTTTTGAAATCCGTCATTGATAAAAATTACAAAAGGACAAGGACGGAAAAAGGTACGCTGCAACAGCTTCATTCTGCGTTTTATGAAAAAGGGCTGACACCAGCCTTATCCCTTGTAAAAAAAGATGCAAAGCTAGAAATAATCGGAACCGCGTTGCTTGATAACAGTGGAAAATTTGTAGACTCTCTTAATTTATCAGATTCAACATTGTTACTTTTTCTTAAGCATGAAAGGAAACATCCGATTAGTTTCACATCAATCACGATTCCAACTGACGAAGAGGGGGGGATTTTTCATAAGAACGACCTGAGTTTTACCATACAAAATGTGAAATCAAAAATTAAGACATCGTATGATCAAAACAAGTTCAAATTCGATGTGAAAATCTCCATGTCCGTCTTTATTCTTGAAAGTTTATTATCTGTAGATATGAAATCAAATGAAACGAAATTTAAGAAAACAATCGA
Organism: Bacillus sp. JJ1533; assembly: GCF_036965045.1. Taxonomy (NCBI): domain Bacteria; kingdom Bacillati; phylum Bacillota; class Bacilli; order Caryophanales; family Bacillaceae; genus Bacillus; species Bacillus sp. JJ1533. The sequence continues at coordinate 52,871 of NZ_JBALOV010000025.1, read as the reverse complement.
GGAACGGTTGAAATCGGACTATGAGAACCTGTTTAAAAAAATCCAAAGTCATCAAATAGACCCAATTGGATTAGGCCTATACGCACGGGCTTATGAATACAATCATTTTAAAAAAGTACAAGATAATTGGGGAAAAGCATTATCTGAGGCAGATATTAATGTGTCGGTTGAAATAGATATTAAAGGCATGGGTGCAATCAATACCTCTAGTAAATAACCACAGGGTCGGTTCCTCTGGGATAAATTCCGCCCCAAGAATGAAGCTGAGATCTATATTGGACTTAAGTTTCTTTTGGGAGTTTATGGTATGATTTATACAAGGGTCTAACCCTAAAATGAGAGAGTATTACCATAAATGGTGGGACGCGGAACCTGTCCCTGTGACCCAGAAGGAATTGGTGGTAGTGTGTTTAAGATTTTGTTAATTGAAGATGATGTGACATTGTATAGCGAGATTCGCGAACGGTTGTTACAGTGGTCTTATGATGTATATGGGATCGAGGATTTTGGGAATGTAATGAAGGAGTTTTCGAGTATCCAGCCAGACCTGGTGATTATAGATATTCAATTGCCGAAATTTGATGGCTTCCATTGGTGTCGGATGATTCGAACCTATTCGAAGGTCCCGATTATTTTTCTATCATCGAGAGACCATCCAACAGATATGGTGATGTCGATGCAGCTTGGTGCCGATGATTTTGTGCAGAAGCCGTTTCACTTTGATGTCCTCATCGCTAAGATTCAAGCAGTTTTACGACGAGTCTACAACTACAGCCTTGAGCAACAAATACATCTGAAAATTTGGAATGGGGCTTCTGTTGATTATGTGAAAAATACCGTTCAAAATGAGACCGGAACGATTGAACTAACGAAAAATGAAATGTTCATTTTAAAAATCCTTATTGAGCAAGTGAACCAAATCGTTAGCCGCGAGGAACTCATTAAAAGCCTTTGGGACGACGAACGCTTTGTCAGTGACAACACGTTAACTGTCAACGTCAACCGCTTAAGAAAACGACTCGAAGAAATCGGCCTAGGTCAATATATCGAAACAAAGGTTGGACAAGGGTATATGGCTAAGGAAGAGGATGGCGCGAAATGATGAAGAAGTTTCTCGTCGAACGGCGCAGTTGGATCGTATTTTTTCTTTTTCTTCAGGTATTACTCCTATTGATTGGATATCTCGACCCAGGTCTACATATCCGGTCCGTGTTATATATTGTATTTGTCTTTTTCGTGATATTTACTTTATTTCTTATCGTTCGTTACAATCGGGAAGTTTCTTTTACTAAATATCTAGAGGAATGGGATCCGACTGTTGGTGTTGACGGTATCCAGGAAGGGAAGACCCCATTTGAAAAAATAGTAGAATCCACTCTAAAACAGCAGCAACATTTTTACATAACAGAAATAAGCCGTCACGCAACAAGTGTTGAGCAGGAAAAGGATGAGCTTTTATCCTGGATTCATGAAGTGAAGACCCCACTTACAACGATGAAATTAATGATCGATAGAGTCGAAGATTCCAAATTAAAAGAACAACTCATGTCTGAGTGGCTGCGGGTCCACTTGCTTCTCGACCAACAACTGCATCAGCGCAGAATACCTTTCATGGAAAATGACCTTTATATCGAAAAGGTCGATTTGGAAAAACTCATGATTCCAGAAATCCAATCATTAAAATCATGGTGCTTTCAAAAAGGAATCGGGTTTGAGATGTCATTCGAGGTGTCAGAGGTTTACTCTGACGGAAAATGGCTTCAATTTATTTTACGTCAGCTTTTAACCAATGCGGTGAAATACAGTGAGAAAACCGATATCGAGATTCGAAGCTATCGGAAAAATGATGCAGTTGTTCTAGAAATCAAAGATTACGGACGTGGCATCAAAGAAAAAGACTTGCCGCGCATTTTTGAAAAAGGTTTTACATCCACAACGGATCATCGAGATCACGCCGCAACTGGCATGGGATTATACCTCGCAAAAAATGCAGCCAAGCCGTTAAAAATCCGCATAGATGTCCAATCTAGCTATGGAGAAGGAACGATGTTTGCATTAACCTTTCCAAGGAAAAACGATTTTCTCAACCTAACAAGCATGTGACAAAAATGTCACATGCTTTCATGTTTTGTTCGCTGATTCGAAGGAAAAAGCCCCAAATCCTGTCTATGATAGAGATAAGGAGTTGATCAAATTGAACATTTTAGAAGCAAATAAAATAGTAAAAACGTACGGGAACAAGTGGAATCGCCAGGAAGTTTTAAAAGGAATTGATATAGAAGTAAAAAAGGGTGAGTTTGTCGGAATTATGGGCCCGTCAGGCTCTGGTAAAACGACTTTACTGAATGTACTTTCATCGATTGATCGTGTAAGCTCAGGCTCCATTAGAGTGGAAGGTAAGGAATTCGCGGGGCTAAAGGATAAGGAACTAGCTGAGTTTCGAAAACGCCACCTTGGGTTTATTTTTCAGGAGTATCATCTATTAGATACATTAACAGTAAAGGAAAATATTATGCTGCCATTGACCGTGAACAAAATTTCTCCGAAGGCTGCACAAGTTTTGTTTGAAGACGTGGCGAAGGAATTAGGGATTTTTGAGGTCAAGGATAAGTATCCTAATGAAATTTCAGGTGGTCAAAAGCAACGGACTTCAGCAGCACGTGCTTTCGTTCATGAGCCAAGTATTATTTTCGCGGATGAACCAACAGGAGCGCTTGATTCAAAATCAGCCTCAGATTTACTGAACAAATTAAGTGACCTAAACGAAAAAAGAGAATCGACGATTGTCATGGTTACCCATGACCCGCAAGCAGCAAGCTATTGCAGCCGCGTGATTTTTATAAGAGATGGGCAGATTTTTACAAAATTAAATCGTGGTGAGGAGAGCAGACAGGACTTCTTCAACGATATCATTAAGACGCAAGCCGTGTTAGGTGGGGTGGGTGCATGAGCTTCAAAAGCCTCATCTTTCGAAATCTAGTAAAAAACATCAAAAACTATTATCTTTATGTGTTTGCGCTGATTTTTAGTGTGGCCTTGTATTTTGCCTTTGTGACATTGCAGTATGACCCAGCGATGGATGTAACAGAGGGTTCAGTTAAAGGGGCTGCAGCGATGAAAGCTGCTTCCGTCATGTTAATTGGCATTGTCACGGTCTTTCTCGTCTATGCCAATACATTGTTTATTAAGCGGCGTGGTAAGGAAATTGGCTTGTTTCAGCTAGTCGGAATATCAAAAAGAAAGACATTTTGGATCTTAAGTGTTGAAAATATGATTCTGTATTTCGGGTCAATGATGATAGGGATTTTTCTCGGCTTTGTTTCATCGAAACTCGTGATGATGAGTCTTTTAAAAATTATTGGGATTGAAGAGGTTGCTAGGCTACACTTTTCGATAGAAGCACTCGTACAAACGGTGATTGTATTTGCGGCTATTTATATGGTGATCATGTTGTTGAATGCCTTGTTTATTAAAAGACAACAGATTTTATCATTGTTCCATAGTACTTCAATATCTGAGGAGCGAAAACGAAAGGTCTCTGTCCTTGAAGTTATTATGGGGATACTAGGACTTGCCCTCATCATCTTTGGCTATTATTTATCTACAAGATTATTTGGTGGTCAGTTTACGATGATGGAGCAAATGTTTATGGTGATGCTAGTGATTTTGGGGTCCGTAATCATCGGAACATATTTCTTTTACAAAGGTTCGATTCGATTTATTTTCAATCTGATTCGTAAAAAGGATAACGGATATTTGTCAGTTAATAAAGTGCTGTCTTTATCATCGATCATGTTTCGGATGAGATCGAATTCGGTGTTGTTAACTGTGATTACAACCGTTTCTGCATTGGCACTCGGATTGTTATCACTCACTTACATTTCGTATTATTCGGCTGAAAAAGCAGCGGGAGAGTCGGTCGTGAATGACTTTTCGATTCCAAATGAGGAGCGTGCGAATCAATTTACAGATCTGCTGGATGCTGAGCAAATTAGCTATACAAGAACTGAGATTGATTTAATGAATGTAAAAACGGATTTATCGAATGTCCTAGAAATTGAGGAATCAGAGTTGATGGATCTCACAGCTCCAATGACAGTTGTATCGGACCGTTTTGTCGAGGATATCGATGTGGCTGAAAATGAATCGGTGTTCGTTAATAGTAACTCAGCCATACAAGCATTTATGACCTTTAAAACGGGAACTTTTACAATGTCCGGAAAAACCAAAACCTTCGAGTTGGATTATAGTAAGTATGAAGACAAACGTTTGCTTCCATTACGTTTGACAGGCGGAGGATTTCCTGTTGCTGTAGTCGATGACTCGGTATACCAGCAATTAGCCTCAGATGTTGATCCAGAAGTGTTTAATGAGTTTTCTAAATATATCGGAATTGATATTGACAAAAGATCAGAGCTCAAAGAAGCGAATCAACTTTTCAATGACCTTGAATTAGGACAATGGGCTGGGCATGAGTCACAGTTAGATACGTTTACAAAGCAAAAAATGAGTATGGGCTTCATGATGTTCATCGTCGGCTTTCTTGGATTGACCTTCTTAATTACATCGGGTTGCATCCTTTACTTCAAGCAAATGGATGAAGGCGAGGAGGAAAAAGGCAGCTACACGATTTTACGTAAACTAGGGTTTACTAGAACGGATTTACTAAACGGAATCAAGGCGAAGCAGTTGTTTAACTTTGGCATCCCGTTAATCGTTGGTCTATGCCACAGCTATTTTGCCGTGAAATCCGGGTGGTTCTTCTTCGGTACTGAGCTATGGACACCGATGATCATTGTCATGGTGTTCTACACATTGCTTTATTCCATCTTTGGGATTCTGTCTGTGATGTACTATAAAAAAATAATAAAAGAAGCGTTGTAAAACGACACATAACCGAATCCCATGTCACCCAAAAATAAGAGGCATCCAAATAACAATTTGGATGCCTAATTATCTAATTAATTGTTCAACCAAACATTCGTACCGTTTGGACTTACAATTTGAATGGATGGATCTAATGAAACATTAAATCCTTTTACATTGTTACGAATTGCTGCTGCTTGGTGTAAATTGTCAAGCTCAATTCGAGGATATTCACTCATGATAATTTCGATTGCTTCTTGATACAATGCTGCTCTTTCATCCTGTACAACTGTTTCGGAAAGGGCGCGATCTAACAGTGCATCAACTTCAGGATTTGAGTAGCCTTTTCCATTTCCAAGTGAACCAACTTGATCAGAATGGAATGTTTGGTTTAGGAAGAAGTATGGATCTGGGTACCAAGACCATCCGCCAATATACATTGGAGCATTTCCTTGAGCAACCGTTGCACTTAATGTACCCCATTCTGTTACTTTGATCTCTACATCAATGTTTAAGTTTTCTTTCATTTGGTTTTGGAAAATCGTTGCGTAAGGTACACGAGATTCTAGTACATAGAGCTGTGTTTTAAAGCCGTCTGCATATTCTGTTTCAGCTAAAATCTTCTTAGCCTCTTCTGGGTTATATTCAGGCTTAAGTGCTTCTTGTTCTTTATTATATCCCCATGATTCCTGTGGAATTGGAAGGTAAGAAACAGAACCGCCACCCCATTGGTTTACCCCATTTACGATTTCTTCTACGTCTGTTGCTTTATAAATTGCTTCACGTACTTTCGGGTTTGCTGTTGGACCGTTTTTATAGTTCATATCAAGGTAAGTCAATGACAAACCAGGATCTGATAGTAATTGTAGATTAGAATCTTGTTCAATTACGGCACGATTTTGTCCAGTAACATTAGTTGCAATATCAATATCGCCAGAGCGAATTGCGTTTGCCATCATATTTGGTTCTGGAATAATTTTAAAGACAAGGCCATCAAGATGTGGCTTTTCGCCCCAATATTTTTCATTGCGCTCAAGCTCTACTTGTTGATCCTGCTGCCATTTCACAAATGTAAAGGGACCAGTTCCAATTAAGTGTGCTCCAAATTGGTCTCCCCAACCCTCTACTTCTTCTTTTGGAACAATGATGTTTCCTGGATCAGTTAACATTGCCAAAATAGAAGCGTTTGGTGATGTTAAATGCATGGTAACTTCAAATTCCCCTGTTACTTCGATACTTTCTACACCCGTTAAGCGATTGAGTGCTGATTCATTAACAGAACGCTCTAAGCTGTATTTTACGTCTTCAGCTGTCATTTGTCTTCCGTCTTGGTATTCACCAGGCTGGAAATAAACGTCATCACGTAATGTAAATGTGTAAGATAACAGGTCATCTGAAACTTTCCAATCTTTCGCTAGAGATGGAACGAAATCAGTAAATTCTTTGTTATAAACAAGAAGTGTATCCCCAACTGCTCGGATTACTTGTGATTCGTATGCACCTGTATATTTAATAGGGTCTAAATTCGTTACATTAGAAGCTAGTCCTACGTTTAAGACGCCTCCATCTTTTGGTTCTTCGTTTGCTGCTTGGTTACTTTCGTTAGAAGATTTGTTCTCATCTTTCGCGTTTGATGAACAAGCGCTAACGAGTAGTGCCATTACCAATATTAATGAAAGGAATAATAATTTTTTTGTTCGTTTCAAGTCGTTCTCCTCCTTATGTTGTTGTTTTGATTCACTATGTGAACCATCAATTCATATATTGAATTGTTAATAAATTTATCATAATGTATTAGTAGTGTAAATAGTTTTTTTACAATTTAGAAATGGTGGTTATTTCAAAATAGAATTATATTTACAAAATATAGAGATGAATGATAAACTAGAAAATATTTTAAATAGTGATACAGTGATTCAAATAATGAATCAAAATGAGGAGGGATTATATGGGTAAGTACATTATTAGAAGGACATTGAATATGATACCTACGTTGCTTATCGTAGCTATAATTGTATTTTTAATCACAAGAATGATTCCGGGGGACCCGGCGGCTGTAATGCTCGGACCTCAAGCAAGCGTTCAGGAAATTGAAGCATTAACAGAACAATTAGGTTTAAATCAGCCATTGTATGTTCAATTTCTTGATTATATCTCGAATCTATTGAAAGGTGATTTTGGTACATCCTTAGCTTACGATCAGCCCATTATTGATTTAATTAAAGATCGCTTTCCTAATACGGTTGTACTTGCAATTAGTGCATTGTTGATTGCGCTTATAATTGGTATACCCGCAGGAATGATTGCTGCAGCAAGACAAAACTCAATTTGGGATTATGCTGTCACAACGGTTTCACTTATTGGTGTATCGATGCCAGTCTTTTGGCTTGGTGTCATGCTTGTTCTCTATTTTAGTGTTAATTTAGGGTGGTTTCCTGCTACTGGGATGGGCACAATGGAGGATGGTTTTGGCACTTATATGAGCCATTTACTATTACCAAGTATTACACTTGCAACCATACCGATGGCACAATTTGCACGTATTACGAGATCTAGCATGTTAGAGGTCATTTCTCAAGAATACGTAAAAACTGCTCGTTCTAAAGGCTTAACAGAGTTTATTGTTATTTGCAAGCACGCATTTAAAAATTCCTTAATACCACTACTTACTGTGCTAGGATTACAAATCTCCTCTTTATTAGGTGGAGCAGTATTAACAGAGACCATTTTTAGTTGGCCAGGCATGGGAACATTAATTATCAACGCGATTGAGAAACGTGATTTTGTAGTTGTTCAAGGTACGGTACTATTTGTTGCGATCATCTTTGTTGTAGTAAACCTAATAATCGATATTTTATATAAAGTTGTTAATCCAAGGATCAACTATTCTACTAATAAAGGAGGTTCAAAGTAATGGCCTCAGTACTAACAACAGAAAAAACTTCGAACAAATCAAAACTATTCAAGCGTAATGAGAACTCTATGTTGCGTAAATTAGTTAAAAATCGATTAGCTGCTTTTGGGCTTTTTATTATTGCAATTCTTACAATTACAGCTATTTTTGCTCCCCTAATCGCAACACATCCACCCAATGCAATGGAAGTAACGAAGTCCTTACTGGGACCTGGGGAGAAAGGACATCTATTAGGGACAGATAGCTATGGAAGAGATATTTTTAGCAGGCTAGTGTATGGTGCTAGAATTTCACTTATTGTTGGAATAGCTGCCGTTATATTTGGAGCAGTGATTGGATCGTTTTTAGGGGTTATGGCAGGCTATTTTGGTGGAAAATTAGACTCCTTTATCATGCGTATTATGGACGGAATGTTCGCTTTTCCATTTATTTTATTAGCTATTACATTGATGACTGTTCTTGGTCAAGGATTGCTAAATACAATCATTGCAATCGGAATTGCAAACGTTCCAGGTTTTGCAAGGGTTGTGAGAGGACAAGTATTAAATGTAAAGGAATCAGAATATATCGAGGTTACCCGTTCATTGGGTGCAAAACATAATCGAATTATTTTTAAGCATATTTTACCGAACAGTTTTCCGCCACTTATCGTATACGGAACAATGAGTGTGGCAGGTGCGATTATTTCAGAGGCATCTTTAAGCTTCTTAGGCTTAGGGGTCAATCCTCCTACAGCTTCATGGGGCAGTATGTTACAAGAAGGGAAAAACTTCTTAGTATTAAGCCCTCATATGGCTACTTTTTCTGGTCTTGCCATTTTGATCACTGTCTTAGGCATTAATTTATTTGGTGATGGCTTACGTGATGCATTAGATCCTAAGATGAAAGTTTAAGGGGGGAATCATATGTCAGAAGAATTATTAAAAGTTGAAAATTTACAGGTTCATTTCCGTTCGGGCTCTCGTACGACGAAGGCAGTCAATGGAGTTAGTTTTTCGTTAAAAAAGAAAGAGAGTATAGGTATTGTCGGGGAGTCAGGGTCTGGTAAAAGTGTGACTGCTACCTCAATTCTGCGACTTATTCCCAATCCACCAGGGGAAATAGCCGGTGGCAATATCATCTTTAACAACAAAGACCTGCTGTCTTTATCGAATAAAGAAATGCGAAAGATTCGCGGAAATGAAATATCAATGATTTTCCAAGATCCTTTAACAAGTTTAAATCCTGTTTATAAGGTTGGGAATCAAATTATAGAATCAATCCGAACTCACCAAAAGGTTTCAAAAAAGGAAGCCAAGGAAAAGGCAATCAAAATGCTAGAGTTAGTTGGAATACCGTCTCCAGAGAAACGACTAAATATGTATCCGCACGAGTTTTCCGGTGGGATGAGACAAAGGGTAATGATTGCTATTGCATTAGCGTGTAATCCGAAACTGTTGATTGCCGATGAGCCAACGACAGCATTAGACGTTACTGTACAGGCTCAAATATTGGATTTAATGAAAGGCTTACAAGAAGAGTTTGATACTTCCATTATTATGATTACCCATGATCTTGGAGTTGTCTGGGAAACGTGTGACAAAGTCTTAGTCATGTATGCGGGGAATGTTGTGGAGTCAGGGTCTGTTGCGGAGATTTATGATCGTCCGATGCACCCATATACATGGGGACTCTTAGACTCACAAATTACGGAAAGCACAAATAATGATGAGGCGTTACACGCGATTCCTGGAAGCCCTCCGGATTTAAGTCAAGAAGTCGAAGGGTGTCCATTTGCATCACGCTGTGCATATGCACAGGATGTGTGTTTTTCGAAGAAACCCGAATTAGACGAAGTAGAAGACAATCATTTTGTTTCCTGCCATTTTCAAACGAAGGAAGACCGATTAGATAGAAGGGAGTTGACGTCTCATGGCAGAACCGTTGCTAAAGGTTAGAGATATAAAGAAGCATTTTGCAATTGAAAGTCCGATTCCGTTCAAAAAATCAACGCAAAGCGTTAAGGCTGTGGATGGCGTTAGCTTCGATGTTTTTCCAGGAGAAACATTAGGAATCGTTGGCGAGTCTGGGTGTGGAAAATCAACGATGGCGCGCTTAGTGAATCAATTAATTACGCCAACTAGCGGAACGGTCGAATTTAAAGGTAAAGACCTTGTTACGTTGGATAGTAAGCAATTGCGAAAAGCGCGAAAATCAATTCAAATGGTATTCCAAGACCCATATGCATCATTGGATCCTCGGAAAACAATCGGTCAACTAATTGAAGAGCCTTTAGTGATTCACCAAATTGGTGATAAGCAATCAAGAAAAGCACGCGTAAATGAATTATTAGAGGTTGTTGGTTTAAGAGAATTTCACGCTGAACGATACCCTCACGAATTTTCAGGCGGACAGCGTCAGCGAATTAACATTGCAAGGGCGTTAGCCTTAAATCCTGATGTCATCATTTGTGATGAGCCAGTATCAGCATTGGATGTATCTGTCCAAGCGCAGGTTATCAATCTACTTAAACAATTACAAAAGGATTTTAATTTAACGTATATCTTTATTTCTCATGACTTAAACGTAGTTCGCTACATGTGTGATCGAATTGCGGTTATGTATTTAGGAAAGATCGTGGAGATGGGGACATATCTGGAGCTCTACAATGCTCCGAAGCATCCTTATACACAAGCATTGTTATCTGCGATTCCAAAAGAAAGCCCGCATGATAAAAAAGAACGTATCATTTTAAAAGGATCAGTGCCTAGCCCAATCAATCCACCCACAGGCTGTCATTTTCATGAACGCTGTCCTGTAGCAACAGAAATGTGTAAAACAGTAGCCCCAGAATTAATGGATACAGGCAATGGCCATGTTGCATCATGTCATTTACTAAAGGAAAACTAGGAGGTCATTATTATGTCATTTAAACATGTAATCGAGCTTTATGAGCTAATGGATAGTATTTACGTAACGGGTGAGGATATAAAAGGTTATTTAAGTGCAATTGCCGGAGACGGAGATATAACGGTGGAAACAGTGGAAGGTAACCAAGGCTCAACTGATTTCATTAAAGTGACAATTCCAGGAGTAAACGGCAAATCAAAAGGTGGCCAAGCTCCTACACTAGGAATCATTGGACGTCTAGGAGGAATTGGTGCTCGTCCTGAACGTAAAGGCTTTGTATCAGATGGAGACGGCGCATTATCTGCAATGGCAGCTGCTGCGAAACTATTAGATATGACAAAAAAGGGAGACAAATTAAATGGGGATATCATATTAACGACTCATATTTGTCCGACAGCCCCTACTTTACCGCATGATCCAGTTCCGTTTATGAATTCCCCAGTGGATATTTTAACGATGAACAAGCATGAGGTAACGAAAGAGATGGATGCTATTTTATCCATTGACACAACAAAAGGGAATATGATTACAAACCATAAAGGATTTGCGATTACACCGACGGTTAAAGAAGGATATATTTTAAAAATTAGTGATGATCTATTGCATATCTATACACAATCTACTGGGATTTTACCAGTTACATTACCGATTACGACACAGGATATTACACCATACGGAAATGGTGTATTCCATGTGAATAGTATCCTGCAACCAGCTGTGGCTACATCTAGCCCTGTCGTTGGTGTGGCAGTTACAACGCAAACAGCAGTGGCTGGCTGTGGTACAGGGGCAACACATTTAGGAGATGTGGAGCAGGTTGTTCGTTTTGTAATCGAGGTTGCAAAAGAATATGGCGAAAATAAATGTTCTTTCTACAATGAAGAGGAATTTAATCACTTAGAAAAACTTTACGGAAAAATGACACACTTACAAACACTTGGCATGCAAGAAGAAGGTGCTAGACGATGAATGTGGAGGAATTAAAACAGCTACTAATTGATGAAGTGGAAGCTCGTAAGGAAGAACTCATCGAATTATGCAGCTCTTTAATACAGATTCCTAGTGAGAATCCCCCTGGAGACTCAACAGAAATTAGTCAATTTATTGCTGATTATATTTCAAAAAATGGTGCAGATGTCCAGTGGTATGAGTCTGCGGATAAAATGTTTAATCTTGTTTCAACAATCGGGGATAAAGAAACTGGTAAACAATTAATTTATTGTGGACATACGGATGTTGTTCCAGTTGGCGATCGTTCAAAGTGGGATTTTGATCCATTTTCAGGTGAAGTAAAGGATGGCTGGATGTTAGGTAGGGGTGCGAGTGATATGAAAGCGGGATTGGCGGGACTAATCTTTGCTTTTACTCAATTAAAACGCATGAATATTGAACTCCCAGGTAGTTTAACCTTGGCAATTGTGCCAGATGAGGAAACAGGCGGAGAATTTGGTGTTCCCTGGCTTCTTGACAATGGAATTATCAAGGGTGATGGTTGTTTAATCGCGGAGCCATCCTCACCTCGTAATCCGACAATTGGTCAAAAAGGATCTTATTGGTTTGAGTTAGAAGTATTCGGAAAGCCAGGGCATGGAAGCTTATCACCAATTGCTGGCCCCAATGCTATTATTGATGCAGTCAAGGCAATTCAAGAAATTCAAAAGCTTTGGGATGTAAAAATAGACCTGCCAGAGGAAGTAAAACCATTAATTGCGTTGTCGAAAAAATACATGAGAGAAGTAGAAAAGGAACGAGAAATCTATCAACCAGTATTTGAACGAGTTACCGTTAACGTCGGAAATATTGAAGGCGGAACGAAAACAAATGTGATTCCTGAAAGCTGTAAGGTCCAGGTAGATTGCCGTTTACCTTTTGGCATCTCAGAAGAGGAAGTAACAGCATTTTTAACAGAAAAGCTTGATAGCTTGAATATCAACTATACAATGAAACCATTGGGCTTTCGAAGCAATGCGAATTATACTGATGCAAACGACCCGGTCTGTCGTGCAATTGTAGATAATATTACGTTTGTTACGAAGGAAGAAGCTTACGGTGTTATGCAATGGGCAAGCAGTGATGCACGTCATTTCAGGGAACATCATATTCCTGTTCTTCAATATGGTCCTGCTCACTTACCAAGTATTCATGGGTATAATGAAAAGGTGAAAGTCGAACAGATTGTTACATGTGCGAAAGTCTATATTGCTGCTGTAATTGATTTCTTATATAAACAATAAAGTTTTGCTATTTTACTATTATTCTTCTTTTTTGGTAATATATAGTCGGGAAGAATAAATGTATGATGAGGAAGAGGGATGACATGTTAAAGACATTGGATGTAGCGCTTAAAGTTATTAAAATGTTTACAAAGGAAAAGCCCGAATGGGGTGGAAGAGAGTTAGCTAATACAATGAACATGGACCATGCCAAAATTTATAGAATACTAGAAACATTCGAAGCGAATAGTTTTATTTCAAAAGACCCGATTACAAAAAAATATACATTAGGCTTTTCAGTGTTAGAATTGGGTATGATCAAGTATGAAGGGCTAAATTTGAAAGGGCTAATCAATCCTGTTTTGGAGGATTTAATGGAAAAAACAGGGGAGAGTACCTTTTTAACAACCCTGTATAACAATGAAGCAATGACCCTAGTAGCCATTGAATCAGAAAATAAAGTAAAATATACTGGTTCGGTAGGAAGTAGAGCGCCGCTTTATGTCGGTGCTTCCTATCGAGCCATTTTAGCAAATTTACCTGATGAGTTTATTCATCAGTATCTTGATTCTCAATCATTGGTACAATATACTGAACGAACGATTACGAATAAAGCAAAGTTACTAGAGGAACTCCAAAATATTAAGGAAAATGGCTGGGCACTTAGTAAAGGAGAGTATACCCCTGATATTATCGCTATGGCAGTACCTGTATTTGATGGGATAAAGGGTGTAGTCGGCTCAATCACTGTAGCTGGACCCTCATATCGATTCTCTGAAGAAAAAATTAATCAATACTTACCACTTTTACTTAAAACGAGAGACGATATACAGGAGATTATTGAAAAATATCAAATCAAGCTTCAATTTTGATAAGATATCCATGCTATTCGTGAGGAGAATACGAAATGAACCATTATATTGAAGTAGCCAAAACTGTATTACGTAATAATTTACATGTAAAAGAACAAGAACAAATATTAGTAGTAACCGATTCCGAACTAAAAGAAGTTGCTACAATCTTTTATCAAGCTGGTATCGCATTGGGAAATGAGACGGTAATCATGGAGATGATCACTCGTTCCAAATCAGGGGAAGAACCTCCTAAATTAGTAAGTGAAGCAATGAAGGCGGCAGATGTCGTATTTTGCATAACAAAACATTCATTAACCCACACAATGGCGAGAAAGGATGCCTCAGCATCAGGAGCAAGAATCGCAACGATGCCAGGGATAACGCTGGATATGCTAGAAGAAGGGGCCATTTCCGCCGATTATACAGAAGTGGAAACGCTAACCAATGAGTATTGTCTTTTATTAGAGAATGGAAGAAAAGTTGAAATTAATAAGGGAAATCACTCATTAACCTTTTCAATAGATGGAAGGAAAGCTATTCCAAGTACAGGTGTGTTCCGCAACAAAGGAGAATCTGGCAATTTACCATCAGGAGAAAGCTATATCGCACCGCTTGAAGACTCGGCAAATGGGACAATCATCATTGACGGTTCCATTGCGGGAATTGGCGTATTACAAGAGCCGATGCTGTTAACACTTCAACATGGACGGTTAGTTGATGCAAGTGGTGAAGCTGGCAAGCAATTACTCCAACAGCTTGGGGATGGAGAAGGCCGCAAAATTGCAGAATTCGGAATTGGTACAAATAAGAAAGCGAGATTAACAGGGAATGTTTTAGAGGACGAAAAAGTGTTTGGAACCGTACATATTGCCTTTGGAAGTAATAAATCCTTTGGAGGAAAGACGGAAGCAGGCGTACATATTGATTGTGTCATCAAAAATCCGACGGTCATCATGGATGGCAAGAAAATAATTGGATAGATATTTAATAACAAGTCGATTTCCTGCTATGTAGGAAGTCGGCTTTTTAGTTGTGTTTCAGTATGAAGGGCAGTTTGAGTGTGAAGTTAACTTTTTAGGGGATAGGAACATTGTTTTGACTTTTGGGACGCTTTTAACAAGAAAGAGTCGACTTCCTGATAGACGGAAGTCGGCTTTTTTAGTGATGAATTTAGTTGTTGTAAGCATGAAGGGCAATTTTTACTAAAACTTTAATTTATAATAAACAACTTTATAAATATATATCAATTTTTTTTACAAAATCCCCTATAAAATACTAGTAAATTAACAGAAAACGACAAGTTTAGTTGAAATATTCAAATATATTTTTAGTAAAAATAAATTAAAAACGTTTACATTTACTAAAACAACTACTATACTAAACTTGTAATTTAAAATGAACTGACATAACAAAAAAGGGGTTATGAAAATGAAAAAGTATCTCTCGTTCATTATGGTTTTATTGTTAGTAGTTGTATCTGCTTGTTCAAACAAGACGGGCGACCAGGGTTCTATAGGTGACTTTGAAAATCCGTCAGGAAAGATTACCGTTTGGGGATGGGATGTTGCAGCAGAAACTATGAAACTAGCCGTGGAAGACTTCCAGAAAAAACATCCAGATGTTGAAGTTGCAGTAGAGGATTTTAATAGTTCCGATCTATATGAGAAGTTAACTGTCGGTCTAGCGGCAAGAGGTTCAGGTTTACCTGACGTAATCCTTATGGAAGACGAAAGAATTCCAGGTTATATTAATCAGTTTCCGCAAGGGTTCATGAAACTGAATAAACATGGTTATGACCAATATAAAGATTCCTTCAACCCGGCTAAAATGGCATCGGTTCAGAATAAAGACGGTGACATTATAGCTGCTCCTTGGGATATTGGACCAGCTGTTATGTTCTATCGTGTTGATCTTTTTGAAAAAGCAAACGTAGACCCAGCTTCAATTAAAACATGGGATGATTATATTGAAGCTGGAAAGAAAATTAAAGCAGCAACAGGTGCACAGTTATTACCAATTGATATTGCGAAATATGATGGTGTGTTCCACATGATGTTACAACAACAAGGACTGTCTTATTTCGATGCTGAAGGAAATATCAATCTTCAATCTGAAGAAGCTATCCAAGCAATGGAAGCAATTAAAAAAATGTATGAAGAGGATTTAGTTTTTAACAATGATGGTTGGGATGGGATTGTAACAGCCACCGTAAATGGTGCGGTAGCAACAGTTCCTTATGGAATTTGGTATGCAGGAACAATCATGGACCAAGCTCCAGAACTTGCAGGAAATTGGGATGTTTTCTACCTTCCAAGTTTCGAAGATGAGGGAACAAGATATGCAAACGTTGGAGGTTCATCATTGCTGATCCCAACATCTAGTAAAAATCAATCCGCTGCATATGCTTTTGTTGAGTATTTTACAACGAATGTAGATGCACAACTAGTAGGTTTTGAAAAGTTTGGTTTATTCCCTTCTTTAAATAGCACATATGATTCACCAGTCTTTACAGCTGAAAGCGAGTACTTTAATCAGAGTGCAATCTTTAAAAGGGTATCTGATATCGTTGACCAAGTACCTGAAATTCCTTTAGATGAAAACTTTGCTCGTGCAAGTAAAACCATGAGTAATACACAAGCATCGATTTTACTTGAGAATAAAGAGGTTGAGTCAGCATTACAAGACGCGAGTAAACAATTAGAAAACGAAATTAAAAAATAAGATCTACATAATATATCTTTGGGGTGAGGGTCAACGAAAAAATGATAAAAAAGGCCCTCATCTTTATTAATAGTTAGGGGTGTGTTTTAGTGGAACAACCGGATAAGGTCGTTACATTCACTACAAAAGTTCAGGGGAAAACCAAAAAGAGATTCAGTTCACAGTTCATCACTCCCAAAAATGCACCATACTTTTTTATGGGACCTGCTTTATTTTTAATTATCATTTTTACAATTTACCCAGTGATTTCTTCGTTCATATTGAGTTTCCAAGAGGTCCGTGGGGTCGAAAAAACGTTTGTCGGATTATCTAATTACACGAGGTTATTTCAAGACCCAATCTTCTATAAATCGTTACTAAATACCTTTCAAATTCTTATCGTTCAAGTACCATTGATGCTATTTCTTGCGCTATTAATTGCGGTCGGACTTCACTCGTCGATGGTTAAATTTAAAAGCCTTTTTAGAATTGCCTATTTTATGCCTGCTATTACAGCTCTTGTAGCAGCATCTATTGTTTTCATGATTTTACTTGATGAGCAATTTGGACTTGTAAACTATCTTCTATCATTAGCAGGAATTGAGCCTATTGCTTGGCTTACTTCCCCTTTTTGGGCAAAGGTTTCAGTTATTTTAGTTATGACGTGGAGATGGACGGGATATAACATGGTTATCTTTTTAGCAGGTTTGCAAAATATCCCAGATTCTTTATACGAAGCTGCAAGTATTGATGGAGCAAGTAAATTTAAACAGTTTTTTATGATTACAATTCCACAACTAAAACCGGTTTTTGTATTTACAGTCGTGATGTCTACAATCGGTACCCTTCAACTATTTGATGAACCATTTATCTTAACTGAAGGTGGCCCGAATAGTGCAACAATGACAATAACGCTTTACCTATATGAGGTTGGCTTTAAATACTTTGAGTTTGGTTATGCATCTTCAATTGCATATGTACTTGTTTTAATTATTGCCGTTATTTCTTGGATTCAAATGAAGTTGGTAGGTGACACAGACGAATGAAAACTTCCAATAAATTCTCAAAAATACTTGTATATGCCTTACTGTTAATTGGTGTAATTATATCAATCGCTCCGTTCTATTGGATGATCGTAGGATCAACGCTCACAACAGGACAGATCTTTTCATTACCACCTAAATTGTCTCCGGGAGGTTTTCTTGCGAAGAACTTTGCGTCATTAAAGGACTCGCTTGGAATTGCACGTATATTTTGGAACTCAATCTTTATTGCGATAGTCTATACCGTGTTAAGTACGCTTATAGCTGCTATGGCGGGTTATGCGTTTGCTAAGTTTCGTTTTAAAGGGAAGAATGCGATTTTCTTCATTATTTTATGTTCATTAATGATTCCATATCAGGTTACCCTAATTCCATTGTTTGAAATGATGGTGACCTTTGATTGGCTTAATACGTACCAGGCTATTATTCTACCAACTTTAGCATCACCATTTGCTATTTATTTAATGAGACAGAATATGTTATCTGTTCCTGACTCCATTATTGAAGCTTCACGTGTTGATGGAGCAGGAGAACTGAAGATTTTCTTTACTATTGTATTACCAGTTGTTCGGCCGGCATTGGCTGCCGTTTCGATTTTCCTATTTATGTCTCAATGGAACAGTTTAATATGGCCGCTGATTACATTGAACTCAAAGGATATGTTTACGTTGCCTGTAGCGTTATCTAGTTTAATTGGATTGGCACGAATCGATTATGGGCAATTAATGCTTGGAACAGCTTTGTCGACTCTCCCGATTATGATATTTTTCTTACTTATGCAAAAGCACTTTATATCAGGAATTTTGGGTGGGTCAGTTAAAGAGTAAGTATTTATATAGGATATTAATCTAAATTGAGCAAATAAACGGTTCTGGAGGAAGATAAAATGAGACGAGATATGAAGAGATGGGAGAACATCCATCTGACGGGGATCAACAGGCTCCCTGCTCATACTGATTTTTACAGATACGATACGATAGAGAAGGCAGAAACATTTAATCGAGAAAAAAGCATTGGATATACCTTGCTTGATGGCGTGTGGAAGTTCTTATTTGTAGACGCACCCGAGCTTTCACCAATAGGATTTGAGGCAGAGGA
Source organism: Bacillus sp. JJ1533 (assembly GCF_036965045.1). Taxonomy (NCBI): domain Bacteria; kingdom Bacillati; phylum Bacillota; class Bacilli; order Caryophanales; family Bacillaceae; genus Bacillus; species Bacillus sp. JJ1533. The sequence continues at coordinate 34,294 of NZ_JBALOV010000025.1, read as the reverse complement.
CTTTGCAATAGAAAGTCTAGACGATATCGAGGTTCCATCGAGCTGGCAAATCAAAGGGTATGGAAACATGCATTACACAGATGTGTTGTATCCATTTGCGATTAATCCACCATTTGTACCTCAAGAAAATCCAACTGGTATTTATTTTAGAGAGTTAGAGGTGGATAACCTGGCTGACAACGAAGCCTTGATTTTAAAATTCAATGGTGTTGATTCAGCATTTGATTTATACGTAAATGGACAGCATGTTGGCTACAGCAAGGTGTCACGAGTTCCTTCGGAGTTCGACATCACAGATTATGTGAAACAAGGCAGCAACCGTCTAACCGTACGAGTTTATCAGTTCTCTGATGGCACTTATCTTGAGGACCAGGATATGTGGTGGCTTTCTGGGATTTTTAGAAGTGTGGAGCTTTTTAAAATCAACAAGGATACGCTTCAAGATGTTTATGTAGAAACACTTCCAGATGAAAACTATAAAAACTTTACGTTGAAAATTGGTGGAGCGTTTTTAACGAACCATGTCAAAGGTTTGTTTGTAACTCTTTACCATCAAGGTGAAAAAGTAGATAGATTTGAAATTGAAGTAGTTGATGGTGAATTTGAGAATAGTAGATTAGTTGAAAATCCACTTTTATGGAATGCAGAGGAACCAAATCTTTATCACCTAGTATTTGAATATAGTTTGCCAAATGGAGTTCAGGAAATCGTGCCGTTACGAATTGGATTCCGTGCAATTGAAGTGATCGATAACGAAATTCGTGTAAATGGAAAACGCGTTTTCTTTAACGGGGTGAACCGTCACGATTCACACCCGAAGACAGGTAGGACGGTAAGTTATGAGGATATGCTTCAAGATATAAAAATGATGAAACAGTATAATATCAACGCCGTGCGTACAGCGCACTATCCAAACAATGATGTGTTCTATGATTTATGTGATGAATATGGTCTTTACGTCATTGACGAAGCAGACCTTGAGTGCCATGGCTTTGAAAATACAGGTAACTACAATTGGATTTCTGACAACGAGTTATGGGAACAGCAATATGTTGACCGCGCAGTAAGAATGGTAAAAAGAGATCGTAACCATCCAAGTGTTATTATGTGGTCACTAGGAAATGAGTCGGGAGCCGGGCGCAACTTCACAGCGATGTATAATGCAATCAAAGCAATCGATCCTACTAGATTAGTACATTACGAGGGTGACAAAGTTGCTGCGTACAGTGATGTTTATACAACCATGTACACTCGTTTAGAGCCACTTGAAGAAATCGGCAAAGATGCAGAAGGCAAAAAGCCTCATATTCTATGTGAGTACGGTCATGCAATGGGGAACGGTCCTGGTGGCTTAACCGAGTACCAAGAAGTGATGAGAAAGTATCCACGATTACAAGGTGGCTTCATTTGGGAATGGTGTGACCACGGAATCGAAGTGACAAATGAAAATGGTGAAATCTACTATTTATATGGTGGGGATTACGGAGACTTCCCGACAAATGGAAACTTCTGTATCGATGGGCTTGTGTTCCCTGACAGAACTCCATCACCAGGTCTTATCGAATACAAAAAGGTCATCGAGCCGATTGTAACTGAAGATGCAAACATAGCTGAAGGAAAAATTCTCGTTAGAAACTTATATGATTTTAGAAACTTAAGCGGGATTGTTCTTCATATTGAAGTAAAGTCATTCGGCAGCCTTATCGAAGAAGCAGACATGAGATTACCGAGCATCCAAGCACATGAAGTAGTGGAAATTACCTTGCCAATAGATGTAGTGATGGCGACTCAACATGAAGATGTTCGCATTTATCTAAGCTACAGGGAAGCGGAAGCTACTCTTTATGCTGAAAAAGGCCATGAGATTACAAAGGAAAGCTTTTTGTTAGAATCGACTAAAGTTGAAAAAATATTGAAGGCTGCTGCTTCAATTGGATCTGATTTTATAATTGAAGACGAGACAGCACGACTAACAATTGAAAACGATAAGTTCAAGGCCGTTTTCTCAAACGTCTATGGAACTCTTGAGTCCTTTGAATCTGAGGGAGAAAAAATCATCAACAAAGGACCTGAAGTAACCCTTTGGAGAGCAATTATCGACAATGATATGTATAAAAAGGATGATTGGATTAACAAGTACTTCCTTAAAAATATGAAAGAACAGCTTGGTGAAGTTTCTTACGGAGTAGCGGATAACCATGTAGAAATTGTGATTACGAAATTCCTTTCAACTGTTAACCAAGCATGGGGTTTCCACTTAACCTACACTTATCGAATTACGAAAAATGGTGCTTTAAATATTGACCTAAAAGGTGAAAAGGTCTTACGCGGCATAGAAATTCCAGAAATGCTACCACGAATTGGGGTAACAATGCATCTTAATCAGGACTACAATAATGTCACTTGGTATGGCCGTGGAGATTCCGAATCTTATCAAGATACAAAACGCAGCCAACCAATTGGACTCTATAGCCAAACTGTTCAAGAAATGCATACCGATTACGTATACCCACAGGAAAATGGTTCAAGATGTGATACTTCTTTCTTAGCAGTAGCTAAAGGTGAAAATGCGTACCTTATCAATTTTAAAGAAGAATATGACTTCACCATTCATAATTATGAAACGAGTGCTATTGAAGAGGCAAAGCACCGTGGTAAAATTAAGAAGTCACCATTTAATGTATTGACGATTGATTACAAGCAAAGCGGTGTCGGCAGCAATAGCTGTGGTGAGGAACAGCTACCTTCATACCGTACAGTAATCGAAGATTTCCGTCTACAATTTGAAATTCGTAGCATCAAAAAAGAAAATCTAGTTGAAGAAGCTAAATTCTTTATTGTAGGATAAAATTAACCATAAGCAGGGGAAACCCTGCTTATTATTTCAGTATGGGACAAGGGGACAGGTCGACTGTCCCACATATTTAAAAAACAGGACGAGGGACATGTCCCTTTCGTTCCAATGTGGAGGTTTACATGCGTAAATATTTTGGGGAAATAGGCCTTACAATTGTAGCCATCATTTGGGGAAGCGGGTTTGTGGCCAGTGCGGTGTCACTTGAATATTTTACGCCGTATCAAATTCTTGCAATCCGTTTCCTGATTGGTGTTATTTTGTTAAGTCTTGTCTTTTTTAAGCGATTAAAGCATATCAAAAAAAGTACAATCATCAAGGGTTCAATCATTGGAATCTTTTTATACCTGGCATTTGCCTTGCAAACGGTTGGATTGGTATACACCACACCATCGAAAAATGCCTTTTTAACAGCTGTGAACGTGGTAATCGTGCCCATTATTGCGTTTTTTATCTTTAAAAGAAAAATGGATAAATTTGAATTGCTGGGCGCATTGCTTGCGATAACCGGTGTGGGAGTGATGTCACTGCAACTCTCTGGAGGCATTAATTTCGGTGATTTCTTGACTTTATTATGTGCGGTCGGATTTGCATTTCATATTTTTTACACAGCACAATTTGTTAAAGATGAAGACCCGGTGCTGTTAACTGTCATCCAAATGGCTGCTGCAACAGTTTTAGGTTTTGTTGTAGTCCTTTTCAAAGGAGAAACGGATTTTGTGCCTACCTTTGACGGGGTATCTGCGGTTCTATACTTAGGTGTATTTTCAACCACAATTGCTTTTTTATTGCAGACAGTTGCGCAGAAATATACAACGGAAACAAATGCAGCAATCATATTATCAACAGAAGCATTATGGGGAATGGTATTCTCCATCATTATTTTAAGCGAGATTTTAACAGGAAGAATGATCATTGGAGCGGTCATCATCCTTGCAGCTATCATCATTTCTGAAACAAAACTAAAATTTTTGAAGAAAAAGAGCTACAAAGAAGCGATATAGCGAGTTTTCTCAAAAAGGGATGGGTGAAAATGGCGACGATTAAAGATATAGCAGATTTAGCACAGGTTTCTATGGCGACGGTCTCTCGGGTGTTAAACTATGATGAAACGTTAAATGTAACTCCAGAGACGAAAAAGCGGATTTTCGAAGCGGCAGAGGAACTGAACTATGTCATCACCCCGAAAAAGAAAAAGATGAAAAAGAAAGGCGTAGTGGGGCTTTACTATTCCTATTCACTAGAAGAGGAATTGGTTGACACCTATTATCTTTCAATTCGGGTCGCGCTTGAAAAGAAGCTCGAGAGCATAGGGCTGGAATTCTTAAAAATTAACAAAGAAGACACCAAAAGAAGTCTTTCAAAATTGGACGGAATCATCTGCCTTGGAACATTTAAAAAAGCAGATATTGAATTAATTAAAAGCTTTGAAAAGCCGTCGGTGTTTGTGGATGCAAACCCAGATGAGGATCATTTCGATGCAGTGGTGATTGATTTTAGTTCGGCAACGAAAAAGGCACTCAATTATTTGGTTGAATTAGGACATCAAAACATCGGGTTTATTGGTGGCGTTGAAACCGATATGTATGGCAATCGATTTAAGGATTTGCGGCAAGATGTTTTTGAGTCGTATTTGAAGGAAAAAGGAATTTTCAATGAGGATTTCGTTAAAATTGGCGGCTATAATCCAAAGGACGGCTACCAAATCCTTAAGGAAATGCTAAATCAAAAAGAAAAGCCAACAGCTTTATTCGTAGCGAATGATACAATAGCAGTCGGCTGCTACAAGGCGGCATATGAATTAGGTGTAAACATTCCAGAGGACCTTAGCATCGTAGGGTTTAACGACGTATCCTCTGCCCAATACATGGTACCACCACTCACGACAGTCAAGCTGTACACAGAAATTATGGGAGAATCTGCAGTTGACTTATTGCTCGAGCGTATTGCAACGAAACGAGAAATCTGTAAAAAGATAACCATTCACACGAAGCTAATCGTTCGGGGAAGTGCATGCAAGGTTAAGGAATAAGAAATAATAGATCAAAACCACGAGACATGAGTTTCGTGGTTTAATATATATGAGAAAAAAGTAGTGTTTTTAAGTTTTATATAGTGATAAAGTCTCGTGTTCCCTTTGTGGAATAAGGGAATTATTTCTTATTTTTCCTTAATTCCTCTTCTTCCTGTTGTTTGCCCAAAATTTGGATACTATAATGAGTTTTGGAGAACAGATATGGGAGGATATTATGGAGAAAAAATGGGGAAGTATTCTTATAACATTCGTATTAGCTGCATTTTTAACTGCTTGTGGTAGTACTAATGAAGCATCAAAGGAAAGTGACAACCAGTCTAATACGAATGGAGCAGAAACTGAGACGGATACTCAGAAAGAGGATTCAGAAGCTTCGAAACCAGAAGAAAAAAATGAAGAAGCTAAAGACAAGGAAGCAGAAGTCTTCCGAGCCTCTGGTGATGAGGAGAACAAAACAGTAGAACCAGCTGAAAACTTATTTGATTCCGATAAAGTATTTTATTATGACAATGACTCTGTTGAGATTACATTAACGAATGCAGCATTCGTAAACGAGTTTTCAACGTCTAACGCAGATCCTAACGATACGTGGGCACGTCGTAGTACAAATACTGATTCTCAAATCTATTTTCATATAACAGGAACTGTTAACAATGATACAACCGATATTTTTCACTATGGTCACAAGCTTGCGCCCGTTAAATTCTTTTTACTTTATGATGGCAAGCATGAGTTTGAGAGTTTAGCTGCAACCGAAGAAGAGAATGGTACAAAATTTGGTGGGGCTAGTGTTAATCCGTTAACAAAGGGGAATGTTCATATTTATTTCCAAGTTCCAACACCTGTTTCTGAAACAGATAAGCCATTAGTTTTAAAAGTACTCTTAGGTGAGGAAGAGTTTAATGTGCCGATAAGGTAAGAAATAAAGGGAAAAGCTGAGCAAAATTGGTTGCTTGGCTTTTTTCGCATTCAAGTGAAAAAGGGGATTATTCTTTTCAAGTCTTTCGAATTTTGGTAACATATTGGCAATACATAAATCGGAGGAAACGCTGATGAACAAAAAGATGGCGGGGCTATCAATTGCAGCAGGTGCATCATTATGGGGGATTATTGGCTTATTTGTAAGTAATCTGTATGCAATCGGCTTTACGCCATTACAGGTTGTGGCGGTGAGAGCAATCGCAGCCTCCATTTTTTTAATCACCTATGCTCTTTTAAAAAATCCAAAAGCATTCAACATCCAGATGGCCGACAGTAAATACTTTATTGGAACTGGAATCATCAGTATTGTCCTTTTTAACTGGTGTATGTTTATGGCGATTGAGGAAACCTCGATCTCCGTTTCCGCCATTCTGCTTTACACGGCACCTGCATTTGTCACGATTTTTGCTAGACTGCTATTTAAAGAAAAAATCACGATTCGAAAAATGCTGGCACTTGTCTTTACCATTGTTGGCTGTGCCTTTGTGGTAGGTGTGTTTCCAAGTTTTTCGGGAACAATTTCACTCTTTGGACTGGTAGTAGGGGTCGGTTCTGGATTCTTTTATGCCCTTTATAGTATCTTCGGCAAGTTTGCTCTTGAAAAATATGATTCACTTACCGTCACGGTGTATACTTTTATTTTTGCTGCAGTTGCTGTAACGCCGTTTAGTGGAATCTGGTCTGCACTTCATTTGTTTACGAATCTCAAATCGTGGTTGTATATTATTGGCCTGGGCTTCCTATCCACGATGCTGGCATTTATTCTCTATACAAAAGGATTACAGTATATCGAATCAAGTAGGGCTTCTATCATTGCAACAATTGAACCAGTCGTTGCTGCCATCATTGGCTTTTTTATCTTCCACGAAACATTGCAAATGTGGCAATATGTTGGGATAATCATGGTGCTTGCTGCCGTCATCATCGTCCAAGAAAATAGTGAAAGGATTCCGAAAAAGTCTTTGATAGAAAATGAGACAACTTTATAATCGAGGTGAGAAAGATTGAAAATTGCCATTATACTGGTGATCGTACTAGGAATTATTGCTTTAATCGGAACCATGTTAATAGCTGGAAAAGGGGATGCAAATTACCGTGAAAAAACCAAGCGGAATAGCATCAACCTAACTCTGATCTATACAATAGTAATTCTGCTTTCCTTGATTGCAGTTGGAATCTATATTACGATGTTTGCGTAAAACTCTTCAAAGTGTCCAAATGGGCACTTTTTTTGCGTCGTCTTACACCTTTTCCTCGACCACCCATAAACTGATTTAGGGTGATCAACTATGAGAAATCGAAATCAAATGGACATAACTACTTATCATCAAAAGTATTTTCGACCTTCATGCATGAAAGCGTTAAATTTGAGATTTAGCGATTGGAAATTTTTCGATCCTTATTATGAAAAAACACATGATCAAATCCAGTTACCTCCAGAGCTTACGAAGACTCTTGAGGAAACACTTATCAACTATTTTAGTATTCTGCGGGAAGCTGCAAGTACAGGAGTTAGAGCTTGCGGTTCCATTGGTCAGGGGGACCAACCGTTTCCCATTGCCTACAATTTTTTGTCTAAAGCATATCAGCATAAACTAAGTTATGAAAAATATGTAGATTCGTTTGCAGGAATCGGGCATACGAGCTTAATAAAGCTTTGTCGAGTGCCAGCAGGTGAAGGGGAAATCAGATATTTTTATGAAATTGAAACCATTTTGCTGGCAGAAGACCTGATGGTTGAGTATTTCGGCTATTATTATGGATTTATCGAGCTTGTCCATGAAAAGGATGGTTTTCGAATTGCTGATTTAAGTAAGATTGGAGAAGATTTCCTATGCGCCCCTTATCATGGCTGGGACCATGATGGGGAAGCGGTAGTAGATATTAAATTTGGTGAATGGTGCAAAATGATTCAATATAAGTATCCAACGATTACGAATGGATATGTTAAGAATATTTGCTTCCGTGGTAAAGATGGAGCGGATTATTGTATCCTATTTTTAAAATTAACCAATGGAACTGATGTGGAAATTGCACAATTTCGGAAAGCTGGTAATGAGCCGTGGAAACAGGTTCATATTAAGCCTGAAGAAGAATGTGTACCTAAAAATGTGGAAGAGCCAAAAAAGCGTTGACCCGAGAAACAACGCTTTTTTTGTAGTCAGGATTATATACTGCAATAAAAAAACAACAAAACTCAATAATATTTTATTGTAAAACGATAAAAATTATGTTAAATTAAATTGACATTAAATAAATGAGGTGTTTTTTTATGGAAAGAAGTTCTACACTTATTTTAAAGATAGCTGTATTTGTAATGGGAATTCCCGTTTTGGCTTTATGCCTATTTTTATTACCAAGGATCGCGGATATAGCATTCGGAGAAGCAGGAGGTGGTGCAACATTGGGTTATATGGTACTCGGCATTTTAACTCTGATGTATGTTTCGGCAATCCCGTATTATGTTGCATTATATCAAGCATTTAAACTTTTAACCTATATCGACAAGAACATTGCGTTCTCGGATTTATCTGTAAGTGCACTAAAGAAAATTAGAAACTGTGCCATTACAATCAGCTGCCTATATCTAGCAGCTTTACCCTTTATATTTGTGATTGCACAGTGGGATGATGCACCGGGTCTCGTCTTAATCGGAATGGTTGTTGTTGGTGCCTCAATGGTAATCGCAGTCTTTGCAGCCGTTCTTAAAAAGCTTTTGCAAGAAGCGATTCGTATAAAAACAGAAAATGATTTAACGGTCTGAGGTGAAAATAATGGCAATTATTATCAATATTGATGTGATGCTGGCTAAGAGGAAAATGAGCGTAACAGAGCTTTCTGAAAGAGTTGGGATCACAATAGCAAATATTTCTATACTGAAAAATGGAAAAGCAAAAGCAATCCGCCTCTCGACATTAGAAGCAATTTGTAAAGCCCTAGACTGTCAGCCAGGCGATCTGCTAGAATACCGAAACGATGAATGATGGGGAATAGGGACTTAGTTCTTGTTCCAATGGAGGAGAAAGACAATGTCAATGAAAATTCCTTTTTTTAATCAAAGACAAGTGAATAATTCACTACAGTTTTCGGACCGTGATACACCAGAGCATATAGCAATCGTTATGGATGGAAACGGTCGCTGGGCCCGGAAACGTGGCCTGCCAAGGGTTGCAGGTCATAAAGAAGGAGTATCTGCTGTTGTAAAAATTGTCAGGGCAGCAGTCAATTGTAAGGTGAAGGTGCTAACACTTTATACATTTTCTACGGAAAACTGGAAACGTCCAAAGCTCGAGGTAGAATCTATATTGAAGCTTCCAAAGGAATTTCTTCATGTATATCTGCCTGAACTAATATCCAATAATGTGCGGATTGAAGCTATCGGGGATATGGAAAATCTTCCGATACATACACGTGAAGCGATACAGTATGCAATCAATCGTACTCGAAACAATGACGGTCTTCAGTTAAATTTTGCGCTCAACTATGGGGGGCGAAACGAAATTTTGAATGCGATGAAAAAGATGTTCTCGGATATGCAAGAAGAGAAAATATCACCAGCTGAATTGGATGAACAGCAGTTTTCAAAATACCTATATACAGCCGATTTACCAGACCCAGACCTCCTCATTCGCACGGGTGGAGAAAAACGCTTGAGTAACTTTCTGCTTTGGCAATTGGCCTATACGGAGTTCTGGTTCACCGATGTGCTCTGGCCAGATTTCTCCGAAAAGGAATTTCTCGAGGCACTGGAGGAATACCGGCAACGGAAGAGAAGGTATGGTGGAATATAATGGGATATGGGACAAATTTCTTGTCCTAATGTTCCTGTTTCCTACAACGGGTATCTTCATACACTTTAGTTATATTCATGAGATGAGTAGTTGATTATACGCAAAATGTGTATATAATATTGTGAAAATATTGAATATTTATTAAAAATGTGATTTAATAAAACTATTGGTTGGGTCTTTGGGTGATCAACATTATCAAACCAATTTATTACTAAAGAGTTATTTACCTATTCTCCGAAGTGTATTTATCATAATATCTAAAATATATTTTAGTTGGAACCTATAATATTTACTGATCATTCGGATCCAATTTTATTCCAATAGACGAGGATCAATAATAGCTTAATTCATGCTGCTCAAATAAGGACTACCCAAAGGAGTTTAGAGATTAACCATGAAATAAATTAAGGAGCGCAAAGATGTATGTAACTATGTTGTTGATCGGTTTTTTATCTGGAATATTTACGGGCTTGTTATCAATTGGAGGAGGAATTATATTAGTCTTTATGCTAATGTTTGTATTTCCTTTACTGACAGGTAAAACTTTTCCGATGCATACGATAGCTGGTTTTTCTATTATGCAAACTTTTTTTTCAACGCTTTCTGGTGGATTTTATTATATTCGGCACAAACTTGTCGAACGGAAAGTAGTCTTAATCATGGGTATTCCGGCGTTTATTGGCGGCATCATTGGGGTTCTATTAGCTTCCTATTCCTCTGACTTTTTTTTACGTACCATATTTGCTTTTCTGGCTGTTACGGCTGCCATTGTAATGCAAATACCCTATAAATCAAATGAGGAATCGGAACCTTATAATTTTACAATTTTTTCAATCATTCTTACTGTACTGGCCAGTTTTATAATAGGTGTTTCAGGGGGATTAGTAGGAATTGCAGCAGGATTTATTTTTGTACCACTTATGATTTTTATTTTCAAGCTTCCTATAAAAACTGCAATAGGTTCCAGTCTGCTAATTTGTTTTCTTTTAGCATCGGGGAGTCTGATTACTAAACTGGGTATCAGCACTATTCCTATAGGTTATGCATTTATGCTGATTTTAGGGGGAATCACGGGGGCCCAAATTGGCGGACGTATAACAAAACGATTGAATTCAATCACATTAAAGAGAATTGCTGCGTACTTAATTCTGCTTGTAAGTATTAAGCTTTTTTTTGATATTTATTTTTGAGAAAAAAAGAAAAAAACGTACAGTTCAAAGTGGGGAGACAAATTAAATGAAACAAAGGAAAAAACACCTCTCAACGACATGCAGGAGGTGTTTTTCTTATGGGGAGAACTAGTTATAATTATCCTTAAGTAATGATAAAGAAGTTCATGATAATTAAATAACCGCCTGTAAAGAGTAGAATCAGATAGGAAATCAAACGAAAGGTACTCTGACTGACCATCTTAAAAAAGAACTGCCCCAGCAACATGCCTAAAAAAAGCGCAGGAATGGAAATCAGGGAAGCATTCCAAACGACTAAACTTGTACCGCTAAATATGATTTGTAAGATTAGGCTAATGAAATAGACAAAGAGATTGTAGACCAATGGAGTATTCCGAAAGTTGTCTTTATCCATTGCACTCCCAGAAAAGTAAAGTAACAGAGGCGGACCGGGTATTCCCATGCTTGTCGTTAGAAGGCCAGATATTCCACCTGTTAAGATGTCCCTTTTCTTTGTTTGGAGGATGGTTAATTTTAAAATAAGAAGAACTGTGAAAATCAGAATCAGTACACCCACTATGATCTTTAGCAGGGTGACATCCAAATAAAGATAAATTGGAATTCCTAAGAGAGTTCCTACACTACTTCCTTTTATTAAACGTATTAACAGGGCTTTATCGATTTCTTTTCCTATTTTAAAAACCATAAATAAGGAAAGACATAGGGAAAGAATAATATTAATCTGAATCGCCGTATGAACGGAATAGATCAAAAATAAAAACGGTGTGCTTATAACTGAAAATCCGTAGCCCGTACTTGTTTGCAGTAAAGAAGATATTAGGACAATCAAGAATAGGAAGATCCAGCCTTCCTCCATGTAATGCCCCCCTTATTTATCACACTATAAAAACTAGAACTAAAAGGCAAGAATCCTATTTAAAGTAGGACTTTTGCCTTGATCCGTTGATTTCTCCATATCTAAATTTGACTTAAAATATTATCTAGATTTGCTCTTGCAATCTTCTTAATATCCTTGTATTTATTGTTTCCATGAGAATCAATAGAGACAATTAAAGGACCAAAATCCTTTACCCTGAATTTCCATATGGCTTCAGGCATCAGGTCTTCCCACCATACATCTTCAATGGCTTCTACTTGTGTCGTCTCCAATGCTGCCGAACCCCCAAGGATAGAGAAATAACAACCATTAAAATCAATACATGCCTGACTCCCATCCTCGAGGAGTCCTCCTTTTCCAATAATGACCTTCATGCCATAATTTTGCATTAATCCCCTAGTAAAGCGATCCATACGATAGCTTGTAGTCGTGCCAATGCTCACCTTTTCATATGTACCGTCCTCTAACTTTCTGACTCCCGGAGCTGTATGGAGACCGATAGATCCTTGTAATTGTGGAATAAGGTCAGCTGGCAGTTCTACCTTCTTATCAAATAGGCGAATTAGATTTGCATCACGGATTCCAAAAATGATCCCATCTAAAGTGACTGTATCCCCTGCATATAATTTCTTAATATCTTCATCTGTCAACGGAGCCTTTAATCTATAATGTGCCATAGTACCCCTCCTATTGAATTTTTCAAACCTTGTAACCTAAAGGCAACTAAATGATTATTCTATAAAATTTATTAAAAAAGGATAATAATTAACAGCAAGCTGATAGCTCCCATGATAATGGATGAAATTAAACCAACCATTAAGGGGCGTATCCCTACAGATTTAATCTTTTTTAAATCAGTTCCTAGACCTACACTAGCCATGACCATTAAAATGAAAAATTTCGCAATGAAAGTAGTGGGCTCGATGAAGATGGATGGCAAAGGGAAAGTCGTATTTATCGCAGCAGCTCCAGCAAAAAATAATATAAAGAATGGAAAGACACTGCTCATTTTTACCTTTTTCTGATTGGAATTTGCCGTTTTGTTTTTTATGGAAATAAAGATTGATAATAGGACAGCAACTGGGACAAGCATTAAGGTTCTAATCAATTTAATAACTACAGATGCATCTCCAGCTTCTGTACTGTAACTATAACCAGCTGCGACAACAGATGAGGTGTCATGGATTGCTATACCTGCCCATGCCCCAAACATACTATCTGGCATGGAAAGCAAATGGCCAATAATGGGATAGATTAATACAGCTAATACATTAAAGGCGAAAATTGTGTTAATTGCATAGACGATGTCCTCATCTTTTGCTTTTAGGATTGGCCCTGTAGTAGCAATTGCTGTGGCCCCACATATTCCAGTCCCTAAACTAATGAGCAAAGGAATATTCCCTTTAAGTTTAAATAGCCTGCCGATGAAATAGGTTAAGCCAATTCCGAGGCTGACTGCAACTAATACGATAATTGCCGTATTTATTCCAAGCTGAAAGATCTCAGAAAAACTGAAACTAAAGCCAAGAAGAATAATAGCTAGTTTTAATAATTTTTTAAGAGTAAAGCCGATTCCAGGATAAAATTCTTCGGGAACAACAAGAAACTGTCTCATGAGGACTCCGATAACAATAGCAATGACAGCTCCTCCGATTAGGGGGAAATCCTTTCCCAAAGAATGGGCGATCAGCCCAATAACAAATGTTAAACTAATACCTGGAAGATTCTGTGACTTAATAAATGGTATTTTCGAAAAGGGGACAGTGGATTTTTCTAATTGAAGCTCGCTACTCATCTGAAAACCTCCAGCTTAATTAGTGATTATCAGTAATATCCAAGGATGAAAGGAATAAGGTTCTCTTTTACTCAATTTCATCTCCCTAATCGGGAAATGAAATTGAGCTTAAATAGGTGATTTTCAAAAAATAAATCTCCGATTTGGTTTAATGATCAAATAACATTTGGGAAGTCTCATTAAAATGAAATTCTAGGTTCTTCCCCTTGAGTGAAGATAGCTCTCATTCTTCGAGCAGGCCAACACATCATATTAACAGCTACAGGGTTACATGTCATATGCGTATCTGCTGCTTCAATATGTACTGCTAATGCTGTCGTACTTCCTCCTAGACCTTGCGCACCCAATCCTAATTTATTTATTAATGTAAACAATTCCTCCTCTAGTTTCCGTACATTTGGATCCGGATTAGGAGAACCAACTTCACGTGCCGCAGCCTTTTTTGCAAGTGCCGCACATTTGTCTGCTGTACCACCGATTCCGATTCCTACGATAGTAGGAGGACATGGATTGGCGCCAGATTCAAAGACACATTCTAAGACGTATTTTTTAATCCCTTCAATGCCAGCGGCTGGCGTTAACATTTTTAAATAACTCATGTTTTCAGAACCTGATCCCTTAGGAACGATTAAAATTTCAATTTGATCCCCTTCCACAAATTCATAATGAATAATAGGGACTTGGTTTCCGGTAGACGTGCCATGGTTTTTTCTTGTTAATGTGTTTACAATACTGCTTCTTAATGGATGCTCCAGCGTTGCCCGTTCTGTTCCTTTTCTAATTGCCTGCTCTAGTCTTAGACCATCAAACCGCACTTGATTTCCTACTTTTACAAAATATACTGGAATTCCTGTGTCTTGGCAGATTAATAATTTTTTATCATCAGCAGTGGAAACAGTCTTGATAAGTGTTGCGAGAATCTCTTTACCACTTTCTAATTCTTCATTCTCGTAGGCTCTTTCCAAGGCAGTTCTAACATCAGGTGGTAAATCTTTAAGGGATTCAATATAAAGAGTTTTGCAGGATTCCTCGACACTTTTATAAAAATCTTTTTCCACGCCCCAAACATGCTTATAATCTGCAGAATAATCGGCAACTGTCATAGAAGACCACTCCTTAACTTGTTATTTGGAAGCCACTTCGATCTTATATCCTTCAATTCTTGTCACATCGATACGGGTTTGTTTAGTTTTTTCTACATGATAGCGGGGTTCGCCGTCCTCGCCTTTGGTCACATATATATTACTTAGCCATTGTTCATCATTGCTTTCCTGATAATCCTCTCTGTAGTGAGAGCCTCTGCTTTCAGTACGCATTAGGGCACTAGCTGTAACCATCTTGGCTATCGTAACCAGATTACGAACATTTAAGAATTCTTGCCATGTTAGATTATAGTGTCGTGAACCTTTCACAGATACACGCTCAATTCGCTTTTCTAATAATCTAAGTTCACCTAAAGCAATCTCTAGATCTTTCCCATTTCGGACCAGACCGACTTTTTCCCACATTAAGTTTTTCAAATCATTACGAATATAAAAAGGATTTTCACCTTCCGCATTATTAAAAGGCTTTACAATATCGTCAATAAAGGACTGTACTTGGGCATCCGATATTTTTCCAATAGTACCGATGGTATTAACATAGGAAACGGCCGCATCACCTGCTCTGGCACCAAATACAGTTGAGTCACAAACGCCATTTCCGCCTAGGCGGTTTGCACCATGGACTCCACCTGCATCCTCTCCGGCTACAAATAACCCGGCAATATTTGATTCACAGTTGTTTGTTATCCTTACTCCTCCCATATGAAAGTGGGCTGCGGGGGAGATTTCGACTGGCTCCGTACTCAAATCCCTACCAACATCCCTGCAGCGTTCTACCATGCCAGGGAACATTCGCCGTACATTTTCTTTACCGAGGTGGGACACATCCACGTATACCCCACCCAACGGAGTTCCGCGACCTTCCATAATTTCCATGTAGGCTGCTCTTGAAACCCGATCTCTTGTCGAGCGCTCCATACGTTCCGGGTCGTAATTTTTCATAAATCTTTCACCGAGAGAATTTATTAAATAACCCCCAGCTCCACGAAGACCTTCTTCGAGTACACCCCCATTTAACCGTGAATTCTCAGCAAGCAGTCCTGTTGGATGGAATTGCATCATTTCCATATCCAAAAACTCTGTTCCTGCTCGGTAACACATAGCCATTCCATCTCCTGATTTCTCAAGGCTAGGTGTTGCAATCTTGTACATTGTGGCGGCACCGCCCGTCCCAACAATAACAGCTTTACAGTGAACAACAATAAATTCGCCGGTTCTCATATTAAGCATTAAACATCCGGCTACTCTGTGTTTTTCTTCATCAAATAATATATCAATAGCCCTTACTTCATCCCACGCGGTGACGTTTGGTTTAGCATAAAGCTGATCACGCATCCGAGAAATAATTTCAATTCCTGTTAAGTCTCCCTTGTGAACAGTCCGGTCGAAAGTTTGACCAGCAAAGGGTTTTTGGTGAATCGTTCCATCTTCATTTCGATCAAAAAAGACTCCCATTTTCGTCTCTAACTCTCTTATTCTTTTAGGCGCATCATTTACTAGCGTCCATGCCAGCTCCTGATCATTGATTCCGCCACCACCTTTGATCGTATCCTTAAAATGCTTTTCAAACGAGTCATCTGGATGAAGTACAACATTATATCCGCCTTGTACCATACGGGTACACCCGCTTTTTCCAATTAATCCTTTTGCTGAAACGATAATTTTTACATTGGGGTCCTGATCAGCTGCATGATGAGCTGCAAATAAACCAGCACCGCCACTTCCCAAAATTAGAATATCTGTCTCTACGTGTTCCAATGAGTTCACCTACTCTTTTTTAGTCAATTTAATATAATAATATGTAACTAGGACACAATGACATAAAACATGAGGGCAGATAAAACCGCACCAATAACGGTAAAAATAGTAAACACACTTCGATTATCTTTTACAATACCGATATCAATTAGAATTACCCTAAAACCATATAAAGCGTGGAAAATTAAAGCAAAGATTAAGAGAGCATCTAATAAAGCGTTTAAGTGTAGTGCAGAGAATACACCGATGCCTGGAAGTTTTCCAACTATTGCATAACCACTATAGATTTTTAATGGTAAACAAAATAGCAGGATTAACGCTGTTACTCTTTGAACGATCCATGCAATATAGCCAACAAAAGGGCGTTGTTTCACCTTTACATCTTGAACATTTTTATTTGTTTGCAAACTAGTTGAAGTCATTACCAAACCATCTCCTATCGTTTAGTCAACCTACCACTTCATACCTATCGCTCTTTTCAACTGTTTCATTTTGATTTTCTGGATTGTTGCCATTGGTTTAATTCCTTTTGGACAAACTTCTACACAAGCACTAAAAGATCGGCAACCAAATGCACCATCAGTTTCTACCACCATGTCTAGCCTTTCCTCTCTAGCTCCATCTCTTTCATCTGCAATCAAATTGTACGCTCGGTTTAAGGCTGCTGGACCAATAAACTCATCGACACCTCTAAGTGAAACTGTATTACAGGATTGGAAACACAATCCGCAAGTAATACAATCTTGATTTTCATCTATGATTTCTCGTCTTCCTGATGATGGAGGAATAATAGCAAACTCATCCGTATCTTCCTTAGGAACAAAATAAGGTTTTACCTTCTCCCAATTTTGGAAGAATTTATCCATATTGACGACTAAATCTTTTATTACGTCCATGTTCCTCATAGGTTGAACTAGTATTTTCTCCCCTAAATGTTCAATTTTAGTTCGGCATGCTAAACGGCCTCGACCATTAATAACCATCCCGCAGGAACCGCACATTCCAAGTCTGCAAGCACACCGGAAAGATAAACTAGGATCCTGATCCTCAACGATTAAAAACAAGCTATCCAGTACCGTCATGTTTTCTTTAGCTTCAATTTGAAATGCTTCATACTTAGGTTCATCGTCTGTTTGTGGATCAAATCGCATAACTGTTACTTCAACATCATTCATTATCAATACCCCCAATTTGTGTGGCAAATTAAGAATCTAACTTCTTCTATCCTCCTTTTTCTTTGATATGGAAGAACCATTGGAATTCTCCCTAACCATTGAGTTCCTGGCATAGTGACCCAACCAATATAAATTTATTAAATCACTATTTGGTACATAATTCAATATTTTAAAAATATTTTGACTAATTTTATTTTTAAAGAGAATAGAAAATTTGTAAAACACAATAACCATATAATTGCTGGCGTATTATTAGATGTCCTCGAAGTAAACATATTTCGAAGGCTTACAAGTTTATGTATCTAAAACTGTATTTTTAAACGAAAAAGGAATTTCAGACGGTAGTGGTTGGTTAAAAATTTTTAGATTCAAAAGAAAGACCAAAAAAATATATTTAAAAACTTCGCTATATTTTAAAAGTATTTTCTTAGTGATCATTACATACGTCTTTACAAAAGTAGTTGTACATTTTTCCTATACATAACGCTTTCTAGTAAATAAACTTCTGCTTTGGGATACTGCCAAAACAGTTCTTCAAAAATTTTATGAAATAATATAATTGGATTGTTTTTATATTCTATTCTGAAAATTCATAAAAGTGGGTATTGACTAATTTTTCTGCAAATGATTTAATGATACCCAAGTGGTAGGGTCACTGTACCTAGGATGACCCTACTCCTAAAATTTAATTATGATGAAGGAGGCATGTGAAGTGAGCAAAGTAAGTTCAGCTGCAGCTGTTGGTGAAAAGAAGCCGTCAATAAAACACGATTTTCTCATTCACAATCCAGGCGATCATGTAGGGGTGGCTACGAGCAACATTAAAGAAGGTGAAAAGGTCATCGGTGTGAACATGGGTGACAATTCAACAGTCGAGGTAGTTGCAAAAGGTAATATTCCGTATGGGCATAAAATTG
Organism: Bacillus sp. JJ1533; assembly: GCF_036965045.1. Lineage (NCBI taxonomy): Bacteria > Bacillati > Bacillota > Bacilli > Caryophanales > Bacillaceae > Bacillus > Bacillus sp. JJ1533. Next base: position 15,818 of record NZ_JBALOV010000025.1, on the reverse strand, counting down.
CTCTTCAAGCATTAGATTTAGGTACACCAGTATTGAAATATGGCATTGAAATTGGCGTTACTACCCAGCGATGGGAGCAGGGTGATTATGTACATACCCATAATATTAAAACTCAAAGGTGGTAATGGATGATGCAGTTATATGGATATCGTAGAGAAAATGGAAAAGTCGGTGTAAGAAATTATGTTGTAATTTTACCAGTAGATGATATTTCAAATGCTGCGTGTGAATCCGTAGCAAACAACGTTCAAGGAACAATTGCTTTGCCGCACGCCTATGGGAGACTTCAATACGGGCCGGATTTGGACCTTTTCTTTAAAACAATGATTGGAATCGGTTCCAATCCAAACGTAGCAGCTGTTGTGATAATTGGAATTGAGGAAAACTGGGCGAAACGAATTGCTGACGGGATTGCTGAAACTGGAAAACCAGTTTCCTATTTCTCTATCGAGAGAAACGGGGATTTTGAAACAATTAAAAATGCATCTTGGAAGGCGAAGGAATATGTCCATTGGGCATCTGAGCTACAAAGAGAACCGATTGAACTTAGTGAGTTAACGGTTAGTATCAAGTGTGGAGAATCTGATACGACAACTGGATTAGGTTCGTGCCCGACTGTGTCTCAAGCCGTTGACCGCTTAGTAGATGCGGGAGCTACAGTCTTCTTCGGTGAAACACCTGAATTGACTGGCGGGGAGCATCTGATTGCAGCACGTGCAGCCTCACCGGCTGTTCGCGAACGTTTTGAATCTATTTATCAAAACTATGTGGACGAAATTGAGGGAACAGGTGCAGACCTGCTTGGTTCACAGCCGACTCAAGGGAATATAGCGGGGGGACTTTCCACAATAGAAGAGAAAGCGCTTGGTAATATTGCTAAGACAGGTACTAAGGAAATTATCGGTGCTTTGGAAATGGCTGAAACTCCAACAGAAGGTCCAGGGTTGTATTTCATGGATACATCATCTGCTGCTGCAGAGTGTATTACATTAATGGGAGCGGGTGGGGCAGTGGTACATTTCTTCCCGACTGGGCAAGGAAACGTTATCGGAAATCCAATTGTGCCGGTGATCAAAATTACAGCAAACCAAATTACTGCTGAGACGATGTCAGAGCATATTGACGTGGATGTATCTGGATTATTGGCCCGTGAAAAAACGTTATCAGAAGCAGGGGACGACTTAATGGAATGCCTCGCCCGGACAGTTAATGGAAGAATGACATGTGCAGAAGTACTCGGCCACAAAGAATTTGTCCTAACTAGATTGTACCGCAGTGCATAAGAAAATATAACTTTATACCTATTCACAAAAGTTAATTAATGGTAATGTAATGCTGTAAATGAAGTATTATGCATCAAATATACTCAAAAAGAACCACATCTGTTAATGTTAAATCACGAAGAGGTAGGACCTTTTAAAAAACTAACTCAATATTTTTCACCTAGAGGACGAAAATTTAACGGTTGTCCTCGTCTTTTAACAGAAGTGATTGGTAGAATAATGGGAGTTGCTACCGGATTTATTGTTGTTCCGGTGCCTCTCTATTTTTTTAAAACTTCCTTTACATAAAGCGATTGGTTCAAATCATATTACGTATTTCCTCTCGCTCTTGGAGCTGGTGGAGTATACATACAGGAAATGGCTAGCGTTTTGGTAGGAAGAGGTATCAATGGTGCATAGTGAGGCGACCTTAAACAAGTTGATAATAACAGAGAATTTGAAAAAGATGGTTGCCATTCTTATAGGAGAAATCCCAACACCTAATTTGTAAATTTGGGAAAAACTCAATAACTATCGGTAATACCACATACCTGTTGTCCGAACATAATGTAGAAGTCTGGATTTCCTATAAGGTAGCAGTAAAAACTATTAAATTGCTTTAGCTTTCCAGGTTCAGTTAAATTTGTTCGACTTCAAATTATAAGGAGGTCAGTACGTGATGGGAAATCAACAACAATTACCCACGCTAGATAGAAGCTTTTATGACGATACCCAAGCAGTTAAGCAAAGAGAAAATAAAAATAACGCACAGCCACAACAATTATTATCCGTGAAAAATGTAAGGATTGGGTACGAAGTTGGAAATGAATTTAATCTAGTAATCAATGATATTAGCTTTGATATTCGGTCTGGAGAAAAAATAATGATGATTGGTCCTTCGGGATGTGGGAAATCGACTTTGTTAAAAACGATTGCTGGATATAACAAGCCTATTGGTGGAGATATTTTACTTGCGGGACGTACTGACCTAGAGCCTGGGCCTGACCGTGCTGTTGTCTTTCAGGAGCACGATCAACTTTTTCCTTGGCGAACAGTTTTCGATAATTTAGTTTATTCCCTGCGTATCACCGGTCGGAAAAAGAGCGAAGCCATTGATAGTGCAAAATACTACCTTGAAATGACGGGGCTTACAAGGGCTCATGATCTATATCCTCATCAGTTGTCTGGTGGTATGAAACAACGTGTAGCGATTGCACGTGCTCTTGCCCTTGAACCTTCAATGCTCTTAATGGATGAACCATTCGGTGCGTTGGATGCGCTTACAAGGACTCGCTTGCAGGAAGAGCTAAGGTTAATTGCTGAAAAAACACGTGTGACTATCTTTTTTGTAACTCATAGTATTGAAGAGGCAGTGCTTCTTGGTGATCGAATCATCGTACTAACTCATCCACCATCGTACATTGCGGAGATTGTCAATGTTGGCGAAAAGGCCAAAAACTTGGAAAGTGATGAATCCATAGAGGTACAACAACACTTGCGTAAACTGCTAGGAAGCTAGAATTAATTAGGGGGGGACAAATGTGTCGGTAGAAAGTAAGGTTCTTAAAGAAGCTCCAGTGAACAGTAAAGTAAAACGAAATAATCTTTCATGGACCCAGTTACCCGCATGGGTAAGACAAACACTTCTTTTAGTCGTTATTCTGCTATTGTGGGAAATTATTTTTAAGGTTATGAATGTAAACCCTTTACTCTTATCAAGTCCCTCGGAAATTGGAAAAGTACTCGGGCAAAATTGGATAGATGGGACTCTTTTGAGCGTAACTATAGCTACAATGAAAATATTACTACTCGGTATGTTAATTGGGATTGTTGTAGCTGCAATATTAACTACTCTTGCTACTTGGACGCAAATAGGCAGTGATTTACTTAATTTACTTACGTCGGTATTAAATCCAATTCCAGCAATTGGTGTGTTGCCTCTCGCAATTATTTGGTTTGGGTTAACCCCTACTGCTCTAGTTTTTGTACTAGCTAATGCAATCACATGGCCAATCGCAATCAACGTTAGCATGGGCTTTCGCACGGTTTCTCCAACAATTCTGATGGTAGGGAGAAATTTGGGACTGCGGGGATGGAAATTGGTAAAAGACGTTTACATGCCAGCTGCGTTACCACACATGATCTCAGGTCTAAAGACAGGGTGGGCATTTGGTTGGCGGACCATTATTGCAGCAGAGTTGGTTTTTGGTGTTGCGGGCAGCGGAGGAGGTCTTGGCTTTTTTATCAGCGAGGCGCGTTTCTTCTTGAAAATTCCTGATATGTTTGCCGGTCTTGTAACGATTTCTTTGATCGGGATATTGTTTGATGTGATGTTCAATCAAATTGAGAAGAAAACCGTTATCAGGTGGGGTATGAAGGCTGAGGATAAATAAAACAAATTTTCAGTATGCTGAAAATTGGAAAAGGGGTGTAGATTGATGTTGAAAGTCCGGGGTTCAAAGAGAAATTTCTTTATTATGTTAATAGCATTCACCATGTTTCTGTTTCTTGCAGCATGCGGAGGCGGTTCATCGGAAAAAACTAATCAAAAAGATGGCGAAGGTAACGCTGCCAAGCAAGACATGACCATTGTTGTTCAACCTGGTCTTGGATATGCTCCATTAACTATTTTAAGGGAAATGGCTTGGCTTGATGAAGAGCTGCCTAATGTAAATATTGAATGGAAAACCTTGGCTTCGGGTGCTGCGATAAGAGATGGTCTAATTGCGGGTCAAATTCAGGTTGGTGCAGGCGGAATTGGTCCTTTTCTTCTCGGTTGGGATAAGGGAGTAAACTGGAAAATCTTGAGTTCAATGGACAACATGGAGTTATGGCTTATGGGTAAAGATCCAAACAAAAAAACTCTAGAAGACTTCGGCCCAAAAGATCAAATTGCGATGCCCGGGCTGGATTCAATTCAATCTGTTGTTTTACGAAAAGGTGCGCTTGATCAATTGGGTGACGCAAGAAGTTTAGATGAAAATATTGTCGCATTAGAGCACCCAACCGCTATGCAAGCACTGTTAAGTGATCAAATTTCTGCGCATCTCACGGCCCCGCCATACCAAATGCAAGAGGAAGCTGAGGGTGCACACATAATTTTAAAAAGTTATGATCTTTTCGGGGAACACACCTTCAATAGTATTTGGGTTACAGAAGATTACTATAACGATAACCGTGAAATAATGGATGTCTTATACGAAAACATTCAACGTGCGATTGCTTTGCTCAACGATGATCCAGATCAAGCCGCTGAAATTCTTTCAAGAGACTCCGACGGAAGTCCTTCGGCAGAACAGTATAAAGAATGGATAACGCAAGACTCTATTAAATATACTTCCGAGCCCAATGGATTCATCGATTTTGCTGAGGTCATGAAGGAGTTGGGAATGATTGAAAAAATACCAGCTTGTGAGGATATCTTACATGATACTCTAGGCAATCCTGGCAAATGCTAAAGGTCTTTCGAAAGATGATAATATCGGACTACTTCATTCTTGACACGGATCGGAGTGGCGCTTGTACGTGTAAAATTCAACTTATATTCCATACCATCATGATCACGGTGCTCGAGCACTTTGCAAAAATGCTTGAATTTGACATTGACTAGATAAGCAAAACCCCGTGAATATGCATAAGGGTGTATATTCACGGGGTTTTGTGACTACTTATATATTGTAGCCTCTGAACTCATCTAGGCGAACAGAATCGAAATCTTGTAGATAAGGTAAATAATTCAGTAATGATTTTCGAAAACTTCACTGTATTTAATAGCCTTCATGAAATAAAGAAAAATAGGCAGTAAAAAAGGGGAATATTTCTACACCGAGTTCAAATGCATAGGGGGATCAATATGTTTGAAAGCAAGAATTTTTCAAGAGCTTCAGTAACAGATAATGTTGTCGAGTATATAAAGGAACTGATTGTCGAGGGAAGAATTGTCCCAGAGGAAAAACTACCTTCCGAACGGGAAATGTCTGAACGATTGAACATTAGCCGGAACACCGTAAGGGAAGCATATAAAATTTTATCAACGCTTGGTTATGTTCAAATTAAACATGGTTCTGGAGTGTTCGTATCGAGCAAAATGAAAACGATAGATCAATGGGCGGCCACTTTTTTTATGAAAAGTGACCAAATACTGGAGTTGTTTGACATTCGGATATTGTTGGAATCGCAAAGTGTCAAGTGGGTCGCCGAATTTGCAAGTGAAAATCAAATCGAAACCCTTCAAAATCATGTTCAAAAATCTTTGAAACTATTTAAAAACAAGGATATTAAACAAGCTGCTCCCCTGTTAGCAAAAGCAGATCGAGAGTTTCATTTAATGCTAGCCGAATTCTCTGGAAACTCGATTCTCCATCGCATTATGCTTAACTTAATGGATATGTTAAACGAGGTTCATAAAGAAACGATTGATATTCCTGGCCGCCTCTATAAATCAATTAAAGAACATGAACGGATTGTTGAGGCCATTATGTGGAAGCAAATTGCAGTAGCTGAGAGTCAAATGATTCATCATTTAGAAAGTGTGAGAGAGGATATTATTTCTAAAATGAACCATGCAAGATTAAATTTATAAGTGCGACTGGGAATGGGCTGTACGGTGGATGTTGCCATTATCGGCGGTGGTACTTATGAACTTTCACATGCTACCCACGCGAAGAGCGCCGAGATTACATATAAAGTATTAGGTTATCCTATGGATTTTTGGAAACTAATGATGCCGTTGGAAATGTTTATTTTCGTTTGTGGTTGGGCATCCATTTGCTGTTAAGCAAGTGGCGAAGATATAAAAAGAATAAGCAAGTTATCAAATGAAAAATAAATTTATAGAGGGAGGAAAGATTATGAAAGTTTTGGTCACCGAAATAATGTGGGAAGAAGGACTTGTGGAATTGAAAAGTCGGGGCTTTGATGTTCATTACGAACCACATTTATGGAATGACCGCAGGGGCCTTCTAGAGCGTGTCATTGATGTTGATGCACTCATTGTACGGAATCAAACAAGGGTTGATAAAGAGCTGCTTGAGAAGGCTCCTGAACTAAAGGTAATTGGCAGGTTAGGTGTCGGATTGGAAAATATTGCAGTAGATGATGCAAAAAAACGCGGAATTCAAACGGTAGTTCCTCGTAATGCGAACGCCACCTCTGTTGCAGAATATGTGATGGCTGCAATATTGATGGCGAACCGGCCGCTTTTTTTAGCAAATGAAGATGTTAGAAAAGGAAACTGGGACAGGAAGAAACATACTGGAAGCGAAATTTTTGATAAGGTGGTTGGGCTCGTAGGGCTCGGCGAGATTTCCCACCGCGTTGCGAAACGGGCAAAAGCGTTCGGCATGAATGTGATCGGATACGATCCTTTTTTAACCCCATTTGATCATATCGTTGCAGAAACATCCGTTCAATTGAAATATACTTTGGAAGATGTGTTAATCTCGGCTGACTTTATATCTATACATGTACCACTTACCTCATCAACAAAAAAATTAATATCTGCGTCACAGCTATCCTCCATGAAACAATCGGCTTATATAATAAACACCTCTAGGGGTGGGATTATAGATGAAGAAGCCCTTTACTATGCATTGAAAGAAGGAACGATAGCGGGAGCATATTTAGATGTTTTGGAATCGGAGCCGATCGATAAGATGAACCCGCTGCTACAATTGGACAACGTCATTTTTTCACCGCATATTGCCGGGCTGACGAACGAGTCTCAAGGTCGGATATCCTTATTAGTTGCAAAAGAGGTTGGAAAAGTGCTTGATGGGACAGGGTCGCGATGTCTTGTATAAGGGGATATATAAATGAGCATAGAAACTAGTAAGATTAGCAGATTTGAAGCAACAGAATTAATTCAATTTACGATTGAGATCTTGACAGAAATTGGCGTTTCACGCGAGCATGCGAAATTAGCAGCAGACACATTGATTCGAGCAAATTTGGAAGGGATTGATAGCCACGGACTAACGAGATTAGGCATTTATTGTCAACGAATGAGTGAAAACCGGATAAACCCACAACCGAAAATCCAATTTTCTAAAAAGGGTCTTTCCGTCCTAACGGTGAATGGCGACAATGGGTTAGGACATATTGTTGGTTCCGAGGCAATAACACGGGGGATCGGAATGGCAAAAGAGACGGGGATGGCTGGGATAACGGTTAATAATAGTAATCATTTCGGGACAGCATCTTATTATTGTCAGATGGCATGTGACCACAAGCTTGCAGCACTTGCGTTTACCAATTCCCCTTCAGGGATCCCGCCGTGGGGTGGACGTCAGGCATTTTTTGGAACAAATCCGATCGCTTTTGGATTTCCGACGGGAGATGATGTCCCTGTTATTATCGATATGTCAACAAGCGTCGTTGCTAGAGGAAAAATTATTGCTGCCGAGAAACAGGGTAAAAGGATACCGGACGGGTGGGCAATAGATGAAAATGGTAATATGACAAATGATGCCGCTGAAGCATTGCGCGGGGCTGTTTTACCATTAGGAGGGGCAAAAGGCTCTGCACTTGCAATGGCCGTTGAAATTTTAACAGGCATTTTAACAGGTGCTGCATTTGGACCGAATGTCACGAGCATATATCAAGAAGAGAAAACAGACCATGCCAATGTTGGCCACTTTTTCATCCTTATTGATATTGAAAAGTTTATGCCAATCGAAGAGTTTACTAGTTCAATGGGAGAATTATTACAAGCCATGAAGAATATACCGAAAGTCCCGGGTACTGATGAAATTCGCTATCCTGGTGAGAGAAGAAAAAGAGAATATGATCACAGGATGAAAGAGGGCATACCTTTACCGGAACAAGTAGTGGAAGAGTTGACTCACTTGGGCGAGATATATGGTATTCGATTTCCGAAAAATGTGTAACCATGTTTAACGCTAAGACTATCACATTGGAAAATGAGACAGAGATAAATCCCTGTGTCTCTGTGGCATTTTCTTGTAGATTTGACAATGCCTATTAAATTTCCACATTGATTTTCCACCACTAGCGTTTTCGAAATATGTACGTTCGGACCTTCATCTTTTTCCTTATAATTCGAATACGCTTAAAAAATCAAATCAATATCTGTAAGTCTTCAATTCGAGAGTTGCAATAAGTCTCGCGTAATTGTTAACAATTAGAGTTAGGCTAATAATTGGGTTCTACTAACAAGAAATTGTCAGTAGGGCCCTTTTCATTATTTCATATTTACATAAGGAATTTTTTAAAGTATTATTATGTTATACGATATATCGTAATGCATAATATCGAGATACATAATATGTCTGGGACGTATGGGAATCACTGCTCGTCCAACGAAAGAAGGGATGTTAGGAATGGCTTATAGCGGAGGGCCAATGACCGAAGCAATGTACTATGTACTACTAGCATTAATGCATCCAAACCATGGGTACCAACTGATGCAGGCCATTTCAGAGGTTTCAAATGGCAGGGTAAAAATGGGGCCGGGGACTCTTTACGGCGTGCTATCAAGGATGCAAAAGGACGGACTCATTTCATTAGCAGAAGATGACGGCAGAAGAAAGACGTATGAAATTACTGCAGAAGGTGAACAGGCATTAAGAGTGGAGTATGATCGACTCAAATCGATGATACAGGACGGTAATATTCTAGAGGGGGATGACGGGAATGAATAAGATTGTCCGAAAAATTCGTCCCAGTGATTATTGGCGAATCGGTGAGCATGAGAGCTGGTTTCAAGACATGGCAGCCGAAGGGTTACATCTCAAAAAAATGGGTAAGTTTTTTGCGCATTTTGTCAAAGGTGAACCTAAAAAAATGAGATATCGAGTAGATGTATCGATGAAAAAGAAAAGTTCACCAGAACAGATTGAGATGTATGCGGAAAGTGGCTGGGACTATGTGACAAGTTATCAATATTTTCAAGTGTTTTCATCCCCTGAAGAGCTTGATGCACCCGAGATACATACCGACCCAGCTGAGCAGTCTTTTACATTAACGGAACTAGATAAGAAATTAGCGTTAAATGCAGGTTTCGTGGTTATTGGTTTACTTTTAATACTTGGCATGTTGTCTTCGGTTTGGTTTCTGGATGCGACACCCACTTATATTTTGGTTGAAGGGTTAGTTATTCCACAAACGATTTTGTCCATTATCATCGGATATCAGGCCTTTAATTCATTGTTAGCAGCTATCTCCATACGCACTTTGCGAAAAAGCTTAATTGAAGGGAAACAGATTGAACATCATGTTCCATGGAAAAAGAGCCATCGGTTAAATTCAATTATCGCATTCCTTTTTACAATTGTTGCTGCATTAACCGCCATATTTGCATTTACACAACTAATTAAAATGGATACGAAAACGTTGCCTGAAGGAGGTCTTAACCTACCGATTGTAAGATTAGCAGATATAGAGCAAAATCCAGCCTTAGTTCGAGGGGAGTCTGAATATATGAGGGACAATGTGGATTGGTCCAATCGGTATACATCTAATTGGAGTCCATTTGCACCAGTCCAATATCAAACTGATGAAAGTGGTCTGATACCAGGAGAAAAGTGGAAAGACAAGAGCGGTGAATATTCACCAAGTATAGAAACAAAGTATTATCACTTGAGTTTTCCAAGTATGGCCGACCATCTAATTTCTGATTTAATAAAAAGACATAACTATGATAATAGGATGGAAGATTATGTTGAAACAAAGAATCCAAGCTTTGAAACATTGATTGTTAGAAAGGGAGAGGATTTTAAAGAAGTCTACGCTTCCAAAGGAAAAGACGTCATATATGTTCGTTATTATGGCTATGCTGACGTTGATTCGGTAGTAAAAGCCATGAAAATGAAGATTTCAGAATGATTTATCACCTGCAAAATCGTGGTGAAAAATGATGTTGAACAGGTATATTTAACCAACAACGCGCAAATCCTAAAGGTAAATATTATCATTGAGGTGATTTGTCGGTGTTGCAGAGTTTAGTTACTGGTTTTGAATTTGAGATGCCTGTCCTCCTATCATGGGATGGGGTGATGGCTATCGTCTTTTTCTTCACCATTTATTCGTTTTTAGGGTGGCTCCTTGAAAACAGCTATAACTATGCAAGGAAAAGAGTATTTTTTAAGGATAACTTTTTCTTTGGACCCTTTAAACCAATGTACGGGTTCGCACCCCTTCTGCTCATCTTTTTAGTAGGAAAAGATATGCATTGGTCTGCAGTGTTGATTCTTTGCTTTCTCATTCCAACAATCGTGGAGTATAGTAGCGGATTCCTTCTTGAGTGGTTTTTTGACCGGAAATGGTGGGATTACTCCGGGCATAAATGGCAGCTGCATGGACATATTTGTTTTTCCTATTCAGTTTGTTGGATTGCATTATCGTTGGTGTGCCTTTCTTATGTTCAACCAGTGCTTGGGGCGTTGTATGGGACCGTGGGAAACTATTGGGCGTGGATCTGGCCAACGGTCGCACTCTATTTCCTAGGCGAGTTTCTATTTGCGATTAGAAGGCATATTCCTGAAAATGTACGTGCAGGAAATCCAATTCATTAATTCATAACTTGATCAAATCATTATTGATTTGGTCTTTTTTTATAAAACAACCGAACCATAAGTCATTTTTGATAAATTGTGAACTTATTCCGGTTCTTTATAAGAATGAAGCGACAAGAGGAAAACGTTGATTATTGAGGTTGGTAGCGCTTAGTTTATCCAGGCGTTTTTTAAATTAAAATCTTTTTAGGTCTTTTGGTTGACAAGAGTCTATTTTTACTATAATGTTTATCTTGAAGTTAAGATATTTACTTCTAAGATAAAAGGATTAAAGGTATTTTACATAAATATCCTTTAATATAAAAAAGGAGAGACATCATGGGTTTATTAGATAAACTTTTTGGTAACCAACAAAAGGAGGAAAAAGTAATGTCAAACGAAAAATTAAACATTGGTATTATTTTAGGTAGTACTCGTCAAGGACGCGTAAGTCCTCAAGTAGGAGCATGGGTAAAAGAAATCGCTGATAAGCGTGGAGATGCAAACTACGAAATCGTAGACATCGCAGACTTCAAATTACCATTCTTAGGTGAAGCTGATGCACCTGGAATCGCTGCTTGGAACGAAAAATTAGCTAATCTTGATGGATTTGTATTCATCGTTCAAGAATATAACCACTCTATCACTGGTGCATTGAAAAATGCGTTAGACCTAGCTCGTGAAGCTTGGAACAACAAAGCTGCTGGTATTGTAAGTTACGGTTCAACTGGTGGTGCACGTGCTGCAGAACACCTACGTGGAATCATGGGTGAATTAATGATTGCGGACGTTCGTACACATCCAACACTTTCATTATTCACTGACTTCGAAAATGGTTCTGAGTTCAAGCCGCAAGATCTACACTTGGACAACGTTAACCTAATGTTAGACCAAGTAGTATCTTGGAGCGGAGCATTAAAAACAGTTCGCTAATAACGAAAAAACAGGATCAGCCCTATTATTGGGCCATCCTGTTTTTTTATGTGTTTGTTCTTGTTTAACTAAAGGTACCCGTTTCATAAAAAATCATTTAAATCGAAAAAAAGGCGACATATCTTCCCGATGATGGTGAATATAAAAATAATCATTACTTACTGGATCATAAACGTAGTCTTTTTTCCACTCATCAATGTTTTCGATAATTTCCCTTATCGCATGAATAAAGGATAGTATTTCCTCGTCTGTCATAATTGGATGGATTGAAAAGCGAACCCACCCAGGTTTAGCAGACATATCCCCATGAGCAATTTTTTCACTAATTTGTTTGGAAGTCGATTTATTGATATTTAAGAGATAATGACCATATGTTCCAGCACATGAACATCCGCCTCTAACCTGAATACCATATTTGTCGTTTAAAAGACGAACAATTAAATTATAATGAATGGATTCAATATAAAACGAGACTATACCGATCCTATCCTTAATATTTCCAGCTAATATATGAACCTCTGGAAACTTTTCCAAGTGGTAAAATAAAAGACTAAGCAGTTCTTTTTCTCTATTTAAAATATTTGTTATCCCCATTTTATTTTTCAAATTCAGACAAAGTGCGGTCCGAATGGACTGTAGAATCCCCGGAGTTCCGCCATCTTCTCTCATCTCTATGTCATCGAAATATTTATGTTCCCCCCAGGGATCGGTCCATAACACCGTTCCTCCGCCGGGGTGATCTGGGACTTTATTCTTGTAAATTCTAGAATCAAAGACCAATACTCCACTTGTTCCTGGACCGCCTAAGAACTTATGTGGTGAGAAAAATATCGCATCAAGCTTTTCAAGCGGATCATCGGGATGCATATTGATCTCGACATATGGTGCGGATGCTGCAAAATCAATAAAGCAGAGTCCTCCATGTTGATGCATAAGCTTGGCGAGCTGGTGATAAGGGGTTTGAATGCCTGTTACATTTGAACACGCTGTGAAAGAACCTATTTTCAATTGCCGGTCCTTATAAACATTCAGCAGTTGTTCTAAATGATTTAAGTCCACCTTTCCTTCCCTATCCGGGTTTATCAATATCACTTCTCCAAGTGTTTCGAGCCAAGATGTTTGATTTGAATGATGTTCCATATGGGTCATGAAAATGACCGGTCTTTCCTTTTCTGGAAGCTGCAGATGATTTCTCCAAATTTCTGGTACTCTTAGCCCTAAAATTCGTTGCAGTTTATTGACCACCGAAGTCATCCCAAAACCATCTAAGATTACTACATCATATTTATCTGCATTAACATGCTCCTTAATCATTTTTTTTGAATGCTTGTATAGCCCAGTCATCATTAAACTGGTTATATTCGACTCTGTATGGGTATTGGCCATAAAAGGCCCAAAACCCTCGGATATTTTTTTTTCGATAGGCTGATATAATCGCCCACTTGCTGTCCAGTCGGCATAAATGATTTTCTTTTTTCCGTAGGGGGAATCAAAATCTTGGTTCAATCCAATCACATGTGAACGGAATGGTTGAAAATATTCTTCAAGGGTTTCCGGGAATCGAAAGGTTTTACTCCCAATGTTGGCTGTGATCATTTGTTTCCCACCTTACACTTTTTATTTTGTATTCCAATATATGCAGGGTTCTTTTGCATCGTTTATTATTTTTAAACCAAAGGAAAGAGTAACAGCATAGGGTAGCCCAATAAGAAAAGAGGTAAATAAAGGTAACGGGTTCTGTTTTCGAGTACAAAAAGTTAAATAACACGTTAATTAGCAGTCGAATTCGTATATGAATTTGGACAGAATAGTTGGGATTAATGATGTCAAAACGGCATGTTTAGGATTGGGGATGCCAGATGGTCAGGCATGGATAGAGCTAGTCAAATATTTCACTATCCCTTGTGGTAAAATATGGAGAAAAACAATTGACACGAATACACATTGTGATTTATATTTAATCATAACCTTAATTAAGGAGTTGTTTAATTGGCTGCAAAGGACACACTCAGCCTCATCTTCGCTGCGCTCGCCGATCCGACGCGCCGAAACATCCTGACCAGGCTGTCAAAGAGGGCTGCCACAGTCGGGGAGGTCGCCGAGCTCTTCGAGATAAGCGCACCCGCGATCTCCCAGCACCTCAAAGTACTGGAGCGAGCAGGGCTGATTGAACGTACAACAAACGCCCAGTGGCGGACCCTGAATATGCGCACCGAGCCTCTCGATGAGGTATCAGCCTGGGTCGAGAAGCACCGCCGTGAGTGGAACCTGCGCTTCGACGCACTGGAAGAACACCTCAAGACCATGACCACAAAGGAGGAACAATGAACATGTCAAATGATCACAAAGGAGGAACAACGAACATGCCCACATCTGAACCGGAATTTACCATTACCCGCATCCTGAACGCCCGCCGCGAGCTCGTGTGGCGCGCTTGGACCGAGGAGAAGGAACTCGCCGAATGGTTGCCTTCAACACCCCTAGAGACTATCTTCTTCGACGTTCGGGAAGGCGGACGTTACCGCTACACGATGGTCAACATTGAGACCGGCGAGGAGTATCCAACCGGAGGTGTGTTTCTCGAGGTCGTACCATTCAAACGGCTCGTTTTTACATGGGGTTACCCCGATGCTCCTGTCGAGAACTCCCCTGTCGTGACCTTAACCCTTATCGAACACGGCGACCGAACTGAGATGATTTTTCACCTGCGAGGATTCGCAGGTCACCCAGGCGATCAGTACGTTTACGACGGCTGGTCCGACGCACTCGATAATATTGTGAAAAAATATACTTAAACAAATGGGTGCGTTGATTCAAGAAGGATTAATGCACCTTTTTTGTTGAATGATTAAATTAGCGATGAGGTTTAATTGAATCTTGGATTTTTCCAAAGTAAGAACCGAAATCTTAAAACCATCAATATATGATGATTTTGTGCAGTTTATTTTATAGGCTGGCAACATAAACTGCCTTTCAACAAGTTTAATAATCTTGCAACCTTTGGTATTCATTCCAGTTTTATTTCCAGGAATAAAATAAAGTTCATAAGCCCCACCTTCTATAGCTTCTAAAAAAAACAGATTATTTCTATTTTGAAGTTAATGCTGTAATAAATGGTGAGGATACAGTAATACAGGCGAAGAAAGTTACTGGAAGCGAAACTGATGTGTCACAAATAAACACTGGAACTATTGAAGGCGATGCTCCACTAAACAAAGATGGCGAAACAATTAAAATGGATGATGTAAGTGATATTTATATGACTATTGAGTGGAAAGACATAAATACGGATAAGAAGGTAAAAGAGAGAATTGATTTAAATAATGAGTATTAAGCTAACTGGTGCTTTAGTTAAACAAGAATAAATACCAAAAACACCGTTACTAATGTCGGTGTTTTTAGTATGAGATTTAACTTGCTATTTTCCCATCTATTTTTAGTTTTTTACTTCAAAACAGAACCCGTTAAAAAAGGTACCGTTTTAAATCTGTTGTCATTTAACCTAGAAAAAGATGATCAGGATAATTAGTTGAAATATCCAAAACGAGTGATAAACCTTCTTATATTGTGGTGTAAAATAGAGGAGTTCTAAAATAAGATGCAAAAACATATCTAGAATTATTGGCCTTTGCCGAAGGATATTTACATATGGTGGTGATACAAATAAAAACGCTCGCCTTATATATTTTTGGGCTTGTTCGATTTGTTATTTTAGTTATATCTACATTATTGAGTATCTGGTTCTTCGTAGTATCTGTATTTTCAGGGATTGCTGCAATAGGAGAAACTCAAGAAGATTGGGTTTATGTGTTAACACAATATCTATATTTTCTTGTTTGTGCTTTATTAATAGGTTTGATGAATGAATTCGAAAAGAAAATAAATAAAGAGGATTATGATTTAAGCACAAATATTTGGTTATTCGATTTATATTTGCTTATATTAATAGCTCATTATGAATTGCCTAAAAAACTAATAATGAGAATGATGGGGAGTTCAAAATAAAAAGCCAGGTTAAGTTTGATAATGGGTTCTGTTTTAAGGTGCAAATAGCAAATTAGCGCTATAAATATAACAGGTTTTAACACCTTAAATATCATCGCAATTGAAT
>NZ_JBALOV010000024.1:1631-4537 GCF_036965045.1 Bacillus sp. JJ1533 | reverse complement strand
TTTGGTTAAGTCCTCGATCGATTAGTATCAGTCAGCTGCACATGTCACCATGCTTCCACCTCTGACCTATCAACCTCGTCATCTTCGAGGGATCTTACTAGTTTAACACTATGGGAAATCTCATCTTGAGGGGGGCTTCATGCTTAGATGCTTTCAGCACTTATCCCTTCCACACATAGCTACCCAGCTATGCCCTTGGCAGGACAACTGGTACACCAGCGGTGTGTCCATCCCGGTCCTCTCGTACTAAGGACAGCTCCTCTCAAATTTCCTACGCCCACGACGGATAGGGACCGAACTGTCTCACGACGTTCTGAACCCAGCTCGCGTACCGCTTTAATGGGCGAACAGCCCAACCCTTGGGACCGACTACAGCCCCAGGATGCGATGAGCCGACATCGAGGTGCCAAACCTCCCCGTCGATGTGGACTCTTGGGGGAGATAAGCCTGTTATCCCCGGGGTAGCTTTTATCCGTTGAGCGATGGCCCTTCCATGCGGAACCACCGGATCACTAAGCCCGACTTTCGTCCCTGCTCGACTTGTAGGTCTCGCAGTCAAGCTCCCTTGTGCCTTTACACTCTACGAATGATTTCCAACCATTCTGAGGGAACCTTTGGGCGCCTCCGTTACTCTTTAGGAGGCGACCGCCCCAGTCAAACTGCCCACCTGACACTGTCTCCAAGGCCGATAAGGCCTTCGGGTTAGAATTTCAATACAGCCAGGGTAGTATCCCACCGACGCCTCCACCGAAGCTGGCGCTCCGGCTTCCAAGGCTCCTACCTATCCTGTACAAGCTGTACCAAAATTCAATATCAGGTTGCAGTAAAGCTCCACGGGGTCTTTCCGTCCTGTCGCGGGTAACCTGCATCTTCACAGGTACTATAATTTCACCGAGTCTCTCGTTGAGACAGTGCCCAGATCGTTACACCTTTCGTGCGGGTCAGAACTTACCTGACAAGGAATTTCGCTACCTTAGGACCGTTATAGTTACGGCCGCCGTTTACTGGGGCTTCGATTCAGAGCTTCGCTTACGCTAACCCCTCCTCTTAACCTTCCAGCACCGGGCAGGTGTCAGCCCCTATACTTCGCCTTGCGGCTTCGCAGAGACCTGTGTTTTTGCTAAACAGTCGCCTGGGCCTATTCACTGCGGCTTTTCAGGGCTATTCACCCTAAAAAGCACCCCTTCTCCCGAAGTTACGGGGTCATTTTGCCGAGTTCCTTAACGAGAGTTCTCTCGATCACCTTAGGATTCTCTCCTCGCCTACCTGTGTCGGTTTGCGGTACGGGCACCATTTACCTCGCTAGAAGCTTTTCTTGGCAGTGTGGAATCAGGAACTTCGGTACTATATTTCCCTCGCCATCACAGCTCAACCTTACGGTAAGCGGATTTGCCTACTTACCAGTCTAACTGCTTGGACGCGCATATCCAACAGCGCGCTTACCCTATCCTCCTGCGTCCCTCCATTGCTCAAACGGTAAAGAGGTGGTACAGGAATATCAACCTGTTGTCCATCGCCTACGCTTTTCAGCCTCGGCTTAGGTCCCGACTAACCCTGAGCGGACGAGCCTTCCTCAGGAAACCTTAGGCATTCGGTGGAGGGGATTCTCACCCCTCTTTCGCTACTCATACCGGCATTCTCACTTCTAAGCGCTCCACCAGTCCTCACGGTCTGACTTCGCTGCACTTAGAACGCTCTCCTACCATTGTTCGTAAGAACAATCCACAGCTTCGGTGATACGTTTAGCCCCGGTACATTTTCGGCGCAGAGTCACTCGACCAGTGAGCTATTACGCACTCTTTAAATGGTGGCTGCTTCTAAGCCAACATCCTGGTTGTCTAAGCAACTCCACATCCTTTTCCACTTAACGTATACTTTGGGACCTTAGCTGGTGGTCTGGGCTGTTTCCCTCTTGACTACGGATCTTATCACTCGCAGTCTGACTCCCGAGAATCAAGTCTTTGGCATTCGGAGTTTGACTGAATTCGGTAACCCGATGAGGGCCCCTAGTCCAATCAGTGCTCTACCTCCAAGACTCTATACTCGAGGCTAGCCCTAAAGCTATTTCGGAGAGAACCAGCTATCTCCAAGTTCGATTGGAATTTCTCCGCTACCCACACCTCATCCCCGCACTTTTCAACGTGCGTGGGTTCGGGCCTCCATTCAGTGTTACCTGAACTTCACCCTGGACATGGGTAGATCACCTGGTTTCGGGTCTACGACCACGTACTATATCGCCCTATTCAGACTCGCTTTCGCTGCGGCTCCGTCTCTTCAACTTAACCTTGCACGGGATCGTAACTCGCCGGTTCATTCTACAAAAGGCACGCCATCACACATGAATGTGCTTTGACTACTTGTAGGCACACGGTTTCAGGTTCTCTTTCACTCCCCTTCCGGGGTGCTTTTCACCTTTCCCTCACGGTACTGGTTCACTATCGGTCACTAGGGAGTATTTAGCCTTGGGAGATGGTCCTCCCAGCTTCCGACGGGATTTCACGTGTCCCGCCGTACTCAGGATCCACTCAAGAGAGAACGAAGTTTCGACTACAGGGTTGTTACCTTCTCTGACGGACCTTTCCAGGTCGCTTCGTCTACTTCGCTCTTTTGTAACTCCGTATAGAGTGTCCTACAACCCCAAGAGGCAAGCCTCTTGGTTTGGGCTATCTTCCGTTTCGCTCGCCGCTACTCAGGAAATCGCGTTTGCTTTCTCTTCCTCCGGGTACTAAGATGTTTCAGTTCCCCGGGTCTACCTTCTCTTACCCTATGAATTCAGGTAAGGATACTGCCCCATTACGAGCAGTGGGTTTCCCCATTCGGAAATCTTCGGATCAAAGCTTACTTACAGCTCCCCGAAGCATATCGGTGTTAGTACCGTCCTTCATCGGCTCCTAGTGCCAAGGCAT
>NZ_JBALOV010000023.1:122843-143454 GCF_036965045.1 Bacillus sp. JJ1533 | reverse complement strand
GTTTAGTTTTCAAAGAACTAATTTGGAGCGGGTGATGAGAATCGAACTCACGACATCAGCTTGGAAGGCTGAGGTTTTACCATTAAACTACACCCGCATTTATTAAATTTCGTCTGGTCGGGAAGACAGGATTCGAACCTGCGACCCCTTGGTCCCAAACCAAGTGCTCTACCAAGCTGAGCTACTTCCCGATATAATATGGCGCGCCCGAAAGGAGTCGAACCCATAGCCTTCTGATCCGTAGTCAGACGCTCTATCCAATTGAGCTACGGGCGCATATTAAAACGTGATTCGAAATCAGCGACTTTTCTATCATAACACCTTAGATTATCAATTGCAAGTGTTTTTTTAAAAGTTTTTTTGGTGCGGTCGAGAAGACTCGAACTTCCACGGGATCAACTCCCACTAGGCCCTCAACCTAGCGCGTCTGCCATTCCGCCACGACCGCGAATAAATCAAGCACAGTGCGGGTGAAGGGACTCGAACCCCCACGTCAAAGACACTAGATCCTAAGTCTAGCGCGTCTGCCAATTCCGCCACACCCGCATATGAATTTGAAAAATGGTGAGCCATGAAGGACTCGAACCTTCGACCCTCTGATTAAAAGTCAGATGCTCTACCGACTGAGCTAATGGCTCGTAAAAGAGATTAGTGAATAATGTATTAACGTAATCGAATTGAGTACATCTACGACGTCCCAATCTCAGAAAGTAATTTCAAGTAGCAGCTCGATTGGTACGCTGAAGCTTATGCTTCGAAGTTTACTCGTTCGTGCTCTACCGACTGAGCTAATGGCTCGTTATAAATGGCTGGGCTAGCAGGATTCGAACCTACGAATGACGGAGTCAAAGTCCGTTGCCTTACCGCTTGGCTATAGCCCAATGAATAATCTTCATGAATCCTCATCTTTGAATAAGCTTCATGAATCTTCTCCGCAAGAGGATATTCTGAAAAATTTCAGCAGGAAATTTTGCGGAATATCGTCGATAACACTAATTGTATATGCTCATACCAATATATATATCATCGACATATCAAGAGTTCCCATGGTGGAGGATGACGGGATCGAACCGCCGACCCCCTGCTTGTAAGGCAGGTGCTCTCCCAGCTGAGCTAATCCTCCATTTAAAGAGATAGAAATGGGAGGTAGGAATTAGAATCCTACATCCCATGATTGTATGACCCGTACGGGATTCGAACCCGTGTTACCGCCGTGAAAGGGCGGTGTCTTAACCGCTTGACCAACGGGCCATTTTAAACTGGCGGAGAAGGAGGGATTTGAACCCTCGCGCCGCTTACGCGACCTACACCCTTAGCAGGGGCGCCTCTTCAGCCACTTGAGTACTTCTCCATTGGCTCCGCAGGTAGGATTCGAACCTACGACCGATCGGTTAACAGCCGATAGCTCTACCACTGAGCTACTGCGGAATATTGTAGCGACATTATTTATTATAAAAACAGACTTTCTGATTGTCAAGAGCATCTGTTATTTATCTGTATTTTGTCTGTCCGGTTTCGCGGCGACTTTTATAATTTATCACAGGAATAATCTTGAGTCAATATTTTTTTACTTGTACTAATTTCCCTGAGCATTTCCCACAAACATATCGATTTGTATCGATTCTTCTTTTTCTTACATATCCTATCCCACAGTTCTTACAGGTATACAAATATTGGGTTGAAGCTTTTTTTCTTTGTACAGATTCTAATGGTTTACAAAATCGGGGGGCATCTACGGCTTTTAAGAGATTCCGAAAATCGCGATCACGATGTTGATATCCCTTTCCTTCAAGATGCAAATGATAATGACAAAGTTCGTGTTTGATAATTCCTACTAACTCGTCAATTCCTCGTTCTTGATAGTATTTTGGGTTTAACTCGATATTGTGCGATTTCAGCAAATACCTTCCGCCAGTCGTTTGCAATCGATTGTTGAAGGATGCTATATGAAGGAATGGTTTTCCAAAGAACTCGAGAGAAACTTCTTCTACAATTTTTTGCAACTCAAACTGTTCCACTTTTTTTCTTCCTCTCCATCCTTTTCGAACAGGACGTACTGTATTTGCATACACTATATATACTCAAACGTATAGTTTGGTAACTCTAACATTATAGTATCATTCTTTTTGTTTTTCGAGGATAAAAGATTATTGACGAGGAGGTTATGGGGTTATGCCTACTTGGCTTCAGAACCAAATGAAACGTGCCTATTATGAAAAAAATCGATACCAAATTAAATTATTGAATCAATGCTGGTATTTTTATAGAAAAAAACACTGCTCGTAAAAGCAGTGTTTTGTGTTTTAACTTTGTGGCGGCAGCATAGTTAGTGCGACTCGGCCTTTTTTCACATCGACATCATCGATCCAGACGGTTACGACATCACCAACTGAAACAACATCAAGTGGATGTTTGACAAAGTTTTTACTTAGTTTCGAAATATGCACAAGGCCATCCTGCTTTACTCCGATATCAACAAATGCCCCAAAATCTACAACATTTCGGACAGTTCCTTCAAGTTCCATTCCTTTTGCAAGATCTTCAAGCTTAAGGATGTCTTTTTTTAGTAATGGTTTTGACAGTTCGTCACGAGGGTCACGTTCTGGGCTGACTAATGCTTCTGTAATATCGTGAATGGTGATTTCACCAATACCCAATTCAGCAGCTATTTCCTCTGGAACGATGGACGAGATGGCTTCTTTTAGTTTTTCCGTTCCTAAGTCATTGCTTGTTAAACCGAATTTGGCAAGTAACTTTTTAACCTCTTTATAGTTTTCTGGGTGAATTCCAGTGCGGTCTAACGGCTCGTTACCATCAACAATACGCAGGAATCCGATACATTGCTCATAGGTTTTTGCTCCAAGACGCGGAATATCCTTTAATTCATTTCTACCCTTGAATTTGCCTTGTTCCTCACGTTTTTTAACGATGTTATTGGCAACTGTTTTTGATAGGCCTGCTACATATTGCAGTAAGGATGGGGATGCGGTATTCACATTTACACCAACCTTGTTAACAACAGTTTCAACGACAAATGTCAGTTGATCATTTAGCTTTTTCTGAGATACATCATGTTGGTATTGACCAACACCTACTGACTTCGGATCGATTTTCACAAGTTCAGCTAACGGGTCCTGGAGTCTTCTTGCAATCGACACAGCGCTTCTTTCTTCGACATGTAAATCCGGAAATTCTTCACGAGCAATATCGGATGCAGAGTATACACTTGCTCCCGCTTCATTGACGATGATATAGAAGATTTCTTGATTCACTTCTTTTAAAATATCCGCTACAAATTGTTCGGTTTCTCTTGAAGCTGTTCCATTTCCTATCGCCACCATTTCAACCTTAAATTCATGTAAAATGGATTTAATTTTCTTAGCTGCTTCTTCCTTTTTATTCACTGGTGGGTGTGGATAGATTACACCTATATCTAGAACCTTTCCAGTTTCGTCTACTACCGCAAGCTTACATCCAGTTCGGTAGGCTGGGTCCACGCCTAGAACCATCTTCCCTTTAAGTGGTGGTTGCAAAAGGAGATTCCGAAGGTTTTCCGAAAAAATATGGATAGCTCTATCTTCCGCTTTCTCAGTAAGTTCTTTTCGGATTTCCCTTTCAATTGAAGGCTGAATGAGACGCTTATAGGCATCCTCAATTGTTTCTACGATATAAGGAGTTACCGGAGAATTTTCTTTTTTTACGATTTTTCGATTTAAAAAAGTTAAAATTCGATCGAGAGGCGGTTCGATAGTTACTCGTAAGATCTCCTCTTTTTCCCCACGGTTCATCGCAAGAACACGGTGTGGAACGATCCTTTGAATAGGTTCTTTATATTCGTAGTACATTTCGTAGACATTTTTTTCGTCTTTCTCTACATCCTTTACAGCTGTTTCAATCGTTCCTAGCTTGAAGGTTTCATTGCGAATCCATTGACGAAAACCTGCGTCATCTGAAATCCATTCAGCAATAATATCTTTCGCTCCACCAATAGCATCTTCAGCACTCAGAACCTCTTTTTCCTCTGAAACGAATTGGGATGCATACTGTTCAACATCCACATTCATCGGGAAAGCATATAACCATTCCGCTAATGGTTCAAGTCCTTTTTCCTTCGCCACAGTCGCTTTTGTACGGCGCTTCTGTTTGTATGGTCTATATAAGTCCTCGACTTGCTGAAGTTTTGTCGATTTCATAATTTCCGCTTGAATCTCATCTGTTAGTTTCCCTTGTTCAGCAATGAGGCGAATCACTTCTTCTTTACGTGATTCAAGATTTTGCAGATAGGCCCACTTTTCTTGGACATCTTTAATTTGCACTTCGTCCAAAGACCCCGTTAGTTCTTTCCGGTAACGCGCGATAAAAGGTACGGTATTCCCTTCATCTAAAAGATTAATCACACTATGCACTTGCTTTGTTGTAATTCCAATTTCTTTAGCGATGGTTTTCACCATCATGTCATTTGTTTGCAATGTCTGTGTCAAAACTACTTCCTCCTACTTTCACTTCTACCTCTATTTTACCAAAATTGAATCATCCAAGTACGGCTTGTCGAAGCTTTTTAATCGCAATCCGCTGGATGCGGGACACATGCATCTGTGATACACCGACGATTTTCCCTGTTTCTTTTTGACTTTTTTCTTTTATATAAGTGTAGTAAAGAATTCTTTTTTCGCGTGTGGACAGAACATGAAGAGCCTTCTTTACATCTAATTTTTTTAATGTTTTTTCATACGCTTTGTCCTGTCTACCAACTGTTTCTATGATGGTTTTTCCTTCCGAATCCGAATTGATTGGAGTGTCAATCGACTGCGTTTGATAGGCTTGGCCTAACTCAATCGCTTCTAGAACTTCCTTAGCATCAACCTGCAGATGATTTGCAATTTCATGCACGTCTGGCTTTCTTTGTAAAATGGTTGTAAGTTCTTCCTCAGCCTTTATGATCTTTATTCCGAGCTCCTTTGCGCTTCTTGGCACATGGACGCTCCAGGTTTTGTCTCGTAAAAAATGTTTAATTTCACCAATGATTGTTGGAATCGCGTATGAGTGAAAGCTTTTGCCAATGGAGATGTCAAATCTTCTTATCGCACTTAAAAGTCCAATTCTTCCTACTTGGACAATATCCTCATGGAACGCTTTTCCCTTTGAATATTTCCAAGCGATTGAACGAATCGCTTTATCATACTTTTCAATGATGTCCCTTTCTGATTGTTTTGAGCCAGTTTTTTGGAAGTTCTGTACCAGCTTTTCTACTTCCTTGTTTTTCGGATACGTAGATTGCTTTCTCATTTTTCCACCGCTCTCCTTTTATTTTTTATCATGAAAGGTTGCTCGGGATATTCCCTTATTATGTATTTCTTTAGAAAAGATGTGATTTCCTTCACATTTTAGGATTTGTTACATAAGTAAAATGTTTTTGTAATATAACATGTGCTGGAATCCACACAAAATAAAAGAAGCTACCATCGGGTAACTTCTCATAGACGATCGCATATAAATAATAAATTAAAAATCGATGAGTCCTAAACTAATCTGTAAGGCATCATCCACTCTGTCCATCATCTCTTCATCGAGATGCGTAATCTTATCGGTTAGGCGCTGCTTATCGATTGTACGAATTTGTTCTAACAGGATAACTGAATCACGCTCAAATCCATATCGCTCAGCATCTATTTCAACATGTGTTGGAAGCTTTGCTTTTTGAATTTGCGCAGTTATAGCTGCGACAATGACTGTGGGACTAAACCGATTCCCGATATCGTTTTGGATGACAAGAACAGGACGAACGCCTCCTTGCTCTGAGCCAACAACTGGGGAGAGGTCTGCAAAATAAACGTCGCCACGTTTTACAATCAAATGATTACCCCCCGCTAACTAAGCGTTCTACGGTGTGGTCAGCCTCAGATTCAGCCAAAAAAGCCTCCGATGCAATAGTAAGGTTAATTTTCGCCATTTCCATATAACCGCGTCTCATTGATTCCGTGATCTGGCGCTTCTTTCTCTCACGTAGATACATTTTTGTAGCCTGATAAATCAGTTCATTACGGTTACCGTTTTCTTGTTTCACTAGGCCATCCAACTCACTAATTAAGTTTTGTGGTAATCGTACTAGAATTTCTGTTGTTGCGCTGGATTCAGACACAAACATACACCTCCACCAACTTGCCACCATATTCTACTCCAATCTTAATAATACCATTATTATGATTGGATGCAAAGCTTAATCCATAAATGTTTATCTTAGTATCGACATTTAGAATTGGTTTTTATGCACATCTTTTACAAGCCTTCCAAAATCTACATTCTAATCCGCGCATAAAAAAAGAATGTACCCTCATTTGTACAACCAATGTACTAATTTTTCTACTAGTAATGTCTTAATAACGGATTTCTCACTTCAATTATTCTCTTATTTCTTAAAAAAATACGCGGAACGCGAAAACTTATTGAGCAAGTAACCTCATAATTGATTGTTTCAAGGACCTTTGCAACATCGTCAACACTAATGAATTGATCGTTTTGTCGACCAATCAAGGTAACTTTTGTGCCGACTGGAAGTTTCTTTGGAAGACGGACCATAAATTGGTCCATACAGACGCGACCAATGATTTGACACCGTTCACCGTTAACTAAGACATAAGTATTCTGCAACTTCCTAATCCATCCATCTGCATATCCTACCGGAACAGTTCCAACCCATATATCTTCATCTGCTGTAAAGGTTGCGCCGTAGCTCACTTTTTCGCCCTTTGCAATTTGTTTTACATGGACAAGCTTACTGTTGAAAGAAATCGCTTGTTTTAGTTCATATGGAAGCTGATCTTTTATTTCTAATGATGGGGTCATTCCATACATTCCTATGCCAAGTCTTACTGAATTAAATACCTTCTCTGGAAAACGGTAGCCTGTTGCACTATTGCCACAATGGATCATTTTTGGTTTGTTCGGAATCCACTCAAGCATTTGCACGAATTTCTCATACTGCTGGTCAAAATAGGAGGTATCTATTTCGTCTGCAGTTGCAAAATGAGTAAAAACTCCTTCAAGTTGAACGTGAGGATGTTGCTCGATTGTCGCTAAGATTGTTTCGATTTCATTTTTTTCTCTTACTCCAAGACGGCCCATCCCAGTGTCAAGCTTTAAGTGCAAGTTTAGCGGAGTATTGCCGTGATAGTTTTCGATTACACTATCCAGCCATTCTTGACTAGCGATGGTGAGTGAAATATTCTGTTGTGCAGCAATTTCAGCGTCAGTTGGACGTGATGCTCCGAGAACAAGGATCGGGTCATTGATTCCTGCATGACGTAAGGAAATTCCTTCATCGATAAACGCTACCGCGAGATGGGATGCACCTGCTTCAAGAGCTGTTTTTGCTACCTCAACATCTCCGTGACCATACGCATTTGCCTTAACGACTGCCATAATGTCCACTTGTTCTGGTAAAAAGCTTTTCATGTTTTTTACATTTTCAAAAATACAATCTAAATCAACTTCAACCCACGTATCGCGATAAAAATGGGTAGAATCCATGAGTAAACACCTTCTTAGATTATTGACTATCATATGAATTCGATTATTAAACTTAGTTGTGTCCTTGTCAATGGATGTTTTTTCATACCCATCTTAACATATGATGGAAAAATTTAAATATGTGAGGAAATCTCAATTGCATGGCAAAGACCCCTTTGGGCGGTCAAAGAGGTCTTACCTATTTACGCTATTTAAAAATTAACACCTTACCAACTGTGCCATCATCGCTTTGGCCAACGACACGGAATTTAAGGCCGTATTCAGGAATATTTCGTCCTGCATCGACTAAACCTGGGTTGCTGTAGTCTGCACTGTCATCAAATAATGGTGTGCGTTGTGTGAAGTTGTCCTTCATTGTTACACCTAATAAATCTTTATAATCTAATAGCATTTTCTCTGATTTTTCTAAGCTAAAAGCAGCATCGTGCAGCTGATAGCGTGAAGAACCAACAGCTTTATCACTCCAGTAATTTGTGTGCTGGTCAGCATCCACAACTCCTAAAAAGCCATCGCCAGGGTGCATGCCTGTCCAATTGTTGTCATAGCTTTCATCGACGTACCATACAACTAAGCCTGGGTCAAAAGCCATTAAGCTTGCTCCACGACGGATGTTCTTCAAGCCTTCATCTACACCATTATGGGATCTCCATTCTAATAAATAGTAATGTTTAGAAAGGTATTTGCCATCATGTTTTTCGAATCCATCTAATGTAAATTGAGGGTCAGCCTCTGCACCATCAGAGAACACTTCTTTTCCATCTGCAGTGACTTTTATATTATCCGCAAAAAATCCATCAAGATTTGTTGCCCAGTCTGTCATTGAGCGGAATTGTAATTTTATTTCTTGACCAACATATGCATCTAAATTAAGTGTTTCATTTACCCACCCATTACTTGAACCAGTGTAACCTGGCAGGTTTTCTTTTATTGCCGGGTAGCCGTCAGGGTCTAGGGTTGTCGACGTTCTTTCGCTGGAAAGAGATGTCCAGGTATTTCCGCCATCCGTTGAGACTTGAACCATCGCATAATCCCAATCCTTTTCAATGTTATACCAAGCATCGAAATCAAGTGTTGCACTCGTTTTTCCTGTTAAATCGATAGTAGTGACCATTTTATGGTCAACCTCGTCACCTTTACCACCGTAATACTCAAAGGCACCCTCAGCTGGAGTATTTAATACATTTTCTTTGTCAGGCAAATCAATACGCACCGCATCATTGTTTGCGCCCTTCGTTACAGCTTCGTCAATCCGTACTTCAGTACCCTGTTTTGTAATATCATTTGCATGTAATGTTGTTCCACTTAACCAGTTCCCGCCATGAAGGTTTTGTAGCATTTGTTTTGCGTATGGACTCATTCCAGGCGGTTCTGTACCAGGAATCTTTCCTGCCCAACTGCCCGCTGACATTAGCGACCAGAATTCAATCGCTTCTCCAGCTCCACTATAAATCGTGTCATATTCATCTGGAAGACCTAAATCATGCCCAAATTCATGGGCAAAAACTCCAGCAGCCCCATCTTCAGGTTCAATTGTGTAATCATAGGCACCTAAAAGCCCACCAAAACGGTCACTATTGGATGTCCCACCAGGCACCGCAATTAATCCACCAAGGTTCCAACGGTGTGACCAAATTGCATCTCCCCCAAGAGAACCACCCCCTGCTTCTTCGCCGACACCTGCATGGATTACCATTAGATGATCAATAATTCCGTCCGGCTCATTATAGACACCGTCTCCATCATAATCATCACGGTCCCACACATCATATTCACTTAAATCAACATTTGGATCTGCCCCAGCTTTTTTTAATGCTTCATAGACTAATGTACGCGGACGTGCATCTGATCCATTTTCATCAGGATAATTTCCACCATAATATGCAGCCGGATGGTCTGCCGTATACCAACCCGCTACCGTTCCATCCACTGTGTAACTTCCACCTGATTGTTGTTCATAGTACTGCTTCATGGAAACTAAGGTTTCTCCATTTGGCCCTGTATACCCATTTTCACCGAAAATCATGTTTTGGAAGTGTTCATGGGTATAATCTTCATACCACATGTCGGTTTCTTCTTTTGTAATGGAGCTTTTTTTATAATCAGGGAATTCAATGGCAAGTACCAATACCTTATCGTGGCGAACCTCACCACTATAATTTTCTTCTTCAACAGGACCTACTTTGTTTTTCTTTGCTTGTCCTAGCTTATTTCCGTTCCCATTTTTTAAGCCATTGTCATTTGCTTTATTAGCAGATTTAAGATTTGCATCAAGCCCTTTTGGCAGCTTGTCCTTTGTTTTACCAGAGTTCGCAGCTTTTGCTTGTAGATAGGTTTTCAACCCCTTCTCTGCTTCTGACGGTGAAGCGTCTTTTGGTATTTTTCCGTTTTTCTTAAGCATTTCAATGAGTTTTTCGTCGTTTGCGATTCCCAAATCAATTGGGGAACCGTATGAAGCTAGTTTTGAGGATACATCTGATGCGTCAGCTTTTGGTGCGATTGTTGGACCAGCTAATAGTCCAACGCTTAATGATAGTGCAAGTGCAGTGGAAAAAATCTTTCGTCTCTTCAATTTCATACCCCTCCTATAAACTTGTTATTTCATTCCAAACATTTCCATCACTTATTTGTGCAATCACAGCCCCCTTCAATTAGACAATCCCGCTTAAACAATGTAACAGACTCATCGGAAAAAAATTGTAGAAATTCAATATGTAGAACATTTTTCGTTCGTTAAATTCTACGTTCTCTCAACCTCATCCGACAATATACTTCGGTTTA
Organism: Bacillus sp. JJ1533; assembly: GCF_036965045.1. Lineage (NCBI taxonomy): Bacteria > Bacillati > Bacillota > Bacilli > Caryophanales > Bacillaceae > Bacillus > Bacillus sp. JJ1533. Next base: position 133,149 of record NZ_JBALOV010000023.1, on the reverse strand, counting down.
TGAAATAATCAACTAAGGAATCTGTCGAGATTTAAAAAAAGAAAAAAAACAGGCCCGATATTCGGACCTGTGTTCAAAACTTTATTTAACTGATTTACTTTGTACTGTACGGGCCACGGAAATTAACTCCTCTTGAGTTAATTCATCAGAAGCAATCATGAATTCTGCTCCATTGTATGTCCATGAAATAGCTTTATCAGTAAGCGTACCAACTGTGAATCCAAGATCAACAGGTTCCCCACTTAGCGAAATTGTAGTAGCAACCTCTGCAACTCGGGCTCTTTCTTGAATCATTGTGAAGGTTTTCTCGCCACCAAATGTCATAATCACACGTGTGCCATTTTCAGTTTCAATTTTCTTTTCTTCTTTTAGTTCAACACCAGCAAGTGCATCCTCTGAAGGGTAAAGGACTTCAAGTGGCTGCTTATCAACTTCTCCCATAACCGGAATTTCATCTAACGTTGCAGAAGACATATTCTTGTCTACATCAAATGCTGATTTATCAAAGCTTGCGTCAAATTCTACTTTTGTGAACTCCACAAGCAATAGTACTTTGCGATCCGGATCCATCACCTTTACAGATACAGGCGCTAAGTCCTTTTTACTAAAAGTAATTTCTTGCTTTGGCAGCATGTTATTATTTTTATAGTTTGTTTTTGTTTCAAATACATATTGATTCTTTGTAGCGGTGAATTTCGCTTCAGGATCTTCTTTCACGTCATGCACCAAAGATTCAAATAAATAAGCTTGGCTGCTGTTTTCTGGCCAATCACTTTGAAAGCGGAAGCTCTTATTAAGTGCAGGTGTTAAAACAAATACACCTTCTTCATTTCGTAAAATCATTTGACTTTGATCTTTTTCTGCATTTTTAAGGTTTACGCGATAGAAAGTTGGATCCTTATGCCAGATTTCCACCTCGTACACCTGCGGATCATTGCCAGTTTGAAGCGTCATTTTTGCATCTGCTTTATAGCCAGTCATTTTTTGCACCTTGTCATCCAGTGCACTAACTACATCTTCCTGTGATTTTTCCCCACATGCCGCGAGTACAAGGGCAATGAGTAGCCCTAATAACAACAAAAATACCTTCTTCTTCATTTCTTCTTCAACCCCTTTGCCTCTTATCGACTATTGGTTGAGACAAAGTGTAATTCTAGATGAACAGATAAGGAATCGTTCCCGTGCGTATTAGGACCCCCAACATTTTTCTGCGATTTTTCATAACCCCGTTCCAGTTTACAAATGACTGCTTGTAAACTAAGTAAGAAATCACACTGTTCACCATACACGTACACCTTGTCTCACCTACCGCACTAAAAATATATGAGGCAAAGTTGTGTAATATGCAGACTAGCTTGACAAGCTTTCTAAAATTACTTGTGCAACAGCATATTCTTTACTGTGAGTAATTGATAGATGAGCCTTGTGATTCAAGGGCTTGGTAAGGACAGGTTTGCCGTTCTCATCGGATAAAACCTCTATATCTAAAAAGCTTAAGTTTTCGCCAATCCCTGTCCCTACCGCCTTTGAGTATGCTTCCTTGACTGCGAATCTTCCTGCAAGAAACTCAATTTGTCGAGATTCTGATAAGCGAAAAAATTTTTCTTTTTCTCCATTCGTTAAAATTCGTTCTACAAACTTTTTTTGTCTATGTAAAATTTTTTTAATACGTTCAAGCTCGACAATATCGATACCTATTCCAATAATCATTTTAAAAAAATCCTTTCTTCTATATAAAAACTTTCAATCATATGATGGTACAAACTCTTAAAGGATGTTCGCCATCTTTTAAAGAATATAGTACGATATAAGAACTACAAAAAGGAGAATTAAAATGTTTATACGGACTGAAAGTTTTCGTCAATTTCTACGATTATATCCTATTATATCAATTATCATCACAATTCATATCTTACTTTGGCTGTTGGTCTTTTTGTCCCTTCCATTCGGAACAGCTCTTTTGCAGCACATGATTGGGTTTAATTTTTTGATCTCTGAAGGTGAATATTGGAGGCTTGTGACGCCTATTTTCGTACATAGTGGATTTGGGCACATGCTATTTAATTCTTTCTCACTTGTCTTATTTGGACCTGCTTTAGAAAGCATGCTGGGTAAAGTTAAATTCACGATTGCTTATCTGTTAACTGGGATTCTTGCAAATCTAGCAACCTTCTATATTGAGCCACTTGATTTTGCCCATGTCGGTTCATCTGGTGCCATCTTCGGTTTGTTCGGGGTTTACCTATATATGGTTGTGTTCCGGAAAGACTTAATAACTCAAATGAATTCACAGCTCATTATCACCATTTTGGTGATTGGTTTAGTCATGACTTTTATCAATTCAAACGTAAATATTGTAGCCCATATCTTCGGTTTTCTTGCTGGCGCCATTATTGCACCACTTGTTTTACCGAAAACCTCCAGTCAGCCACAAATTATTATGGCAGGTGATTCCTCCTATCGACCACGGATGAGGTTTCCTAAACAGTTTACAATAAAGCATATCTTATGGCTCATTATTATTATCCTGGTGCTACTCGGAATTTTGCTTTAAAACAAACAAGGAGCTAACATAAGTTTAGCTCCTTGTCTTAATCTATCGAAAAATCTTCTGTACTTTTATTTTTGCGTTTCGTGTACCATTCCCAAATGGTCCAGCAATCTGAATCTTCCAAGTCCTTTACTTCAAACCCTTTGCCTGTTACTGCTGATTTAATAAAGGTACGAACGGAACCAAGCTCTTTTTTCCTTTGTAAAAACGATTGTTTTTTATCCATAGATTGAATTCGCTTTTTATGATGGAGAACTGTAATTTTACTGAAAAAACGAAACTGAAGTGTTAGCTGGTCATTTTCAATCGTCCAGCCCGCTACTTTATAGCGGCTATAGCCAAAGATTGCCCCCATCGGTAATAGAAGGAGCCCTAGGTATCCCCAAGAACTAAAGACATAGGACAGCATAACGATTGCCGGGACGAATATGACAAATGGCAGCATCCCCCTGATCATATATCTCCACTTTGCCTTTGATGGTACATAGTGATCAACATTGCGCATCTGGTAATCTGGAACAAAATGATGTAATAAGTCATTGATGGCTGACTTTTTTATTAATGGAAAAAGCACAGTTGAAAAGTCTTCGCCTTTCTCTATTGAGCCTCCTGCACTTTCGATATACACCGTTGCATAGCCAAATGGCTGTCTGATTAGATTTTCGCCAATGCGTATTGCCTGAATTCGCGTTAACGGAATAGTGGTCTGCTTTTTTTCGATCAAGCCTCTCGTAATAAATAGCTCCTCATCACGCTTTACGACTGTAAAATTGGCATAGCGTAATGTCATGATTAAAATACCAACAAACCAAGCGATGAGTAAGAATAGTGCAACTAATACAATGATATAGAATAAGATCGATAGGTTCACATATTTTTCAATCGTAGTATATAATTTTTCAAATGGTAAGTATTCCGCAAACTGGCTCAGGAATGCCAGCACACCAGAGATGACAATTCCGATTCCTCCCGATGTAGAAGCTAGAACAAGCAGTTCCTTTGGTGTAATTTGATAGGTCATTTTCGTATGCTGTGTTTCGGCTTCTTCTGCCTGAACATGTTTTGAACGAGATAGTAGTTCACGTAATTGGTTAGCTTCTTCTTCTTTGATGGCGGTTAGAACTGCTTCAGCCTGCATACCGCCACCAGCTGTTTCCACTTGTAGCTTAACTAGCCCAAATATCCGTTGAATAATTCCCGCCGATACATCGATTGTTTGGATTCGCTCAATTGGAATAAAGCGCTTCTTCCGGATAAACACACCATATTCAATACGTAACTCCCCATTTTCAACTCGATACGTGTATCGATACCAATGTAAAACTCCATATACTAACATTAAAAAAATAACTGCAGAAGCACCTAGAAAATAATACTTTCCTAAGTCATCCCCCGGTCCGACAAAAAAAATAAAAATAAACGGAAGAATCAATTCTTTTAACTGCTTTAAAAAACTGAGAAATCCTGCAACCGGGTGCATACGACGTGGTTCAAACATCATCTTCATCCACCCTCGCTAATCTTGAGATTGAAACACGCAATTGATCTGCTTCCTCCAAATCAAGTGCAGGAATTTCATGGACGGTTGCTGCCGTTGAAATCGTAACGGTAGCTAAATGATGTTTGCGAAGCAATGGCCCTTGCTGTGTATCAACATGTTGAACGCGATTCATCGGGATCACTGTTCTTTTTACAATTAATACTCCACGTTGAAGGTCAATTTCATGCTCGTGTACTTCATATCTCCAGCGCTTCCATTTGAGCTTTGGTAAGATAAAAATTGTTAAAACGGACTCAATCAATAAAAGGATGAGTATTATTGCTAAAATCCAATAGGGCCAATCAAAAATAATCGTTAGAACTAAAACGGTAATCGCAATCGACCAGCCAATTAAAGATGTGATAATAGCAGATGTTTTCCATACTGTTAAGGCACGTTCACTGATCCGATTTTTTGGGATGTCTCTCATAGCCAACCTCTCCCCCATTGGAATAATTTTCATATCAACCTTATCAGTATAAATGATTTTGTCGAAAAATAACATAAAAAAAGCAGTGCACATCCCTTGTGCACTGCTTTTTGCAATTAACTTTCGTTTTTACGGAAGTTGCCACGACGATTGCTGCCACTTGAAGAGTAACGATTTCCGCCTGAACCTTGACGTCCAGCATTTCCACGTCCACGGTCACGGTTTCCACCCTTATAACGACCACGATCACGACCACCACGGTTATTATCACGGTTGTCTCTTTTCACGCGTACAGGTGCTTCTTCAGTTAATTTAACTGGTGTTGAGTCTGGCTCTTTTGTCATTAGCTTAATTGCCGCCGCAACAACAGAAACTGAATCATGCTCCTCTAAAAGCTCTTCAGCGATTCGAGTATAATACGATAAATTATTAGACTCAATCATTGACACGATTTTTTCCATCGTCATTTTTTGTTGACCTTCTAAAGCTTCATCTAGAGTAGGTGGCTTCATTTTGTCCATTTTACGTTTTGTTGTATTTTCAACATTTTTCAGTTGGCCAATCTCTCGAGGCGTTACGAAAGTCATCGCCAAACCATTTTTTCCTGCACGGCCTGTACGACCAATACGGTGTACATAGCTTTCAGGATCTTGCGGGATATCAAAGTTATAAACATGTGTAACTCCAGAAATATCTAGGCCACGTGCCGCAACATCTGTCGCAACTAAGACTTCGATTGACCCCTCTTTAAATTTACGTAAAACAGATATACGTTTTGCCTGACTTAGGTCACCATGAATTCCTTCTGCTGCATATCCTCTTAGAGTTAATGCTTCAGAAAGCTCATCAACACGACGCTTTGTACGACCAAAGATAATCGCAAGCTCTGGTGATTGGATATCTAATAAACGAGTTAACACGTCAAATTTTTTCTTCTCTTGTACTTCTAAGTAGTATTGTTGGATATTTGGTACAGTCATTTCTTTTGCTTTTACTTTTACAACTTTCGGGTCTTTCATGAAACGCTCAGCAATGCGTTGGATTGGACCTGGCATTGTTGCAGAGAAAAGCAATGTTTGACGTTCTTCAGGAACTCCTTTTAGGATTGCCTCAATATCCTCGATAAAGCCCATGTTTAACATTTCATCTGCTTCATCAAGTACTACTGTTTTTACATTTTGAAGCTTAAGAGTTTTACGGTTAATGTGGTCAATTACACGACCTGGTGTACCTACAATGATATGCGGGAATTTTTTTAGTGAACGGATTTGGCGAGTGATGTCCTGTCCACCATAGATTGGTAAGATACGGACGCGGTTAAAGCGACCGATTTTATTAAGTTCTTCCGATACTTGAATCGCAAGCTCACGAGTTGGCGCAATGACAATTCCCTGGATATTGTCGCTTTTTACATCGACATTTTCAATAAGAGGAATTCCAAATGCTGCTGTTTTTCCTGTTCCTGTTTGGGCTTGACCAATTACATCATGCCCTTCAAGTGCTAATGGAATCGTTTGTGATTGAATGGGAGTTGCTTCTTCGAACCCCATTTGACTAATTGATTTCATTAGATCCTGACTAATCCCTAGTTCGTTAAATGCTGCCAATTTTTTCATACTCCTTTTGTAATCTATTTGTACAATGACAAAATTGACTTTTAGACGGGAAATCTGTATAGACACTGGGCTTTCGCCTCGAAAAAATACGATTTTAAGCTGGATACAAATCAATGCATTATGATCGCAAAACCTACACATGATGAAATACAACTGTAGGTAGGCATCTGCCTAGTATTTATAATAGACCAGAATCAAATTCTGCTTAAAAAAAGGACATTCTCCGTGAATGTAACCGGAAGTAATGCCCTTAGGGTTCACGTCCAAAAAGTTAATAAAAGGGCGTAACCAATGGGTTAGACAAGCTCAGCCCTTTTTAACACTGTAGTTGTAATCTTACCACTACCCCATTAGAAATGCAATAAAGCGAAATTCCCAATGGTTAGTATATCCATTCTTTTGATGGTTCATGTAAGAATGAATCTACCTCTTCAAATAGTTTATCCTGATCTTCTCCATAACAAACATGATGCTTTGCACTTGGTAAGAAAAGGAGTTTTTTTTCAGGTGAGGAGATGACCTGATGTAAATAATGTGCGCTTTTTACTGGGACAATTCCGTCGCTTTCTCCCTGCACAATTAAGGTTGGGACTTTGATATGGTGAAGCTCAGGCCGAACCCTTTGTACCAGCTTTCGAAATTCAATTGTTGCTGACAGGGGTGTATCCACAATTTTCTTTTTGTAACGTAAAAAAAGTTCATTTTTATGAAGTGTTTTGTTTAAGCCATCACGAAGCATGATCTTAATATCTGCTACTAGCTGCTTTGGATTGATATAGTAGGCTGCTGCACTTAGTAAAACGAGCTTTTGAATTGGGTATCGCGTTGCTAAATAACCAGCAATGAGCCCACCCATAGAAAAACCGACGACAAACACCTTGTCACATGAATGAAGAAGATCTACTAATTCTTTTTCGGCATGTGTGATCCAGTCCGAGTAATGTGTTCCTTTTAGGTCTAGGGTCTCGCCATGGCCGGGTAAGGTTGGCGTCCGGACGATCCAATCGGTTGAATGGCGAACATGCTCTGCAAGTGGCTCAACTTCATATGGAGCCCCAGTAAAACCATGTATGAACAAACAGCCAATCATGAGGATGATACCACCTTTTAAAATAGTTTTAAAATATTTTTGAAATAATTGTAATGTTTTTGTAACATTTATCGTTTTCAAACGTACTAATAAGTAAGAAGTATTTTTAGGAGGTTATATAATGGACAAGCTATTCAATGAAAAGTCAGACTTTATGAAAGAATTATTCTCATACTCCTTAGGAATCCTACTAACTATTTTAATTATACTGCCATTTATTAACTAGCAAAAAGCTCGGCAATCATCGCCGCCGAGCTTTTTTTACTTTTTGAAGGCAAAAATAACTTCCTCAAGCTTCATCCCTCTTGAGCCTTTTACTAAAAGGATGTCCCCTTCTGATAAAAGATTCCGTAATCCTTCAATAAGCTGTTCTTTATCTTGATACGCAAACACTCGGTCTTGCGGGAACGATTCCCTTGCACCGCTGGCAATATGCCCACCTAATGTTCCATAGGCGAATACAAAGTCGACCTTATCTGGTTGGATAAATCGACCCACTTCCTCGTGGTATTCATTTTCTTTGTCTCCAAGCTCCAGCATGTCACCTAACACAACGATTTTTTTGCCTGCCGTTTGTAAATCGTGAACTAAGCTAATCGCCGCCTTCATCGATAACGGACTTGCATTATAAGCATCATTAATTAATTTCGTTCCGCCTACACCTTCAATTAATTCAAGTCTCATATTCGTGATTTTAATTTGCTTTAATCCACTTTCAATTTGGTCCCAGGATAAACCGAAATGACGTGCCACCGCCATCGCAGCCATCGCGTTGTTCACATTATGCTTTCCGAGGACTGGTACGTAAAATTCCTTTTGTTCCTGTTCATTAATGGAAAAATAGGTACCTTCGGTTTCCTGTTTAATCATCAGTGGATGTAGATTGTTTTGCTTTGTTTCTCCAAACGTTGTGGTTTGGATATTCATTTCTTTTATACGCTCTGTTAATAGAGGTTCGTCCCCATGGTATATGAGTAAGCCTTCTTTTGATAATCCAGCGACAATCTCAAGCTTTGCCTTTGCGATTCCTTCACGGGAGCCAAGGTCCATCATATGGGATTCACCGATATTTGTAATCACAGCCACATTAGGGCGTGCTAAGTGGGTAAGAAGTTCAATTTCACCATAAGCGCTCATCCCCATTTCTAGCACAGCCACCTCGGTGTCTTGTTTTAATCGTAAAATGGTCAAAGGTAGGCCAATATGGTTGTTAAGATTACCTTCTGTTTTTTGAACACGCATAGAAGTTGATAATATCGCGGTAACCATGTCTTTTGTAGTTGTTTTACCATTGCTTCCCGTTATTCCAACGACTTTTATCGAAAGCTCATCACGGTAGCTTTTTGCCAGTGTTTGAAGAGCCTCTAATGTGTCATGTACATAAATAACCGGGACTTGCTTTGGCGGATTTGGCTGATCAATTCCCCACAGTACAGCTGCTGCTCCGTTTTCAATTGCAGCCTCCACAAATTGATGTCCATTAAAGGTGTCTCCGATGATCGGTATGTACAGATTTCCTGGTGTGATGGTTCTTGTGTCAATGGATACACCTTCGATTACGACAGTTTTGTGTTGTGGGGCAAGCTTCTCACCTTTTGCCATTTGTTCAATTTGAGCTAAACTCTTTTTTATCACAAGGTTCTCCCCTTTTCATAAAGAAACACTATTCAGATGGAAGAATAGTGTTTCTTGGTTTTAGATGGTGTACTTGATTGATTGTTTTTCCGTATGACGCTCAATTGCAAGTTCTACTAATTTTTCAATAAGCTCCGGATAGCTGACACCAGCCTCCTGCCATAATAATGGGAACATGCTAAAAGGTGTAAATCCAGGCATTGTGTTGACCTCATTAATGACGACTTCTCCTTCTTTCGTTAAGAAGAAATCAGCTCTTACTAAACCTGAGCAATCAAGGGCCTTGAATGCTTTAATTGCCTCTGTTTTGACGGTTTCATATTGTTCATCTGTAATATCAGCAGGAATAATGAGGGCTGTATCGCCATCTTCATATTTTGCTTTATAATCGTAAAAATCTTTCTTAGGTACAATTTCACCTACAACGGAACAGCTTGGGTTGTCATTCCCAAGGACACCGATTTCGATTTCACGACCAATGATAGCCTCTTCAATGATGACTTTACGGTCAAACATGAATGCTTCTTCAAATGCTTTTTCGAGGCTTTCACGGTTTGTCGCTTTGCTGATTCCAACGCTTGAACCAAGGTTTGCAGGCTTTACAAAGCATGGATAACCAAGTAATTCCTCCACCTTTGCATAGGCTTCATCCGGATTTTGCTTCCATTCATTTCGAATATATGACACATACTTTGCTTGAAGCAGTCCAGCTTGGCCGAAGATATTTTTCATGATGACTTTGTCCATACCTGCAGATGAAGCAAGCACACCGTTACCGATATACGGAATATTTACAAGCTCAAGTAGCCCTTGAACAGTTCCGTCCTCTCCGTTTGGTCCATGTAATAATGGGAACACTACATCAATTGTTTCGTCTTGTTTTGATGACTCTGCAGGGAAAAGCTCTGCATTCAAAGAAACTGGTGAAATCGGGGTACCGGCTTCTTTTAAAACTAGTTTCTTCACGTCATCGACAGGTCCAGTTAATTGGCTTCCGCGAATCCATTCGCCTTCTTCCGATATATAAATGGGATGAATATCATATTTTGAGTGATCTAACGCTTTAATTACAGCTAATGCGGTTTGCAAGGAAACCTTATGCTCAGCTGATTTCCCTCCGTATAGCAAGCCTAGTTTGACTTTCATAAGCTTCCTCCTAAAAAATCAATATACCCTTTATTTTAACATTAACGCGTTTATATTATATAACATTTACATAACATTTCTATAATTTATTACATCTCTTAAGAAAAGTGTCTGTCTAGGCTTGAACCTATTTCTGGAACTTCTGATGAAATTAGGTTTTGGACAGCTATCAGGGGTTCTGCGCTACTCTTGTCCATATCATCCTCACTTTTGGACAACTCTCGCAGGTTCACCACTCTTTTTGTCCATATCACCCTCGCTTTTGGACAGCTCTCATGGGGTCACCTCTACTCTTGTC